>NZ_JBJMBA010000036.1:0-109547 GCF_045799135.1 Weissella sp. MSCH1 | reverse complement strand
GACGTTGAGTTGCCGCTCAACGTCTTTTTCTTTGCCTTTATTACCACTATTATACCAAAAAGCAGGCGCAAACCCTTGATATACATGGGTTTGCGCCTGCTTTTATTCAAAATGTTCAGCTGAGTTTTGTCCCAGCCTCTTCGGCACGATGATTTTATCGTTGGCCCCAGCCTTCGGACCAATTTTTGGTGGTGTCGTGGCTTATTACTTAGGTTGGCGTGAAATTTTCTTATTGGTGTTACCAGTTGCGTTTGTCTCGCTGGTTATTTCAATTAAGACCGTGCCAACGGATCATATTAAAAATGCCGCGTTCCGCTTTGATTATATGAGTTTTGCGATGTTGGCCATTGCCTTTACCACTTTCTTGTGGGCATTAAGTCAGTTAGAACATGGACATGTTAGTGGGATGCTCTTTGCCTTGCTGATTGTTGCTGCCCTAGCATTTGCCGCCTTCTTATACCGAGCTAAGCATGCGACACGCCAATTTTTAAACTTAGGTATTTTTAAAGTGCCTGCGTTGCGTTTTGCGATGTTGGGGTACGTCGCGTGCATGTTTACCAATTTGATGGTTAATTTTGCCGTACCGACATTTGTCCAATTATCCTTGGGAGCGACGACAATGATTGCCGGCTTTGCCTTGATGCCGGGGTCGTTGGCTGGAGCGCTGTTGAATCCAATTTATGGGCGTGCGTATGATGTGTACGGACCAAAGATGCCCCTGTTGGCAGGTAATGCAGCGTTTGTCGTGATTATGATGGTTTGGTCGATGATGACGATGAATGGCACAGTTATCTCAATGACAATCTTTTACCTGTTGATGACGCTCGGCCGGAATCTAGCCTTTGGTACGTCAATGACCGCTGGGCTAGCTCAGTTATCATTGCCCGAACGTGCCGATGGTAACGCGATTTTTAACACGGCGCAGCAGTTTGCCGGTGCCATCGGAACAACGGTGGCGTCATTGTTAATGAAGGTGAACCCTGACAGTGCTGCCTCCGTTGCAACACAAACAGCGCGCGGCGCCCAGCATGTCTTTTGGTTTATGTTGGCATTGGGTGTGCTAAACTTCGTATGGTTTAACCGCTTTTTGAAGCATAACGCACCTTATTCAGAGTAAGCTAAGTTGAATTTAATTTAAGAAAGTAAGTGAGGTGTTAGGTTATAACTAACACCTCACTTGCGTTTAGGGGTATAATAACACTAACTAAAAACACATGAAGGAGGCCGCCCGAAATGGCCAATGATTGGATCAATATTCACGGCGCGCGCGCTCACAATTTGAAAAATGTGGACGTGGCGATTCCCCGTGACAAATTCGTGGTGATGACCGGACTCTCTGGTTCTGGTAAGAGTTCACTTGCCTTTGACACGTTATATGCAGAAGGACAGAGACGTTATGTTGAAAGCTTGTCTGCCTATGCCCGTCAATTCTTAGGACAAATGGATAAGCCGGATGTAGATGCCATTGAAGGATTAAGTCCTGCTATCTCTATCGATCAAAAGACGACCTCAAAAAATCCTCGCTCAACGGTGGGAACGGTAACTGAGATTAACGACTATTATCGTCTATTATTTGCCCGTGTTGGGCAGCCTGACGCGGCTGAAGATGGCACGATTGTGAAGACGTCAATTGACCAAATGTTGAATTATTTGACGGAGAACTTGGATGAAGGGGCGCGGATGCAAATCCTATCACCAATTGTTCGTCATAAGCGTGGTTCGCATGCGACGGCTTTTGAACGCATTCAAAAAGAAGGGTTTGTCCGTGTTATGGTCGATGGTGAGATGCATGAAATCACCGACGAGCTGACATTGGATAAGAACAAGTATCACGATATTTCAATTGTGGTTGATCGTATTATCTTGCGGGATGGGTCACGCGCTCGTTTATTCGAATCATTTGAATCAGCAATGCGCATGGCTGAAGGGGTTGTGACGGTTGATGTGATTGGTGGTGAACCAATTACGTTCTCAGATCACTACACCGGTCCGTTGAAGGACTTTGCCGTTGGTAAGCTGGAACCACAGCTCTTTTCATTCAACGCACCTATGGGAGCGTGTGAAATCTGTGGGGGCTTGGGGATGACACTTGAGGTCGATGTTGACCGAGTTATTCCTGATAAGTCAAAGTCATTGGCTGACGGAGCTATTGTGGCCTGGAACCCAATTTCATCATCATACTACCCAGAAATGTTGCGCCAATTTGCTGAGCAATTTGGGATTCCAATGGACGTTCCATTTGAAGAATTGACCGCTGACCAACAAGACATGGTGCTATATGGCTCACGTTTGAAGCCATTCCACTTCCACTATGAGAATGATTTTGGTGGGGTGCGTGATGTTGACGTCCCATTCGAAGGGGTGATGAATAACATCGACCGTCGTTACCGTGAATCAAATTCTGATTTTACCCGTGAACAAATGCGTGGTTACATGGACGAATTGACTTGCAACGCTTGTGGCGGATACCGTTTGAACCCAGCCGCTTTGTCGGTCAAGGTTGGTGATAAGCACATTGGCCAAGTGTCAGAGATGCCAGTTGATAAGGAATTGGAATTCTTTGAAAATGTGAAGTTTGGTGAGCAAGACAGTCAGATTGCAGCGCCCATTGTTAAGGAAATTACGGATCGTTTGAGCTTCTTGAAGAACGTTGGGTTAGACTATCTAACGCTCTCTCGTTCAGCGCGAACGTTGTCGGGTGGTGAGGCACAACGTATTCGTTTGGCAACGCAAATTGGGTCAAACCTATCGGGTGTGATGTATGTTTTGGACGAGCCATCAATTGGGTTGCACCAACGTGACAATGACCGCTTGATTAATTCATTGAAGCAGATGCGTGATTTGGGTAACACATTGATTGTCGTTGAACACGATGAAGATACGATGAAAGCGGCAGACTACATCATCGACGTGGGACCAGGGGCTGGTGACCACGGTGGTGAAATCATGGCGACGGGTACCCCGGCAGAAATCGAAGCAAATGACAACTCGCTAACGGGACAATACCTAGCAGGCAAGAAGTTTATTCCAGTTCCTGAAACGCGACGTGAGGGTAATGGTAAAAAGATTACGATTACCGGCGCATCGGAAAATAACTTGAAAAATGTGAAAGTTGACTTCCCCTTAGGCAAGTTTGTCGCCGTGACCGGGGTTTCTGGTTCTGGAAAATCAACGCTGGTGAACACAATCTTGAAGCGAGCTTTGAAGATGGAGTTAAACAATAACTCTGAAAAGCCTGGTAAGTACAAGAAGATGACCGGCTTTGAGAATGTCGACAAGATTGTTGATATTGATCAAAGTCCAATCGGGCGTACGCCACGTTCAAACCCAGCGACGTATACTGGCGTCTTTGATGATATTCGCACGCTATTTGCGCAAACAAATGAAGCAAAGCTACGTGGCTATAACAAGGGCCGCTTCTCATTTAACACGAAGGGCGGTCGTTGTGAGGCATGTAAGGGTGATGGCGTCATCAAGATCGAGATGAACTTCCTCCCTGATGTTTACGTAACATGTGAAGTTTGTGGTGGTACCCGTTACAACTCAGAAACGCTTGAAGTAACGTACCGTGGTTTGACGATTGCTGATGTTTTGAATTTGACGGCTGAACAAGCTGTTGACTTCTTCGCACCAATTCCAAAGATTCGTCGTAAGTTGCAAACGATTGTTGATGTTGGTTTGGGTTATGTAACACTTGGCCAATCAGCGACGACGTTGTCTGGTGGTGAAGCACAACGCATGAAGTTGGCGTCAGAACTGCAACGTAAGTCAACTGGTAAGACATTCTACATCTTGGATGAACCAACCACTGGCTTGCACGTTGATGACATTTCACGTTTGCTTGAAGTGTTACAACGTCTCGTTGATGGTGGTAACACTGTTTTGGTTATCGAACACAATTTGGATGTCATCAAGACAGCTGACTGGCTAATTGATATGGGTCCAGAAGGCGGTGAAGGTGGTGGAACGGTGCTTGCCACCGGTACGCCAGAGGATATCGCTGCCGTGTCAGCTTCATATACAGGTCAATATCTTGGCCCAATTATGACACGTGACCGCGAACGTGCAGCTGCAGCGACGGCAAAGTAAAGATTAAGTCCATGTTACAGTTGACCTTTTTGGTTGCGTTTGGGGTTTGATGCGTGTATACTTCCTTTTTGTAAGTTATATTTTTGAAGAAAATAAAGACTAAAAAGTGAGGTAAACATCATGGCTGAAAAGTTGGATGTGGCATCAGCTCGTCGTAAGATGAAGAGCCCAAACATTAAGACTCGCAAGCGCGCATTGAAGGCATTGCACGATGCACGTAAGGCAGCGAACAACAAGAAGTAATTCTTGGCGTTATGTAAAAACTCCCTAGAAGGCTGAAATCAGCTATCTAGGGAGTTTTTTGATATCAAGTTAACGGTTCACAAAAACCACATAGCCGGGCGTTTCCTCTCAATGGTATAATAACCTAGACACATTATATGTTCGGAGGGAACGCGTATGCCTAAAAAAGAATTGGTCATCGTTACGGGGATGAGTGGCGCTGGTAAAACAGTTGCTATTCAAGCCTTTGAAGATCTTGGCTACTTTACTGTTCAAAACCTGCCACCTGCTATGTTGCCAAAATTCTGGCAAATGATTTCTGACGAAGAAAACATTCAGCGGGCTGCAGTGATGATTGATTTGCGGTCACAAAGTTTTTTCGCTGACTTAGATGACGAAATTCGCATTATGTCGGCTTCAAATCATGATAAGTATGACTTGAAGATTGTGTATATCGATGCGACGGATGAAGAATTGGTGGCCCGCTATAAGGAAACACGCCGTTCGCACCCATTGTCAGGTGACCGGGGCACGTTGTACGGTATTCAAACTGAACGTCAACAACTAACGGAAATTCATGATATGGCGAGCGAAGTGATTCATACAGATGATTTTGCTCCTCGTCAATTGCGTAACTATATTCAAGAACATTTCGGGTCGGATGCTGATCGTGCTGGGACTTTCGCTGTGCAAGTGATGAGCTTCGGCTTTAAGTATGGTGTGCCAGTTGATGCTGACTTGATTATTGATGTGCGCTTTTTAAAGAATCCCTACTACATCACGGCTTTGCGTGAACAAACGGGCTTGGATAAGGCAGTTTGGGATTATGTCTGGTCAAGCGAAGATGCCGAAGAATTTTATGAGCGTCAAAGTAGCTTGATTAAGTGGTTGTTACCAAAGTATAAGGCTGAGGGTAAAAGTACACTAACGATTGCCTTTGGTTGCACTGGCGGTCAACACCGATCAGTGGCGTTTGCACACCGCTTGAGCCAAGATTTGGCGACTGATTGGAAGGTAAACGAATACCACCGTGACATTGAGCGTCGTAAAGAAAGCAGTAATCGCTCATGACGGAGACCTTTAAAGTAACGACACGGCCAAAGATTGTTGTCATTGGCGGTGGATCCGGCCAACCTGTGATTTTACGGGGGTTGAAGCAGTATGATACTGATTTAACTGCCGTTATTACGGTGGCTGATGATGGTGGCTCTTCTGGAACGTTGCGGGATTATCTCAATATGGTACCGCCTGGTGATATTCGAAATGTGATGGCCGTTTTATCGAGTTTGCCACAAGAAATTATTGATATTTTCCAATACCGTTTTCGCAAAGAGGATGAAATGCTAGCGAATCACGCGTTGGGGAACTTAATCATTGCAGCGATGGCAGAAAAGGAACGTGACATTTTTACAGGTGTTCAGACGTTGGCAAAAGTCATGGACGTACAGGGCCATGTGTATCCGGTAGCGGACGAGCCATTGGTGTTGCATGCCACATTTTCAGATGGCACGACTTTGTCTGGCGAAGCTGAAATTACGGCTGCCCACAAGCGCATTGATAGTATTTGGGTGACACCGCAAGATGATTCGACGAATGAAGTTGCGCAAGCGCCATCAGAAGTCATTAACGCTATTTTGAACGCGGATGTGATTGTTTTAGGACCAGGAAGTTTGTTTACGAGTGTCTTACCAAATTTGATGGTGCCTAACGTCGCTGAAGCATTAAAGGCAACCCGGGCGAAAGTGGTTTACATTGCGAACATCATGACGCAAAAGGGCGAAACTGATGATTTCTCAGATGCTGATCACCTCCGTGCGATTAATCGACACGTGGGTGATAACGTCGTCGATGCTGTGATTATGAATACTGGCGTCGTACCAGAAGATTATATCGACTGGAAGAAGTGGAATGAGGTCTCGCACCAGGTGACGTTTGATCCGGAAGAAGTCCGACAAGAAGGTGCGGTACCTGTCTTGGGCGATTTGTTAGAGTTGCGGGATGATGGCGCCTTTCACAATGGTGATATTGTGGCCCAGTTAATCATGCAAATTGCTAACTCGCCCGAAATATAAAAAGGAGGTGTAAACTGTGTCATTTGCAAGTGATGTGAAAAAAGAATTAACAATGCTTGAGATTAACAATCCAGATAATGCGAAGGCTGAATTGTCAGCATTGTTGCGAATGAATGGTTCGCTAGGACTAGCAAACATGCGGTTTACGCTGAATGTACAAACTGAGAATGCAGCGACAGCCCGACGGATTCTGGGGTTGCTCCAACAGTTCTACCAGTTGCCGTCAGAAATTTCGGTCCGACGCCAGATGAAACTGAAGAAGAATAATTTGTATGTCGTCCGAATCGTGCAAGGTGTCAATGAATTGCTGGATGATTTGCACATTTTTGAAGACTTTGAATTATTGCCAACGGTACCAGATGACTGGCTAGCTGATGAAGGTAAAGCACGTTCTTATTTGCGTGGGGCGTTTCTGGCGGCCGGATCGGTTAATAATCCAGAAACAAGTCGGTATCACTTAGAGATTTATTCATTGTATGAAGAACAAGCGCACCAATTGGAAGGCTTGATGAATCGGTTTGATTTAAATGCTAAAGTCGTTGATCGCCGGTCAGGTTACATTGTTTATCTAAAAGAGGCTGAAAAAATCGGTGATATGTTAATGGTGATTGGGGCGACTAATGCCATGCTTAAAATGGAAGACGTGCGTATTCTACGGGATATGCGTAATTCTGTTAACCGATTAGTTAATGCCGAGAATGCTAATTTGGATAAGACGGTTAATGCCAGCCAAAAGCAGATTGATGATATTGAATTTTTAGATGAAGAAATTGGTTTAGCTCGTCTGCCTGAAAAGTTACGTGAAATTGCCGAGGTTCGGCTTGCCCATCGTGAGGAACCGTTGTCGGAACTTGGTCAATACGTGCCATCTGGTGAAATTTCTAAGTCAGGGGTTAATCACCGTCTGCGTAAACTCTCGAAGATGGCTGATGATTTACGGACGACGGGGGCACTTCCTAAAGGAATCAACTAGAAGGCTTCTTTTTGTTTGACCATGTTTGACGAAATGTCTAAAATATAGGTATGTTCTGATTTGAACATCAGGAGGAAATTAAAAAATGAACCCAATTCCATACGTTATTGAGCAATCATCACGTGGTGAACGTTCTTACGACATTTACTCACGTTTGTTGATTGACCGTATTATCATGGTCAGTGGACCAATTGAATCACAAATGGCAACGGCAATCATTGCCCAATTGCTATTCTTGGATGCACAAGATCCAGATAAGGATATCTACATGTACATTAACTCTCCTGGTGGAGAAGTTAATGCCGGTATGGCCATCTATGACACTATGAACTTCATCCACGCCGATGTACAAACGATTGTTATCGGCTTGGCTGCTTCAATGGCGTCAGTCTTGGCTTCATCAGGAGCAAAGGGCAAGCGCTTTATGCTACCTAACTCTCAGTTTATGATTCACCAACCATCTGGTGGTGCACAAGGTCAACAAACTGAAATTGCGATTGCGGCTGAAGAGATTTTGAAGACGCGTAAGAAGTTGAATGAAATCTTGGCTGCAAACACAGACAACCCATACGAGCGTCTTGAACGTGATACGGAACGTGACCACTGGTTGGATGCGGAAGAATCACTTGAATACGGTTTGGTTGATAAGATCATGAAGAACGCTGACGATCGTAAGTAAATCGTTAATATTTGTCATAAACATGTCCTGAATGTCGTCGTTTGGGGCATGTTTTTTTCTTAGATTAACGTTGCGTATTCCGATAAGTTGGAGTTTTGGTGGTTTTTGACCGTTTTTTAGGGCCAAATGTGAATTATTCGTGAAATTTGTGAACTTTTATGCAGCAAAAAAGGGGTCGAAAGATACGCCGTTTGACATACTACTGTAACATTAGTGGGGGTTTTGGCCCGAAGTTTGTCCAAATGGGACAAAACTATGTGAAACTAGTTTAGGAAAGTATGTTGACTTATTCACAAGTTACCTTATAATGAATAAGTGTTAAGAAACGCTTTGGAGGATTTTAGTTATGAAGATTTTTGCATACGGTATTCGTGAAGACGAAAAGCCATCATTGAACGAGTGGATTGCCGCTCACCCGGAAGTTGAAGTTGGGTACACTGACAAGTTGTTGGATCCCGAGACGGCTAAGTTGGCAGAAGGTGCTGATGCAGTTAATGTCTACCAACAATTGGACTACACACGTGAGACGTTGACGGCATTGCACGAATTGGGCATCAACAAGATGTCATTGCGTAACGTTGGTACGGATAACATTGATTTCGATGCCGCTCGCGAATTTGATTTTTCAATTTCAAACGTACCTGTTTACTCACCAAACGCCATTGCTGAGCACTCAATGATTCAAATGTCACGTTTGTTGCGTCGTGCGAAGGCGTTGGACGCCAAGATTGCGAACCACGACTTGCGTTGGGCACCAACAATTGGACGTGAAGTGCGCATGCAAACGGTTGGTGTTATCGGTACTGGTCACATTGGTCGTGTTGCGATTAACATCTTGAAGGGCTTCGGCGCCAAGGTAATCGCTTACGATTTGTACCGCAATGCAGAGTTGGAAGCAGAAGGCATCTACGTTGATACGTTGGATGAGTTGTACGCACAAGCAGACGTTATTTCATTGTACGTACCAGGTGTCCCAGCTAACCACCACATGATCAACGCAGAGTCAATTGCAAAGATGAAGGACGGCGTTGTCTTGGTTAACGTTTCACGCGGTAACTTGATGGATATCGACGCAGTTATTGCTGGTTTGGATTCAGGTAAGATTTCAGACTTTGCAATGGACGTTTACGAAGAAGAAGTTGGTTTGTTTAACGTCGACTGGTCAGATAAGGAATTCCCAGACGCTAAGATTGCTGACTTGATTGCCCGCGAGAACGTCTTGGTTACGCCTCACACGGCTTTCTACACGACAAAGGCTGTGCTTGAAATGGTTCACCAATCAATGGATGCCTCATTGGCATTTATTAATGGTGAAACTCCAGCTATTGCAGTTGAATACTAATTGTGATAACTTACTTTTTGTAAGTAATTATTCATTTTTATAATCCTCTCCAAATGAAATACCGACTGTTGTGAGATTCAGCGGTTTTCGAGAATTTGTTGGGAATTGAGTTTTTGGTTTGAAAGGTTAATTGAATATTATGACGAGCGAATTTTTTGACGGCTCATACGAGCTGAAGTTGAAGGATTTCTTCTTCAAGGTGCTTTCTGGTTCTGCCCAAGGTATCTTGATTGGTGTTTTGCCATCTGCCGTAATGAAGTACATCTTGAAGATGTTCGGAACGGCGCAATGGGCGCTTGATTTGTCAGCGATTTTGACGCTGTTCTCATCATTCATTCCGTTGTTGATTGGTCTTGCGATTGCCATGCAATTCCGCATGAAGGCACTTGATGCGGGTGTTATGGCGATTGCGGTTGGTGCATCTGCTGGTTCTGTAAAGTGGGCAACGGCACCTGCTGGCTTCGTAAACCCAGTGACAGGCGTTAAGTTGACGGCACCTGCTAACGTGTACATCGCAGCTGGTGCCGGTGACGTGATTAACGCTATCATCGTCGCTGCGGTTGCAGTTTTGGTTATCTGGTTAGTATCAAAGTACCTAAAGGGCTTTGGTGCAGTAGCGATTATCTTGAGTCCAATTGTTATTGGTGGTGGTGTGGCTTTGTTTGGTAAGGCAATTGCCCCATACGTTGCTTACATCACGACTTGGGTTGGTGATGCTGTGCGTTTGGCAACTGACTTGCAACCATTGCCAATGTCAATTGCGATTGCGATGGCCTTCTCATTCATCATTATCACGCCTATCTCAACGGTTGGAATTGCTTTGGCGATCGCCTTGTCAGGTTTGGGTGCCGGTGCTGCCGGTGCTGGTGTTGTTGCCACGACAGTTATCTTGTTGATCAACTCATGGAAGGTTAACAAGAAGGGAACGACGGTTGCCATCTTCTTGGGTGCGATGAAGGGTATGATGCCAGCAATTTTCAAGAAGCCTATTATGATTTTGAGCTTCTTGGTTGCAGCAGCTATCTCAGCCATCCCAGTGGCCATCTTCAACGTACAAGGAACGCCTACGTCAGCTGGTTTCGGTTGGATTGGAATGGTTTCACCAATTCAATCAATGATTGCTGATGGTGCCGAACGAGATATCGTAACGCACACGATTGGTGCTTTCCCAGCCTTGTTGACTTGGTTGATTGTGCCAGCTGTTGCTGGTTTCGTAGTCGACTTGTTGTTTACAAAGGTATTTAAGTTGTACACGCCTGCTGATTTTGAGCAAGACATGTAATATGAGTCAAACAAAAAGCAGTTATCTCAATTTGAGATAACTGCTTTTTTGCGTAATCGGCGGTAAAATACGAGTAAAGGGGGTGATGATGGTGGTTAGTCTGGAACGAAAGCAAGCTGAACAAATTGTCCAAGCTGTTGGGGGCGCGACAAATATTAAACGGGTAATCCATTGTGTGACACGATTGCGTTTTTATTTAGTTGATCCCGGTAAGGTTGATTCGCCTCGGTTGGTTGCAATTGATGGCGTGGCTGGAGAGGCCTTTAACGCGCTCCTTGGCCAATATCAAGTTGTGATTGGCCCTGGTGTCCATGAGGTGTATGAAATGGTGGAGAACGTCTTACAAGATGCGACGCGTGAGCCTGATGCGCAACCAAGCACGATGGGGGCTTGGCAACGTATCAAGCGGTGGCTGCAAGGCATAAAAAAAGACTACTAGGACGAATCCTAGTAGTCTTTCCTAATTACTTAGGTGAAACAACTTGCTTACCCTTGTATGAACCATCAGCGGCCACGTGGTGGTTACGTACGTAAACACCGTTTTCGTTCATGTGGATAGCAGGCGTCTTAAGTCCGCCTTGACCACCGCGACGTGAGCGCTTTGCGTTCTTTGAAGTCTTACGTGCAGGAACTGCCATATTTTTATCCTCCCTTACACCGCCGTGTCAGAAAAGAAAGGCAGTGTTTAATAATCGATTATTTTTTCAACTGTTCTAAATTACATTATTTTTTGATAGTTGTCAAGTGACGGGCGCTTTTTTCCTATTTTGGGTATGCCGATCGAACGTTGATATCACGGGCTTTCATTGTTTACAAAATATACGTAAAGTAAGATAATTAAACGTACCAAAAAACAAGGAGGCATATTTACTGATGGCAAAAGATTCAGTAAAGGATCCGTCAGTTGCAAACGCACAAGCGACTGATGGTCCAAGTTTGGCGGAAATCAACAGCACAGTGGAAGTTCCACAAGGCGGCGGATTTTTGCGGAAGTTGATGGCGTGGAGTGGACCAGGGGCATTGGTTGCCGTTGGTTACATGGACCCAGGTAACTGGATTACGTCAATTGTCGGTGGGGCACAGTATCGATACCTATTGATTTCTGTGATCTTAGTATCTAGTTTAATTGCGATGTTGTTGCAATATATGGCGGCTAAACTAGGGATTGTGGCTCAGAAAGATCTGGCCCAAATGACGCGTGATTCCACGAATAAATGGATTGGTTACATCCTTTGGTTCATGACGGAATTGGCGATTATGGCAACTGAAATGGCCGAAGTTATCGGTGCGGCGATTGCCATCCACTTGCTGTTCGGCCTGCCACTTTTGTGGGGTGTAATTATCACAGCGCTGGATGTTTTGCTACTCTTGCTTCTAATGAAGCTCGGGTTCCGTAAGATTGAAGGTATTGTCTTAACGTTGATTATCGTGATTCTGCTTGTGTTCCTATATATGGCGTTTCTAGCAAAGCCAGACATGGGTCAGGTGGCGGTCAACTTGGTGCCACACCATGATATTTTGAAGCATGGTCAGTTGATGTTGGCGTTAGGAATTGTGGGTGCGACGGTTATGCCGCACAACTTGTATCTCCACTCATCAATTTCGCAAACGCGAAAGGTTGATCGGAGCGAGAAGAAGAACATTGCCGAAGCAATTCGTTTCACAACTTGGGACTCAAACATTCAACTAACGGGTGCGTTTGTTGTTAACTCGCTATTATTGATTGTTGGTGCAGCATTGTTCTTCGGTCACGGGTCAGAGCTTGAAGCCTTTGGTGATTTGTTTAACGCCCTTAACGATAAAGCGATTGTTGGTGCAATTGCCAGCCCTGTCTTGAGCATGCTGTTCGCTATTGCGTTGTTGGCGTCAGGTCAAAACTCAACAATTACGGGTACCTTGACTGGGCAAATTATCATGGAGGGGTATACTCACTGGCGGATGCCAATGTGGCTACAACGAATTTTGACGCGTGGTATTGCGTTGATTCCAATTGTGATTTTTGCCATTATCTTCGGTGCAACTGAAGGGGCCTTAGATCGTCTTTTGGTTTACTCACAAGTGTTCTTGTCAGTGGCTTTGCCATTCTCAATGTTCCCATTGATTTACTTTACGTCATCGAAGAAGTTCATGGGTGAGTTTGTTAACCCCCGATGGGCAACTGTTTTGGGGTATGCCGTGGCAGTTATCTTGACGGGATTGAATATTCAATTGATTGTGTCGACTTTGGCACCATTGTTTAAGTAAAAGGGGGACGAGTTCATGGTAGAGGCAAAGCATTTTAAACGAGTGTTGGCAGCTGTTGATGATTCAAAGTTGGGTCAACTAGCATTAGTTAACGCTATTCACCAAGCACAAGAAGATGATTCAGAACTGATCATTGTTTCTGTCTTTGAGGCCGAACAGATGAACGTCTTTGATTACTTTTCAAAGGAAAAGAATGCTGCAGCACGTGAGGACGTCGAAGAGGCGCTTACTCGTTACCGACAAACGGCGGTTGATGCGGGCGTTAGTCACGTTGACACGGTATTCGCTGAAGGCGAGCCGGGTGAGGTGATTGTTAAGGATGTCATTCCATCAGTCAAGCCGGATATGGTCGTGATTGGGTCACACTCACAACGAGGCGCGGAAAAGTACTTTGGCTCACAATCTAGTTATGTGGCAAATAATGCCCCTGTAACAGTCATGATTGTTCGCTGATTTTAAAGGTATATAAAAAGCACTTTAACTGAATTGTTAAGGTGCTTTTTTGGTATTCTGACGGTCTGAATTAGGTTCCTTTTCCGGCTGACAAGGCTTGTGGTTTACTGTACAATGGTTAGCGTTATATAACTTTGGGATATTTTGTGGAGGGTAATGATGGAACTGTTAAGTCAGTATATCGATGCGTATTTATCAACGCTGAAGTATTTAGACGAAGTTGTTTCGGAGCCGGCAGCTGATTATGGGTTGTCGTTCGAACAATATTTGATTATGCATAGCATCGCTGATCAGGATGGGTTAACGCTAACTGATGTCGTTGAACGACGACATGTTACGCGGGCAGCCGTATCACGTCAAATTAAGATGCTGTTGAAGAAGGAATTCATTTATCAAGAGCCTGATGAAATGGATCGTCGCCGCATGTTGCTACATTTGACTGAAGCTGGCGCGGATGTTGAACGAATTGTGACGAAGCGCGTCGAAAATCGCTTTGATGGTTGGGTGGAGTCTTTTGGGGAAGACAAAGCACACAAAGTGTTGGCGTTTATCCGTCAATTCGACGATAAGGTCGTTTCAAAGACGAAGGCGAAAGTAAAAGCGCGAAACTTAGAGTAATAGCATGAGATGCCGGACAAATCAGAGGGGGATTTGTCCGGCTTTTTTATAAAAAGGGGTGGTTTTGCATCATTTTTGGTACTTTTCGTTGTTTAACTAAGTATTGCAGTAAGATAGTAAGTGTTCAGAGATGAACCGTGGTTTCTCTCTCTCTCTATTAGGCCACGTAAAACTCTTTTCTCTTTATCTTAATTTACGTTAAGAAAAATCGGTGGCCTCTCACCACTGAAATTAAATGCTCCGCGGATACGCGGGGCTTTTTGTTATTTTTGAGACTTGAATTCGTCTGCTGGTTGTTGTATCATATAGAAGTTGATTTTTGGGCATTAGCCAAGCGGTAAGGCAACGGTTTCTGGTACCGTCATGCACTGGTTCGAATCCAGTATGCCCAGTGATAACGGAAAGACGTTTCTGATTTTTCGGAAGCGCCTTTTTATTTTGCGCTTATTTGTGAATAAATGTTTCACAAATGGAAAAATCGACTAATTTGTACCACACACGTTGCGAAATGTCGCCATTCAAACGTTGTACAGATATTCACATTGTCAGTGAATTATGCTAAACTATAAAAGATTTGAAACTTATATTAAGTAATTGTGGAGGAATATAATCATGGCACAACACCACCAAAAGGTTGTTCTTGTCGGAGACGGTGCGGTTGGTTCATCATACGCATTCGCATTGATGCAACAAGGTATCGCCGAAGAATTGGTAATCGTTGATATTATGAAGGAGCGCACGGAAGGTGACGCTTTGGACTTGGAGGACGCGGCTCCTTGGACGTTTAACAAGAACGTCTACTCAGGTTCATATGACGATGCCAAGGACGCCGACTTGGTTGTTATCACGGCCGGAGCCCCACAAAAGCCAGGTGAGACGCGTTTGGACTTGGTTGACAAGAACTTGAAGATCATCAAGTCAATCGTGTCACCAATCGTTGAATCAGGATTTAACGGTATCTTCTTGGTTGCTGCTAACCCAGTTGATATTTTGACAATGGCGGTACAAAAGTTCTCAGGCTTCCCAAAGAACCGCGTCTTCGGATCAGGTACGTCATTGGACACGGCCCGCTTGCGCATGGCTTTGGCAAAGAAGTTCAACGTCTCACCTGAGGCAGTTGATGCTTACATTTTGGGTGAGCACGGTGATTCAGAGTTCGCCAACTTTGATGAAGCTTTGATTGGTGGCCGTCCATTGAAGTTGTGGGCTGCTGAAGCTGGTATCTCAGACGCTGATTTGGATCAAATCTTGTACGATACAGCGCACAAGGCATACGAAATCATCAACCGTAAGGGCGCAACGTTCTACGGTATCGGAACGTCATTGGCCCGTATTACACGAGCAATCTTCCGCGATGAGAAGATGGTCTTGCCAGTTGGTGCCTGGATGGAAGGCCAATACGGTTTGAACGATATCTATATCGGAACGCCTGCTGTTATCGGCGCTAACGGTGTCGAAGCTGTTATTGAAGCGACATTGTCTGAAGAAGAAGCTGCTAAGATGGCTGCCTCAGCTAAGACTTTGAAGGAAGTTGCTGAAGGCGGTTTCGCCCGTTTGGACGCCTAAGTAAATATTAGCAATTAAGAAAGACGCGACTATTCAATTTGAGTAGTCGCGTCTTTTTGTCGAAAGTTCACAAACTAACCAACTTTAAAACCTGCATCTTTAGAGTGGTGGGCTTGGTTTATAATGCTGTTTTTCACAAGAAGTTTTGCGACTACTCATTTTTACAAAGAAAGCGTACAATGAAATTTATTAATATTATTACGCAATTATTTAAAGAGGTATTAAACTCATGGCTGAGATGAAGAAGTATGGTGCCGACCTAGTTGTCGACAGCTTGAACAATCACGGCGTTGATTTGGTATTCGGGATTCCCGGTGCTAAGATTGACCGTTTGTTTGAAACATTGGAACACCCAGCAGAAGGTGCTGTATCACCTAAGTTGGTTGTTACGCGTCACGAACAAAACGCTGCCTTTATGGCACAAGGATTTGCTCGCATTACAGGAAAGACGGGAGTTGTGATTGCAACGTCAGGACCTGGTGTTGGTAACTTGGCTTCAGGTTTGATGACGGCAAGCGCTGAAAATGATCCAGTATTGGCCATTGGTGGACAAGTACCTCGTAAGGACTTGTACCGTTTGACACACCAAAGCACGCCATCAGCTGCTTTGTTTGAGCCAATCACGAATTACTCAGTTGAAATCCAAGATCCAAACAATATTTCAGAAATCTTGTCAAACGCGATTGCACAAGCCAATGGGCCTAAGCCTGGTGCCGCTTTTGTTTCTTTGCCACAAGATGTTGACGATGCAATTGTTGAAGCTAATGCATTGCCACGTGTTGAGCCAGCTCGTATGGGTTCAGCCTCATTGACTGACATTACTTGGTTGGCTGAACAAGTTAAGCAAGCTGAAATGCCAGTTATCTTGGTCGGTGCACGTGGATCAGATGACGCAACTACGGAAGCATTGCACCAATTGTTGACGCAAACGACGTTACCAGTAGTTGAAACGTACCAAGGCGCTGGGGTTATCTCACGTGATTTGGAAGAAAAGACCTTCTTCGGACGTATCGGTTTCTTCCGTAACCAAGTGGGTGACCAGTTGTTGGCGCAATCTGATTTGGTAATCACGGTCGGCTACGATGCAATTGAATATGAGCCACGTAACTGGAACAAGAATGCTGATTTGCGTATTGTTGCTTTGGATACGGCTGCTGTTCAAATTGATAACAACTTCACGCCAGAGCGTCAATTGATTGGTACGTTGGCTGACACGTTGGCCTTCTTGAAGGAAAAGGTTGCTGGCTACGAGTTGCCAGTCGCTTCACAAAACAAGTTGGCGGAGTTGAAGGCCGCTTTGCGTGCCGCTGACGAGCCTAAGTACACGCCAGCTGATGCTGGTTTGAACCACCCATTGAATGTTATCAAGTCATTGCAAAACCACATGACAGATGACATGACGTTGACGTCAGATATCGGCTCACACTACTTGTGGTTGGGTCGTCACTTTAAGTCATACGTACCACGCCACTTCTTGATTTCAAACGGTATGCAAACGTTGGGTGTTGGGTTGCCATGGGCCATGGTTGCGGCGATGGTGCGTCCAAACGCTAAGGCAGTTTCAGTATCAGGTGACGGTGGCTTCTTCTTCTCAGGTGTTGAATTGGCAACGGCTGTTCAAATGAAGTTGAATACTGTACACATTGTTTGGCAAGATAACCACCACTATGACATGGTTAAGTTCCAAGAAGAAATGAAGTACGATGGTAAGTCAGCTGGTGTTAAGATCGCTGATATTGATATCGTGAAGTTTGCTGAAGCAGCTGGTGCCAAGGGATTGCGCGTTGATACGCCAGACCAATTGGATGCCGTCTTGGACGAAGCATTTGCGACTGAAGGTCCAGTTGTTGTTGAAGTACCAGTAGACTACTCACACAACTTCGAATTGATGTCACAATTGATTGAATCAGAAATCTAATGATGAGGGGGTGTCCGGTCATGGACGCCCCCTTTTTGTAAAAAAATAGGAGGAATCGAATAATGGCAACGGTTTATCAGCACAGTACGTTAGCTGCATTGATGGCGGGATTGTTGGGCGGTACAATCACTGTCGGCGAACTGAAGGAACATGGCGATACGGGTATCGGTACGTTGCACGGTGTCGACGGGGAAGTCATCATTTTGAATGGTGAAGTTTACCAGGCTGAGTCTTCAGGGAAAGTTAATCATATTACGGACATGTCGACTTTGGTGCCTTTTGCGACGGTACACCAGGCGCACGGGCCTGAGTCAAAAGCGATTACCTTGAAAGATGTTACGTTGAGCAATGTTGACGTCATTAATGAATACAACTTGTACAACAATTTTTCAGGAATCGGCTTGCGTGGGGAGTTTTCACACATCAAGGTGCGTATTGCGCCAAAGGCATCTGAACCATTTCCATCATTGCTTGAGATTACTAAGCAACAACCAGTTTTTGAACGTGAAAATGTTTCGGGTACGCTGGTTGGTTATTACTCACCTGAGCTATACCATGGTGTGGTAGCGGCCGGTTGGCACGTTCACTTTATTAGTGATGATCGTCAATTTGCGGGCCACGTCTTAGAATTCCAAGCGCCTGAGTTAACGGGTTCGCTGGTGGCGTTCTCTGACTATCAATTGCATTTGCCAATTGAAAATACTGCTTTCCGAGAACACCATCTCGATATGAATGGTCTTCGTGAAGGGGTTACGGCAGCTGAGGGGAACACAAACGATTAAGAAAATGATGGCAGACACAATTGTCTGCCATTTTTTTGTTAAAGGCGGTACAATGACTGAGTAAGAAAAGTAGAGGTAAGGAAAGATGAGCGAATTTATGCAAGCAGTTGTGACCACTTCAAATGAGGCGCAACCACTCGAGGTAATGACGATTCCTGTGCCAGTTGTTTCAGATGAAGATGTGCTTGTTCGTGTGAAAGCTGTGGCGGTTAATCCAGTTGACGGTAAGCAACGTCAAGTAGCGGTTGCAAATAAGTCATCCCATGTTTTAGGTTTCGATGCGACTGGTGAGGTTGTTGCAGTCGGCGCCAAGGTGACGGATTTCAAGTTAGGTGATACTGTATTTTACGCTGGCCAGTTGGGACGTTTAGGTGCAAATGCAGAGTTACAAGCGGTCAACGCGGCACTAGTAGCTAAGGCGCCGACAACGTTATCACACGCTGAAGCTGCTGCACTACCCCTGACTTTTTTGACAGCATATGAGTTACTAGTCGATAAGTTTGGCTTGACGGTTGCTGAAAATAGTGCAAAAGGTCAAACAATTCTCATTATTAACGGTGCTGGTGGCGTTGGGTCAATCATGATTCAATTAGCTAAGTGGATGGGGATGACAGTCATTGCGACGGCTTCACGTCAGGAAACAAGCGACTGGGTAACCAAGCTAGGCGCTGATCATGTGGTTAACCACCGACGTGATTATGTGGCGGATATGCACAGCCTGGGCTTCGATTTAGTACCGTACATTGCCATTTTGCATGCCCCAGAAGCTCACTTCGAACAAGCGGCAACTTTGGTTGGACCATTTGGCCACATTGGAGCCATTGTTGAGTCGGTGGAACCTTTGCCAGTTGGGTTAATCAAAAATAAGGCAGCATCCCTTGATTGGGAATTTATGTTTGCCAAGGCTAATTATGAGGTCAACATGGCGACGCAGGGTCGGGCCTTAGCTTTGGCAGCGACGTTAGCAGATCAGGGTGTTTTACGGACAACTTTGACGGAGACGATGACTGGCATGACAGCTGAAACGATTCTGGCGGCGCAAGAAAAAGTGGTCGCCGGCAAAGTTAACGGCAAACTCGCGATTGAATTTTAAATAAAATTTAAAAAACGACCGATTCTTTGTGACATTGGTCGTTTTTTTGATTCGGCGGGCAAAAAAATGATAATTCGACAACGTGTCACACCTGATTGTTATGTCTGCATTGGCTTGGCGTCGTGATTGCGGGATAGTGTCACACCATTCAAATTTTGAAAACACTTGTGAAAAAGATTTAGCGACCGTGAAATTAGCGCGAAAAATATGGCAATATTTACGCAAAATATGGCTTTGTAATACTAATGCAAACTTCGTCATTGTAAACCAATGAATTGTGCCTTGAAGTGCAAATTATTTCGCGTAGAATAAATAACGTACAAATAATAAAGATAATAAAGAAAAGATTAAGAATTGGTTGGTTCTTACGTTTAATAAATCTATATTTGATAGGGGAATATCATAAACATGAATGTATCTGTTAAAAATACGTTATTGGCAGCTGCGGGAACTGTTGCTGCGTTGACTGGATCATCTGTTGTTGCGTCAGCGGATTCTGTAACTGTTAAAGCCGGCGACACGTTGTACGCGATTGCAACAGCGCACAATACGACGGTGAATGCCTTGGCTTCAGCAAACGGATTGTCAAACATCAACATGATTTTTGTTGGACAACAATTGCAATTGCCTGGTACATCAACTAACAACGCTGCACCAGCAACAAACAACAACGCATCAGCAAACACAACGACGTCTGCTGGGGCTTCAAACGCAACGTACACGGTTAAGGCCGGTGATTCTTTGTGGGGTATTGCAAACAGCAACGGTATGACTTTGTCAGAATTGTTGTCATTGAACGGTTTGCAAGCAAATTCATACATCTTCCCAGGCGATTCATTGAAGATTTCGGGTGCCGGCGCAGCGACTGCTACACCATCAGCACCAGCTGCAGATAATAGCCAATCTTCAGCAAACACTAACAATAACTGGGGCACTGTTGATAACGGCTACACAAACTCAAACAACACGGTGTCATCAACGAACACGTACCCATACGGACAATGCACGTGGTACGTTAAGGGTGATTTGAACTGGGTTGGAAATTACTGGGGTAACGCAGTAGACTGGGCTTCAACGGCGGTTGCAGCTGGTCACACTGTTAACTCAGTACCAACGGTTGGTTCAATTGCCTACTTTGCAGCTGGTGTTCAAGGTGCTTCATCATACGGACACGTTGCGGTCGTTGAGTCAGTTAACGCTGATGGTACTGTGACGATTTCAGAAGCAAACTATGCAGGTATGTTGTATCACGAGCGTACAATTCCAACATCAGGTTTGTTGTTCATTCACCAATAAGAGAGATTTAATGAGAGCTCGCAAGCGTGGGCTCTTTTTTGTATAACGAGGAGAAAAGTGATGCCGTTTGAACTAACGCCTGGCCGGATAATTCATACTGATGATGTTGGCCAGATTGACGCAGAAATGCGATTCGATGTCCCAAAAGGTGAGGCCCCTTTTGCCATCACCTTTGCCGAGTTTAAAAATAAAATGGCGGGGGCTCGTGTGCAACGCGTGATGATGCAAATGATCATGGCGAGTCTGCGTGAAAATATCGGGCAAACATTACGAAGTGTGCTTGGCCGGCCATATCAATTGCAAGGCAATACACCTGAAGAAGGGTTTGATGCCGGCGGATTGATTCAATATGTCTATAATCACGTATTTGGCGTCAGTTTTCCGCAAAATATTGCCAAACAGTTCACCTTGGTTCAGCAAGTGACTTTAGCTGAAACGATGCCAGGGGATATCTTGGTTTGGGGCAGTCTAGCAGTACCCACGGCGGCCGGTGTTTACTTAGGTGGCGGGAAATATATCACGGTCGATATATTAAATGACGTGGTGCAAATCAAAGCGGTGACGCAGTCGTGGCTACCTGATGTTATTGGCTCCCTACGTTAATTTTAGGTACGGTCGGGTATAATGATTATGAGGGGGTGACAATATGGAATTTACATTTGAACCAGGACGCCTATATCATGAAACCGACGGCCAAGTCGACGCAGAAATCCTATTTCCAGCGATCAACGATGGGCAAACGTGGTCGATTGACTACACCTTTGTGGATCCGGCATTGCGAGGCCAAGGGATTGCGGGTCAGTTGTTAGCTGAAGTTGTTCGGCGAGCCCAAGTTGACCACGTCACACTACGACCGGTTTGTTCATATGCTAGAATGGCGTTCTTTAGGAATCCGGAATATCAGGCTTTGCAGGCCAAAAGTTAAGAGTTAGTTGAAGCATTCCGAAAATAACCGGTGTGCTTTTTAATTTGGGGCGTTTTTCGATATACTTAAAACATAACTAACTTTGGGGGATAATTATGAAACGTGGATTTGCAGTTGTTTCAAAATACGCAACGGCGGGGCTTAATCTTCCCCAACGAGCAACGAAAATGGCGGCTGGTTACGACTTTGAGGTCGCTGAGGACTTTACGCTCCCATCAATTTGGAAGCTCCCATTTATTAAGATTTTGGCGTCGCTATATATGAAGCGACAATTGACAGATCACGATTATGAAGAAGCGACAGCAACATTGAAGCCCCTCTTAGTACCGACTGGTATTAAGGCATACATGGGTGAAAATGAGTATTTAATGATTGCCAATCGGTCATCCAATCCGTTGAAGCGCGGGATGATTTTGCCAAATGGGGTCGGCATCATTGATGCGGACTATGTGGATAACGATAAGAATGAGGGTGAAATCTTTATTCAGATGGTTAATTGGGGCATCCAAGATATGCATCTAAAAAAGGGTGAACGCATCGGCCAAGGAATTTTCATGCCGTTTTTGGTAACGGATGATGATGCAACACAAGAGAAGAATGACCGTACGGGGGGCTTTGGTAGTTCCGGCGTACATTAAGAGAGGTAGGAGAAATGGCAAAAACAAAAACCCAGTTTGTATGTTCTAACTGTGGGTATGTTTCACAACGTTACATGGGACGTTGCTCTAACTGTGGTGCCTGGGGAACGTTCGTTGAAGAAGTTATTCAACCGGAAAAGGCGGACCGAAAGTCACGCGTTAACCTGGCTGGACAAATTGCGAAGGTTGAGCGATTAGGCCAAGTTAGCATCGAGGAGACGCCACGTGTCGATACGCAAATTGATGAATTTAACCGGGTACTTGGTGGCGGAATCGTACCTGGGTCAATGGTTTTGATCGGTGGTGACCCAGGGATTGGAAAGTCAACGTTGCTACTTCAGGTATCAAGTCAGTTGGCCAACTCAGGCGGAACGATTTTGTACGTCGCTGGAGAAGAGAGTGCTTCACAGATTAAGCTGCGAGCAGAACGTTTGGGAGTTCGCGGTGATGCGGATTTCTTCTTGTATCCAGAAACGGATATGAGCCAAATTCGCAAGGCTATCGATGAAACAAAGCCAGATTACGTCATTATCGACTCAATCCAAACCATGCAACAACCAGATGTTTCATCAGCCGTTGGATCAGTTGCACAAATTCGTGAAACGACTGCTGAATTGCTCCAAATCGCGAAGACAAATGGCATTACCATTTTTATCGTTGGTCACGTGACCAAAGATGGTGCCATCGCCGGACCAAAGATTTTGGAACACATGGTGGATACGGTACTCTATTTTGAGGGTGATAACCAGCGTAGTTTCCGGTTGTTGCGAGCTGTTAAGAATCGATTTGGTTCCACAAATGAGTTAGGAGTCTTTGAAATGAACGAGGGTGGTTTGGCGCAAGTGACGAACCCATCTGGTTTATTCTTGGAAGACCGTCTCTCGGACGCAAGTGGTTCGGCAGTGGTCATTGCGATGGAAGGCTCTCGACCAATTTTGGTTGAAGTCCAGGCGTTGGTGACACCAACCGTCTTTGGTAATGCCCAACGCACTGCAGCCGGTATCGATCGCAATCGTATTTCATTGTTGATGGCTGTCTTAGAAAAGCGCGCAAACTTGTTTTTGCAGAACCAAGATGCTTATGTGCGTGCTGCGGGTGGTGTGAAGTTGGACGAACCAGCTATCGATTTGGCTGTTGCAGTTGCAATTGCTTCGAGTTACCGGGATAAGGGGACACGGGCAACTGACGCATTTGTTGGTGAAATTGGTTTGACTGGTGAAATCCGGCGGGTGCCAAATGTGGTTGATCGCATTCTTGAAGCGAAAAAACTTGGTTTCAAACGAGTATTTGTGCCACAGCACTCAGTTGATACAATGAAGGATATACCAGGGATTCAAATTATCGGTGTGGCCACATTGGCAGATGCTTTACGGTTGGCATTAGATTAATTTAAAGGGGAAACTATGCGTAGGCGAATAATTCAGGTAGCTTTCTTGGTTGCTGGAGGTGCGCTCGCGATAACAGTATTGCCAATCATTTGGCGCATTTTGGGTGAACATAATCAGATTTGGTTAAATAACCCAATTGTGAACTTCATTATTGGTGGCATATTGTTTTATATCTTGAGCATACCTTTATGGCGACCAATCGATCAGGGGATTAAGCGAATTGAAACGTATTTGAACCAGCAGTCACCGCTCTTGTTGTTGATTGGTTCATTATCAACTTTGATTGGCTTGGTGATTGCGGTGGTTGTCACCGTACCGTTGCAGCGGGCGAATAATTTCTTTTTAAGTGCAGTTATTCCAGTTATCGTCATGGTGCTGTTGGGGTATTTGGGCTTCCGCTTAGGGACAACGCGGATTGATGAGTGGCGGAATTTAATTCCCAACTTAAATAACGTCACGAAGCGGGTGCGGCCACGTCGCTCGGCTAATCAAAGCGATGTGTTGACGGATGAAGAAACTAACTATCACCACTATAAAATTTTAGACACGAACATCTTGATTGATGGTCGAATTGCAGATTTAGTGAAGACGGGCTTTATCGAAGGAACACTGTTGGTGCCTAATTTTGTATTGTATGAGTTGCAATACATTGCGGATGCAGGTGAGTCAATCAAGCGTGTCCGCGGTCGGCGCGGTCTTGATATTTTGAATGAGTTGCGTGAAACAGACGCTATCCCACTTGAAATGTGGGAGGGCGACTACGAAGAAATTAAAGAAGTGGACGAAAAACTAATTCAATTAGCCAAGGACGTTAACGGTATTTTGGTAACGAATGATTACAACTTGAATAAGGTGACAAAGTTCCAAAACGTTGAGGTTCTGAACATTAATGAATTAGCTGGCGCTTTGCGTCCACGGGTCGCGGTTGGTGATCGTTTCAAGGTAACCTTGGTTAAGAACGGTACTGAACGCAAGCAAGCGGTTGGGTATCTAGATGACGGCACGATGGTCGTGGCTGAAGAAGGGCGTGACCATTTGCAAGAGACTGTGACAGTTGAAGTGACGTCAGCATTGCAAACAGATGCTGGCCGTATGATTTTTGGTGTGGTTGTCGATTAAGGACTTAACATTGAAAGTCGTTAAAAACCGCGGTATATTAGTAAGCGGTATTATAAACAGAAAAAAGGAGTAGACTAGCATGGCTGAGACTACTGAAAAGAAGATTCGTGTACGTTACGCCCCATCTCCAACTGGGCACCTACACATTGGAAACGCTCGTACGGCATTGTTTAACTGGTTGTTCGCGCGTCACTACAAGGGTGAATTTGTGATCCGTATTGAAGACACTGACCAAGCGCGTAACATCGCTGATGGTGAGAAGTCACAATTGGACAACTTGGCATGGTTGGGCTTGGACTGGGATGAATCTCCAGCCAACCCAGGTGAGTACGGTCCATACCGTCAATCAGAGCGTATGGATATTTACAAGCCATTGATTCAAGAGTTGTTGGACCGTGGTTTGGCGTACAAGTCATACAAGACATCTGAAGAATTGGAAGCTGAGCGTGAGGCACAAATTGCTGCAAAGCAAGCCCCACACTACGTTTACGAATATGCTGGCATGTCAGATGATGAAATTGCAGCTGCACAAGCTGAATCTGAAGCAAAGGGCTTGCAACCAGTTGTTCGTTTCCGTGTGCCAGAAGACAAGCCATATGCTTGGGATGATATTGTAAAGGGTCATGTTGAAATCAACTCAAACACTATCGGTGGTGACTGGGTTATTCAAAAGGCTGATGGTATGCCAACGTACAACTTTGCCGTTGTTGTGGACGACCACATGATGGAAATCTCTCACGTATTGCGTGGGGATGACCACGTGTCAAACACGCCAAAGCAATTGATGATCTACGAAGCCTTCGGTTGGGAAGCACCAATCTTCGGTCACATGACGTTGATTATTAACGCTGAGACAGGTAAGAAGTTGTCAAAGCGTGATGAGTCAATCTTGCAATTCATCGAGCAATATCGTGAATTGGGTTACTTGCCAGAAGCAATGTTGAACTTCATTGTTTTGTTGGGATGGTCACCAGTGGGCGAAAAGGAAATCTTCAACAAGAACCAATTGGTTAAGATGTTTGATGAAGCCCGCTTGTCAAAGTCACCAGCTAAGTTTGACAACAAGAAGCTTGAATGGGTTAACAACCAATGGATCAAGACGGCTGACCAAAACATGGTCTTTGACAAGTTGATGCAACAACTTGTTAAGTCAGAATTGGTTAACCCAGCTGAATTGACGGCTGAAAAGATGCAATGGTTGCGTTCAGTGATGAATGTATACATGGATGGTGTTTCATACACGTCACAAATTGTGCCATTGGTAAAGCCAGTCTTCTTCGAGATGCCAGCTGCTGATGCCATTACGGACTCAGCCAAGGAATGGATGGCCGCTGAAAACGTGCCAGCCATGTTGAACTTGTTCATCGAGAAGATTGAAGCAATGCCATTGTTCACGGCAGCTGCTATCTTGACTGCAATTCGTGAAATTCAAAACGAAATGGACGTTAAGGCCCGCGCTTTGTGGAACCCATTGCGTATTGCAACGACGCGTGAGGAACAAGGTCCAAACCTTGGTGAATTGCTAGAATTGCTAGGACGCGAGCAAACAATCGCAAACATCCGCGAATTCTTGTAAAATTTAACAACTAATTAGCTCAGTACCAATTTGGTGCTGGGCTTTTTTCGTCGGCGTTCAGGGTCGACGCGTGGCGTCGAGGCATGGGACTGGGGGATTTCTCTGACAAAGATGACCCACGGGACACGCCCAACCGCGAGCACTGCCCGTGGCTCCCTTGCCGGTCGCATGCACCAAACTGGAAACTTGGGGTTTTGGCGCATAGACGGGCAGCGGTCGGGTCGGGCTTCTTTGTCCCATGGGTCATCGCGCCGAATTCCCCCAGTCCCATGCCAGCAGCCGAGATGTTCTAATCTAGTTTAGATAGTCATACACAGAAAAATGCTTGTATGGGCTTTCTGAATAGTGCCACCCATGCGGTATGTTGACGGCATTTCAACCCAAGACTGGTGTAGCAGATGAGATATTCTGAATTAAGTGAGCTAGCCATATAGCATCGGCTAAATGTGTGAACAGTTTGTCCATTTGCGTTTTGATGGATGGTAATCAAATGATTAGAGTAATTCTCGGCT
This sequence comes from Weissella sp. MSCH1, assembly GCF_045799135.1. NCBI lineage: Bacteria > Bacillati > Bacillota > Bacilli > Lactobacillales > Lactobacillaceae > Weissella > Weissella sp. MSCH1. Next base: position 82,760 of record NZ_JBJMBA010000036.1, on the reverse strand, counting down.
GCTGCCACGTGGGTGGGGGATTGGCGTAGCGATGACAGTGGGGAACTCACAAGTTCGGCCGACCGCCGGTTAGATAAGGCGATAGGAACCAGCCCCTTAGCACAATTATTTGGGTGCTAGCCGGTGCTCGCGCCGGCGGAGTTTCCCAGCTGTCATCTTTGTCGAAGCCAATCCCCCACCCGCGTGCTTCGTCGCAACGCGACGACCAATGTCATACCCGACAGGATTCAAAAAGAACGCACACAATCAGGGCCTAGAGTGTGTTAAAATAATTATTAGCACCATTGGCTGTATCAGCCGATGAAGACCAAGAGGGAATAGGTAAATATGGCTAATCCATTACGTAAAATAATTGAAAGTGATAAGGGAACAATGCGTCGCTTGAACCGTACTGCGGATCAAGTTGAGACGTTTGCCGATGAAATGGCAGCCCTGTCTGATGAAGAACTACAAGCAAAGACGCCATACTTCCGTGAGCTATTGCAAAACGGCAAGACTTTGGACGATATTTTGCCTGAAGCCTTTGCGGTTGTCCGCGAAGGTGCACGCCGTGTATTGGGCTTGTACCCATTCCGTGTGCAAATCATGGGTTCTGCCGTTTTGCACGGTGGAAACATTGCCGAAATGCGTACCGGTGAAGGTAAGACTTTGACGGCCACGATGGCGGTTTATTTGAATGCGTTGCCACAAGAAGGTGTTCACGTTGTCACGGTTAACGAGTACTTGTCTGCTCGTGACGGTGAGGAAATGGGTGAATTGTACAAGTGGCTTGGTTTGACGGTTGGTATCAATGGGTCAGAAATGTCACCTGATGAGAAGCGCGCCGCTTACAACGCTGATATTACATATACGACTAACTCAGAAATTGGGTTTGATTACTTGCGTGACAACATGGTTGCCCGCAAGGAAGACCGTGTCCAACGTCCATTGAACTTTGCGTTGGTCGATGAAACTGACTCAATTTTGATTGATGAAGCACGTACGCCATTGATTATTTCTGGTGCACCTGCCCAAGAGAGTACACAATTGTACATTCGAGCAGATCGTTTTGTTAAGTCTTTGACGAAGGAAGAAGACTTTACGGTCGACGAAGAATCAAAGACGGTGTTGCTACAAGATGAAGGTATCAAGAAGGCAGAGCGTTACTTTAACTTGGACAACTTGTACGATTCTGGTAACACGGCTTTGACTCACCACATCGATCAATCATTGCGTGCCAACTACACAATGTTCAACAACAAGGACTACGTTGTCCGTGATGGTGAAGTTGTCCTGGTTGATGCGTTCTCTGGTCGTATTCAAGAGGGACGTCGTTTCTCTGATGGTTTGCACCAAGCTTTGGAAGCCAAGGAACAAGTGCAAATTCAAGAAGATAACCGTGCAATGGCATCAATTACGTACCAAAACTTGTTCCGTCGTTACAAGAAGTTGTCTGGTATGACGGGTACGGCCAAGACTGAAGCAGAAGAGTTCCGTGAGATTTACAACATGGAAATTGTTGAAATTCCAACGAACCGTCCTGTGCAACGTATCGACGAGCCAGACTTGTTGTACCCTAACTTGCGTTCTAAGTTTATCGCGGTTGTTGGCTTGGTTAAGGAATTGCACGAGAAGGGTCAACCAATCTTGATTGGTACAGTTGCGGTTGAGACGTCAGAATTGTTGTCTCAATTGCTTGACCGTGAAGGCATTCCACACAACGTTTTGAACGCGAAGAACCACGCCAAAGAAGCTGAAATTGTTGCCAACGCTGGTCAACGTGGTGCCGTGACGATTGCCACCAACATGGCCGGCCGTGGAACTGACATCAAGCTTGGACCTGGGGTGTCGGATTTGGGCGGACTTGCCGTTATCGGAACTGAGCGTCACGAATCACGTCGTATTGATAATCAATTACGTGGACGTGCCGGTCGTCAAGGAGACAAGGGATACTCACAATTCTTCTTGTCATTGGAAGACGATTTGATGATTCGTTTCGGTGGTGAGCGCATTAAGACGTTGATGGAACGCATGAACCTTGCTGAAGAAGACGCGGTTATCAAGAACCGTTTGATTACACGTTCGGTTGAATCAGCGCAAAAGCGTGTTGAAGGTAATAACTACGACTCACGTAAGAACGTCTTGCAGTATGACGATGTTATGTCACAACAACGTAACACGTTCTATGCCAACCGTAACCAGGTTATCGATGAAGAAGAATCATTGCGCAATGTTATCTTGCCAATGGTTGAGCGAACGATTAACCGTGTTGTTGAACGTCACGCCTTGGGTAAGGAAGACGAATGGGACTTGCAGTCAATTGTAGATTTTGCTGGGGCAGTGATTGTGCCTGACGACTCAATTGACGTTTCTGATTTGCAAGGCAAGTCACAAGACGACATTAAGTCATATTTGTACAACCGCGCGAAGGAAGTTTACGATCAAAAGCGTGATGCTTTGGTTGACGATGAGCAATTATTGCAATTCACACGTGTTGTTATCTTGCGTGTCGTGGATGCCCAATGGACGGACCACATGGATGCCATGAACCAATTGCGTGATGCCATTCAATTGCGTGGTTACGGTCAATTGAACCCATTGATTGAATATCAAAACGAAGGATTCCGCATGTTTGAAGAGATGATTGCTGGGATTGAATATGACGCCACGCGTTTGTTCATGAAGTCAGAAATTCGTCAAAACTTGCGTGCCTAAACACGAATTTAACGGGGAAAGTCGGGTAGCTGGCTTTCCTTTTTAATATCAAAGAGGAGAAAATAATGGAGCTTTCAGAAGCACGTCGTTCATTAGCTGAAATGGGCGAAGAAATTACGCGATTTGGTGAGTCATTGGATTTGGATGCTTTGAATGACGAAATCGCCGCAAACGAAGACGACATGGCACAACCCGATTTTTGGAATGATAATGTTGCCGCCCAAAAAGTGATTGATGCGAATAATATTTTGAAGGGGCGCCGGGATGATTATTTGAATCTGACGGCCGGTGTAGAAAATGTTGAAACCGCCCTGGAACTGTTAGCTGAGATGCCGGATGAAGATATGCAAGCCGAAATGGAAGCTGATCTTGAAAAGTTAGCCGCTGACTTGGAATCTTACCGCTTAGCCCAACTGCTTAATGAACCTTATGACAAGAACAACGCGATTCTTGAAATCCACCCGGGTTCAGGTGGCACGGAGTCTGCTGACTGGGGTGCTAACCTGCAACGAATGTACACCCGTTGGGCAGAACGCCATGGTTTCAAGGTTGAAATCATGGATTATCACCCCGGCGACGTGGCCGGCATTGATTCGGCGACCTTGATGATTACCGGGCACAATGCATACGGTTACTTGCGCTCAGAGCGTGGAGTGCACCGATTTGTTCGTATCTCACCGTTTGATTCAGCTGGTCGTCGCCACACGTCCTTTGTTTCAATCGATGTGATGCCAGAATTGGATGATTCAGTGGACGTCGACATTAACCCAGCTGACGTTAAGATGGACGTTTATCGTGCATCTGGAGCGGGTGGACAGCACATTAACAAGACGTCATCAGCTGTTCGTTTGACACACATTCCAACTGGCATTGTCGTTGCCTCACAGCAACAACGTTCACAATTCCAGAACAAGGATACGGCCTACGCCATGTTGCGTGCCAAGCTTTACCAACTTGAGATGGATAAGAAGGAAAAGGAACGTGCATCAATTGCTGGTGAGCAACTGGAAAACGGTTGGGGGTCTCAAATTCGGTCATATGTCTTCCAACCATACCGGATGGTAAAGGATCACCGAACTAATTATGAGTCTGGTAATCCACAAGGCGTAATGGATGGTGATCTAGATCCGTTCATTAATGCTTACCTGCGCTGGAAGCTTGCTGAGCAAAATCCTGACTAAAAGTAACAAAGTGCTTTTTTCACAATGGACGATTTATCGGAATGTTTGTAAGAAAGTGTTAAATAATATATTTCTGTACATTAATTCACAATTTTGAAGTAGCGACAAGCGCCTATATAAAGGCGTTTGTCGCTTTTTGTTTCATGAATGAAACATCATGTGTGAAGAAAGTGTGAATACTCTATTGCTAAATTTATGTAAGTACATTATAGTTATATATGTTAATTGATTCACATATTTTATTTAGGATTATTTAGGAGATATTATTATGATTTCATGGTTGCGTAACAACAAGGTTGCGATGTGGATTTTGACGGTTATCCGTGTTTACTTGGGATTCCAATGGGCGCTTGATGGTTTCTCAAAGTTGACGGAAGGCTTCACAGCAATCGGTTTGATTCGTAAGGCAATTGTTAGCCCAGTTGCTGATGCCCACGCTTCAGCTGGCTTTGCTAAGGAAACGGTTAAGAACATGGCTTTGATTGGTCAAAAGGTATCATTGGAAAACATCCACTATGCTTCAAGTGACCAATCATACGCATGGTACACGACTTTCTTGAAGGCTGTTACGAACAACGGAACGAACACGCACTTCTTTGACTTCGTTGTTGCTTGGGGTGAGTTGCTTGTTGGTTTAGGATTGATTTTTGGAACGTTGACTTTGGCAGCGGCCTTCTTCGGATTGATCATGAACTTCTCATACGTTTTGGCTGGTACAGTTTCAATCAACCCAACGTTTATCTTGATTGAATTCTTCATCTTGATGGGTGGTTACAACTCAGCACGTATCGGTTTGGACCACTGGGTAACGCCATTCTTGCGTTCAAAGTTGCCATTCTTGAACAATGACATTGAGATTAGCAAGTAATAATTACTGATAAAAATAAGCGACTAGAATTTCGGTTCTAGTCGCTTTTTTGTTACTTAGATATGTTTTTATCATCTGGAGTTAAGCCGGTGATAATAAAATCGATAACTAAGTCTAAGGTGATACCTAGCAAATCCATAAACATACAGGTTCCCCCAATCTTGCTTCATTAGGTTACCATCTTTGAAGTCTAACTTGAATAAGGGTTCCTTAACGAAAAAGCTAATAAAATAGACGCTACCAAAATTAGGTAGCGTCTATTTTTATCGGTGTTTATTTGCGAACGAGTTCATCGTACGTTGCGTCATCAAGCACAACGTCGATTTCACCGATGTATTCGCGGGGGTCATCCTTAACGAAGGTGCGCTTGAAGACGAACAAACCATCTTCAGGTGAAGCTTCACCGATACCACCCATATCATATAACGAGACGTTGCTATCCATAGCCCATTGGATCATTTCGGTCTGAACCGCATAAGGGGCGTAGTAGATGTTACCATCCATTGAACCAGCATACATGTACCAGATCTTGTCACCGAACTTGAATCCAACACCAGTTGAAAGCAATTCGCCTTCACGTTCCGCAATGTAGATACGCATAATATCGTCGCCAGGGAACGCTGCCTGCATCCGCTCAAAGTATTCCTTAGGACGGTGAGAAATACCGTGACGGTCGGCCATATCGCCGTACGTCTCAAAGAATGCATCGAGGGCGGCTTGATCGTTAGCATAACGTACCGTCACGCCATCGCGGAATGGACGCTTTAGCTTTGATTTCGTCTTTGAAGGGTATAAGTCAAGGGTTTCCTTCGCATCTGGCTTAGCAGTCAAATCGATGACCATGTTCAACCGTGGTTGGATAGTTGCGTGCATACCTTCATCAGCTACATTACGGTTACGCGTTTCATACCCGCGTGCGTGCAAATCAGCGTCCAATTCCTCTGAAAAGGCAATTTCAGGGTCAATACGCAATAGGTAGGCATCGTCGTTTGCCAAAGCTGCCTTAGCTTCTACAATTAGTTGATCAAACAAATCTAAGTCAGTCATATCCATGACAGGCCCCTTAGAAGCGTAAGCAAACTTTTTACCACTTGGCGTGTTAGTTAACAACATTGAAAGGGCAGCGACAATATCGCCAGCCTCGTTTTCTACATATGCATATCGAGGCTCCCAGTTATTCTTAACTTGGGCCCAACCAAGGTCTTGTGTCACCTGACCGAACTTTGAACTGCGGACAAAATCGTTGTAACGTGCGACCGCAGTTTCATCACTCATATCCAAAACTGGCATGATATCCTTCTTTCTCTTTGCTTTAAATTCGTCAATTAATTATTGTAGCTTGCTTAGTGCAACTAAGCTACAAAATACCTTAAAAATTATAACATAGGCAAGTTACTTAAATTCAGCGTATAATAGAACTATGGAAACTATTACATCAGTACAAAACAGCCGTGTTAAGTCATGGCAAAAGTTGCAAACGAAGAAGGGTCGCCAAGCAAGTAAGACATACTTGTTGGACGGCTGGCACTTGGTCCAAGAGGCCATTCAACACGAGGGTAAGTTGCATGCAATTATGGCAACGCCCGAACAATTAGCAGAGCACCAAGAGGCGTTGCCACTTGGCGTACCTGTTTTTGAAATTACGACGGACATCGCTAAGAAGTTGTCTGATTTGGTAACACCACAAGGTATTTTTGCGGAAGTATCTTTGCCAACAGCAACCCGTGAGCCACGTTTTATTCACGATGGCGCATGGTTATTCTTGGATGCGATTCAAGATCCTGGTAACATCGGTACGATGGTTCGTACAGCTGATGCAGCAGGTTTCGCCGGGGTTGTCTTTGGAAATGGTTCTGTTGATCAATATTCACCAAAGGCATTGCGTGCGATGCAAGGTTCACAATTCCACATGACACTCACAACGGGCGACTTGCAGGATTGGACCGCAGCCTTTACTCAAAATGATATCAATGTGTATGGGACACAGTTGGATCCAGAAGCTGCTGACTTGTTTACCATTCCAGCACAGTCACAATTTGCGCTAATCATGGGTAATGAAGGCCAAGGAATGGCCGCTGATTTGGCTAAGATGACGACTAAGAATTTGTACATTCCGTTGACTGGAGATGCAGAATCATTGAACGTCGCTGTCGCAGCTGGAATTGCAATGTTTGCCTTGAAGGCGCGCTAAGTTAAAAGTTAGAACGATTGTTCGTTAATCATGCAAAAGGGGGACATTTATGCAGGATTGGCAACGTGATAAAGCGTATTCAAATATTGTTAAAGATTTATTGGCACACCCACAGGTTCAAGAGTTGGCTAATTACACGCAACACCACCACTCTGATCGTTTGACGCACTCAATTGCGGTGTCATACGTCAGTTATCAATTGGGGTTGCGGTTAGGACTCAACGCAACGGCTTTGGCGCGTGCTGGTATACTGCACGACTTGTTCTTTTATGATTGGCGAACAACCAAATTTGAATTGGGAACGCATGCGTTCATTCATCCGCGTGTTTCATTACGAAATGCGGAGAAAATTACACAACTATCGCCAATGGAAAAGGACATTATTCTAAAACATATGTGGGGGGCCACAGCGGCATTACCACATTATCGTGAAAGTCTTTTATTGGATTTAGTGGATGACTATATGGCTATCGCTGAATTCTTTTCACCGGCATCAGCACGTGTAAAACGACTGTTCCATGCAAACTAATACAAGATAATCTAAATACCCTTTGTGAACGAAATTTATCACAAAGGGTATTTTTAGTATTAACTGGCCTTCATTTCATTGACAGAAAATAACCAAAAATTCTTCACTATTGCAAGAAACGCGCCATAGTTTGTGTTCATTTCGTCCGAGGTTTGGTCTTATAATGGTCACATATTCAGTTGTATAATGTAAGTATCAAAAGTGAGGAATGAGTTGTTGGGGAGCAACGCATTCTGCTTACATTTTTCAAGGGTTTAGACGTGCAAAATCTTGTGAAGAGGTGTACGATTAAATTACTTATTAAATGTAAATATAAACGTAAATTTTAAAAACATTGTTCAAATTTAGGAGAAGATAATTATGGCAGTAGCATCACACGAATTAACTAACACATTGTGCGACAAGTTCATCGCAACTTTCGATATTTTGGGACGTAAGTGGAACGGATTGATCATTGAAGTTTTGTTGAATGATGGTCCACGACGTTTCAAGGACTTGGCGCAAGCTGTAACGAAGTGCTCAGACCGTGTTTTGGTTGAGCGTTTGAAGGAATTGGAAGCAGCTGGCATTGTAGAGCGTCGTACATACGAAGATTCATCATTGATTGAATACGCTTTGACGGAGCGCGGTGAATCAATGCGTCCAATGATGGCTGCTATCCACGAGTGGTCAGACAACTGGAACGCCTAATTGCATAGCGAATGAAGTCGGTAGACACAGTGATGTGTTTGCTGGCTTTTTAATTGTCTGTTTGTCTGTGGTCTGGTCGACGCGTTGCGTCGAGACATGGGGCTGGGGGATTTCTCCGGCAAAGATTTTCTGCGGGACACGCCCAACCGCGAGCACTGCCCGTGGCTCCCTTGCCGGTCGCATACACCAAACTGGAAACTTGGTGTTTTTGGTGCATAGACGGGCAGCGGTCGGGTCGGGCTTCTCTGTCCCACAGAAAATCGCTCCGAAATCCCCCAGCCCCATGTCGGCAGCCGAGATATTCTTATTTAGGTGAGATAGTCATATACTTGCGGACGAACGTATGAATAGGTGAACTCGTTGAATGTTGGTGGATGAAAATCAAATCATTAGAAAAATTCTTGGCTGCTGGCGTGGAGGTGCGGGAGTGGCGTAGCGATGACAGGTGGGAAACTCACAAGTTCGGCCGACCGCCGGTTAGATAAGGCGATGGGAACCAGACTCTTAGCACAATTATTTGGGTGCTAGCCGGTGCTCGCGCCGGCGGAGTTACCCAGCTGTCATCTTTGTCGAAGGCACTCCCGCACCTCCACGCTTCGTCGCAACGCGACGACACACACCACTATATACAGAATGACTTCCCCTTGCACAGTGCCTAGAATGTTGTACAATAATATAAGAAACTTTGAATGACCTAGTAAGTTAGTGGGCTGTGTTAGAGAGTGGGAGTCGGTGAAAACCCATCAGCAGGCTAACTGAATTTCAGTCAGGAGTTCAGCGGTTGCAAGGCCGTTGCGGTTCATTTCCGTTAGCGAATGTCCGAGGGTAGTCGCATTGACTACTAAAAGTAGGGTGGTACCACGTTAATGAGCGTCCCTGCGACAATGTTTATTTGTCGCTGGGACTTTTTATTTTGATTTTAAATTTTAAGGAGACAGATCATGAGTTTACAAGACGAGCTCACACAATTGCGCGATCAAGCATTGGGCGAAATCGCGGCAACTGCGGACTTGAAGGCTTTGAACCAAGTACGTGTTAATTGGCTTGGTAAGAAGGGACCGCTAACAGAAGTGCTACGCGGCATGAAGGATTTGACGCCTGAAGAGCGACCTGTTGTTGGGGCGCTTGCTAACGAAGTGCGTGATGCACTAACTGAGGCCATTGCAACCCGTCAAACGAATTTGGAAGCCGCAGCTTTGAATGAAAAGTTGGCAGCTGAAACATTGGATGTGACGTTACCAGGCCGCGCAACGGCACAAGGTCAACCACACGTGTTGCAACAAATCATCGAGTCACTTGAGGATCAATTCCTTGGCATGGGTTACCAAGTCATTGAAGGACCTGAAGTGGAGCAAGACAAGTACAACTTTGAGATGATGAACTTGCCAAAGGATCACCCAGCTCGTGATATGCAAGACACGTTCTATATCACGCCAGAAATTTTGATGCGTACGCAAACGTCACCTGTCCAAGCCCGTACGTTGGAGTCACACGACTTTAATGCCGGACCTTTGAAGATGGTATCACCTGGTCGTGTTTACCGTCGCGATACTGATGACGCAACACACTCACACCAATTCCACCAAATGGAAGGACTTGTGATCGATAAGCACATCACGATGGGTGATTTGAAGGGAACGCTTTTGGCAGTTGCACGCAACTTGTTTGGTGAAGATCACGATATTCGTTTGCGTCCATCATACTTCCCATTCACGGAACCTTCTGTTGAAGTCGATGTGTCATGGAACGCGGTAACGCCCGACATGAACCCTGAAGATATCGAATGGATTGAAGTGCTTGGTGCCGGCATGGTGCACCCTAACGTTTTGCGGATGGCTGGGGTTGATCCTGAAGTTTACGGTGGTTTTGCTTTCGGCTTGGGACCTGACCGTTTTGCCATGTTGAAGTATGGGGTTGAAGATATCCGTAACTTCTACTTGAACGACGTGCGTTTCTTGACGCAATTTGACCAGAAAGGATAAGCAAACAAAATGAAGGTTTCTGTAAATTGGTTGCGTGATTATTTGCCAATCGAATTGCCAGCAAATGAGTTGGCAGAGAAGATTTCACGTACGACAGTTGAAATTGAAGGACAATACCAACCACAAGCAAACATGAAGAACATTGTGATTGCCAAGGTATTGTCAGTTGAAGAACACCCAGATTCAGACCACATGGTGATTACCCAAGTGGATGCGGGTGAAGATGAGCCAATCCAAATTGTGACTGGTGCACCAAACGTAGCTGAAGGACAAACGGTTATTTTGGCCAAGCACAATTCAATCGTTGGTGGGGGTCAAAAGATTAAGAAGGGTAAGTTGCGTGGCGTTGTTTCAAACGGTATGCTAGCTGCCTTGCAAGAACTTGGCTTTGATGACAAGGTGTCACCTAAGGACTTTGAAGACGGCATCTGGGTGTTTAACGATGTTGACGCTGCTGATTTGACGCCGGGCGAGAATGCTTTGCATGTTTTGGGCATGGATGATGATGTGCTTGAAACAGGCATTACGCCTAACCGCGCTGACTTGTTCTCAATGAACGGGACAGCTTGGGAAGTGGCAGCTATTTTGTCAGAAGAACCAACATTGCCAACGTTTGAATTGACGGAAACGTCAGAGAAAACAGCTGATTTGATTTCAGCCACAGCACCAGCTGAATTAGCACCTAAGTATGGTTTGCGTGTTGTTAAGAATGTTGCAGTGAAGGACTCACCATTGTGGTTGCAACGTCGTTTGTGGACCATGGGTATTCGTCCAATTTCTAACGTGGTCGACGTGACGAACTTGATGTTGTTGACGTACGGTCAACCATTGCACGCCTTTGACTTGGATACGTTGCCAAGCAAGGACATCACGGTTCGTACGGCTAAGCCAGCTGAAAAGATTAAGACGTTGGATGGCGTTGAACGTGAAGCATCAGCTGAAGATATTGTTATCGCAGCTGGTGATGAAGCTTTGATGTTTGCTGGTGTCATGGGTGGCGAGTCAACTGAAGTGACGGCTAAGACGACGAACATCGTTTTGGAAGGGGCTATCTTTGAGCCTAAGGCCATTCGTCACGCTGCTCGTGATCAAAACTTGCACTCAGAAGCTTCAACACGTTTCGAACGTGGTGTGAATGTAGAAGACACGTTCACGGCATTGGACCACGCGGCTGCTTTGATTGCTGAAATTGCTGGTGGTGAGGTAACTGAAGGTCGTGTGGTTGCACAAGACTTTGACTACGAAGCACCAGTTGTGAAGGTGACGACAGCTCATGTGAACCATGTGTTGGGAACTGAGATCACAGAGGCTGAAATCTCAGCTATCTTTGACCGTTTGTTCTTCGACTATAAGTTGAACGACGGTGAATTCACCGTGACTGTCCCAGCTCGTCGTTGGGATATTACGATTGCCGCTGATTTGGTCGAAGAAATCGCCCGTTTGTACGGTTACGATAACTTGCCAGCAACGTTGCCAACTGGTGAAACGACACCCGGTAAGTTGACGCCAAAGCAAGCGTTGATTCGTGCGACACGTCATGATCTTGAAGGTTTGGGCTTGAACCAAGCTATTTCATACGTATTGACGACGCCAGAGAAGGCAAATAACTTCAAGTTGCATGATGGTCAACCAATTCAATTGGATTACCCAATGTCACAAGATCGCCAACAAACGCGTGGTAGCTTGTTGACGGGCTTGCTAGATGATGTTGCCTATAACGTTGCTCGTAAGCAAGCTGATGTGGCTTTGTATGAGCAAGGCCGTGTCTTTGTTTCAAATGGGGATGCTTCTGTATTGCCAACAGAAATTGAGCACGTGGCTGGTGTAATTACTGGTAACGTATTACCTCGTACTTGGGCTGCCGGTCCACAAAAGGCTGATTTCTTTGCTTTGAAGGGCATTGTTGAACGTTTGTTGGCTAACTATGCGTTTGCTGATGACATTCGTTTTGTACCAACGACTGAACATACTGAAATGCACCCAGGCCGAACGGCGGACGTTTATGTTGGCGAGACGTTGATTGGTTTCGTTGGTCAAGTACACCCAGTGACTGCCAAGACTTACAAGGTTAACGAAACTTACGCCTTTGAGTTGAACGTTGACGCCATTTTCGATTTGCCTAAGGTAAAGGATGGCTATGAAGTGGTATCACGCTTCCCAGCCGTTGCCCGCGATTTGGCCATTTTGGTTGACCGTGATGTACCCGCAGCCGATTTGCGTGCCGCAATCGTAGCCGCTGGTGGTGCTTTGTTGCACGACGTTGAATTGTTTGACGTTTACACGGGTGAAAACGTGGCTGATGATAAGAAGTCATTGGCATACGCTTTGACGTTCGTTGATGTTGAAAAGACGTTGGTTGATGAAGATATTAATGCAGCTGTCGCACGTATTACGGCTGCACTTGCAGAAAAGTTTAACGCTGAAATCCGTTAATCTTAAAAAGACTGTAATCAAAAAGTCGTTGTTGCTGGTATACTAGACAGTAACAACGGTTTTTTTATAAGCCCAATTAGAACTAGGAGTTGCATAATGGACGATTTGAGTCGATTGAACGGTAAAAAGTCACGCAAAGGTCTTTGGATTACTTTGGGTGTGGTAGCCGTTTTGCTACTGGGTGGTGCCGGTTACGGTGGTTACCAATATTACACAATTCAAAAAGATAAGACAGATTACTCGGCGTTGAATGCTAAGAGTAAGAAGGATGTGCAGGTGCAAATTAAAGCTGGTTCTGACTCAGCTACGATTGCAAAGGATTTGGACAAGGCGAAGGTTTTGCGCTCTGAACGTGCTTTTATGAATTATGTGTTGACGAACAACGTGTCAGACATGAAGGCTGGTTACTATTTGTTTAGCCCATCAGATACGGTGCAAGAAATGGTTAAGTCATTGCGCCAAGGTGGGTCAGCTTATCCGTTGAACAACAAGGAAACGATTACGGTTCGCGAAGGCGAGACAATTTCAAATATCGCGAATGAAGTGGCAGCTAAGACGCACTTCACGCGTGATGAATTCTTGAAGGCTGTTAACGATGAGGCGTTCTTCAAGCGTTTGCAAGCTGCCTATCCAGGTTTGCTTGATTCAGAGACAACAAGTGATCAAAAGGAGCAAATCCGCTACAAGTTGGAGGGGTACCTTTACCCAGCAACTTATAATTGGAAGGATGCTAAGAACGTTAATGAATTGATTAACCAAATGGTTTACCAAGACTATACCCAATTGAAGGGCCAATTTGATGCAATTAAGAAGTCAGGCAAGACGGTTCACCAAGTTTTGACCCTTGCATCGTTGGTTGAACGTGAAGGAATCGATGAAGATAGCCGTCGCACAATTGCTGGTGTTTTCGAAAACCGTTTGGACGTTAAGATGCCATTGCAGTCAGATATTGCTACAAAGTACGCACTTGATACGGATAAGACGAACTTAAGCAATGAAGATGTTAAGTCAGATAACCCCTATAACTTGTACAAGTTCTCAGGTTACGGGCCAGGACCATTTAACAACCCATCATTGCAATCAATTCAAGCTGTTTTGAATCCTAAGGATCGCGATAAGGGTTACCTTTACTTCGTCGCTAATTTGAAGACTGGTAAGGTGTTCTACTCAAAGGATTATGATGAACACTTGGGTAAGTCAGGTGACTTGGAATCAACTAATGAATCAGTTGGTAATGCAGCTGATTCATCAAATGCAGCTAAGAAGTCATCAAACACAACGACTTCATCTGCAACATCATCAAACTAAAAACACATGCGAAAAGCGGCTTTCGGGTCGCTTTTTCGTTTGGCTTTACACACTTTCGGTAGCAGTCCATAATGGAGCGTAGAGTATTTTACACACATAGGAGGAGAGCATGGCGACAGCATTAGAGACGCTACAACAAACATTTGGCTATGGCTCGTTTCGTGAGGGGCAAGCTGAAATTATTGATGCCGTAATGGCTGGTCAGCGTACGTTGGGGATTATGCCAACTGGTGGTGGTAAGTCATTAACATACCAAATTCCAGCACTGATGTTGGATGGCATCACGGTGGTCATTTCGCCATTGCTATCTTTGATGAAAAATCAGGTTGATGAATTGCGTGAGGCAGGTGTGCCTGCCGTGACGTTGAATTCAACCCAAAATGATGAGGAATATCGAGCAGCAATGAACAGCCTGCTAAACGAAGAGGCGAAACTGCTGTATTTGGCGCCTGAACGGTTAGGCAGTGAGGGGACGTACGCCTTACTAAACCGCTTGCCAATTTCGCTGGTCGTGATTGATGAGGTTCACGTACTTTCGCAATGGGGGCATGATTTCAGACCAAGTTATCTGAACGCGGTTGGGTTAATAAATAATCTGGAGTCTGCGCCACGAGTGATGGCATTGACTGCAACAGCTACGGAACGTGTACAAGCCGACTTGGAAGCAATGTTGCACATTCAACATACGGTTCGGACAAGTGTTGTCCGTGATAATTTGACGATCCGCATTGAAAAAGGGTTGAATAAGCGGAGCAAGGAAGATTTTATTACTAAATATATCCGTGAACATCGTGGTGAATCAGGCATTATTTATGCGCCAACCCGTAAGATTGTTGAAGCGTTGACGGAAACGCTAACGGCAGCAGGGGTTAATGCAGTTGGTTACCATGCTGGTATGCCTGACCAAGCGCGATCGCAAGCACAAGATGATTTTATTTATGATCGACGTGACGTGGTTGTGGCGACAAACGCTTTTGGTATGGGAATTAACAAGTCGAATGTTCGCTTTGTGATTCACTATGGGATTCCAGGATCAGTAGAAGCCTATTATCAAGAAATTGGTCGTGCGGGTCGTGATGGGTTGCCATCTGAGGCCATCTTGCTGTACGCGGCGGCTGATTTACAGACGCAGCGGTTCTTTATTGATAACAGTGATAATCAGACGCCAGAGTACCAAAACCTGCAGAAGATGAAGTTACAGGAAATGGCGAACTACGGGGCGACACAAATGTGTTTGCAGCGCTATATCACCCGTTACTTTGGTGAAGATACGCTGGATTGTGGCCGTTGCACGAATTGCCTGGATAACCGTGATGCGGTTGATATCACGACGGACGCCCAAAAGGTGTTGAGTCACGTGGTCCGCATGGCAAAGTCACGTGGTGGCGAGAATGGCTTTGGTAAAACGCTGGCGGCTGAAACATTACGTGGTAAATTACCAGACAAGTTCCAATGGACCAATTTAGATCAATTGCCAACATTTGGTCTGCTACAAGGGACTGCTCGTGTGCATATTATGAGCTTGATTGACTACCTAATTGCGGAAGGTTACCTGCGCGTGACAGGGCAGTATGCTGGTTTGACTGTCTCACCAGAGGGCGTGTCGGTGTTGAAGGGAGAGCGTCAGGTTAAGCGTCGTCAAGATGTTCGGTCGATTGATGATCGTGTAAAGGCAGGCTCACCAAGTACGCGTGACGATTTGGATGATGCGCAACGCACGGTCTTTGAAGCGTTGCGAACTTGGCGTTTGGAGTTGGCCCGGGTGACGGAAATTCCGCCATTTATTATTTTCAATGATCGTACTTTGGTCGAGCTAGCCAAGCAGCAACCGCGCAATAATGCAGAGCTGATGGCTGTACCAGGAATTGGGGATGCTAAGGCTGAACGTTACGGTAAGGAAGTGTTGGCCGTAATTGCAAAAGCAACTGAAACTGAATAAATACAAAGAGGCTAGGACAATTTTGTCCTAGCCTCTTTGTATTTATTGATTTAATTAAGCCATATCAACGGCGATAATTTCAACGTCCATTGAAGCGCCATTTGGCAATGGCACTTCAACTTGGTCGCCGACCTTCTTACCCATCAAGGCAACGGCGATTGGTGATTCGTTTGAAATCTTACCCTCAAGTGGGTTTGCTTCAACGGCACCGACGATTGCGTAAGTTTCAGGCTCTTCGTCTGGCAACTCCTTAAAGGTTACCTTCTTACCAACTGATACTTCATCGTCAGCGATTTCTGATGAGTCGATGATAACAGCGTTGTCCAACATGTTTTGCAACGTGTTGATGCGACCTTCAACGAAAGCTTGCTCATCCTTAGCTGATTGGTATTCAGAGTTTTCTGACAAGTCACCAAAGCTACGTGCGATTTGGATACGACCAGTGATTTCAGCACGGGTCTCCGTAATCAATGTGTTCAATTCTTCCTCAATCTTGGCCTTACCTTCGACCGTCATTGGGAATGTCTTTTCTTCAGCCATGTGTGTGGCCTCCTATTTCTAACAGTTTTTTATTTGAAAAAATAATTGTAATCCCGTAGGTTCAAAAAATACGATACCACGGGGGCTGGCGTGTGTAAAGGTTCACAACGGCATCTTTTAAAATTGGTGCAATGAATGACGTCGTTTTTCGCTTTCTGACCACCCCAACCCAGCCATAAAGAGGGCAAAGCCAAGTGAAACAATCGCGCTAATCTTTAAGTAAGGTGGCGTGAATTTAAAGGTGACACTGTGCTCGCCGGGCTTTAAGGCCAAACCAATAAAGAATTTACCAACGGTGACAGTATCGGTTGCCTTGCCGTCAACATAGGCAGTCCAACCATCGGCGGCTGGGATCGTGGTCATCATAAGACCATTACCAGCCGGAATCGTGATTTGACCACTGATACGCGTTTGGCTAACGTGGTTTGGTTTAAAGGCATTGTGTTGTAGCGTCTGGGCTTGTGCACGGATGGAATCTGTGTTGGCCCGGTACAATGAAACGTTTTGCAGCCACAAATCATTCTTTTTCAGGATAAACGTAATGGTTTGCGTTTGTCCTTTCTGGTATGACGGTAGTGGCACGATAATCGTGTGACGGTGACTTGGCATGGTTGGTAGGGCCTTACCATTTAACTGAATTTCAACATTGTCATTATTCAATGCATCCCCAATCGTCAAATAGTACGGATCATCCGTGCTAGGCGTATAGGTCACGGTTAACGAACCAACGGCATTGGCGTTTTCTTTCTTCAGAAAGGCCCCTGTAATAGTTGTTGGTGCCGTCATGTTCGTCGCCGCTGAGCTATCAAAATTAGCGCTTTCGAAAATCGGGGTATTGTCATAACCAAGTAAAGCATTCCAGAGGTCGCTTTGATTACGCAACGGGTCATTATCTTTGAACTTAACGTTGAGGGCATTTGTGTTCGCTGCAAATGCGAGTGGCAACGCATAAGGGTTCTTTGACAGCACCGCCATTTGGGTGTGCTTGGTCATTTGATAATAACCGTTGGTATCACTCCGCGAGTAAGTGCGCATATTCGTTGGCGTACCAGATGTGTGTGGTTCTTGACCACTTGGTTGGATTAAGTAGCGCATCCCCAGCAAAGCATCGGAAACTAAAGTACCGCCGTTGTAGGTGATGTAATTATCCCCCTCGGGTTGACCAATGGCCGCCATGAAATCACTCTGTTGATGTTCAAGGGCGGAGCTAAATGTTGACGCACCATTGTAGTGCGCTTGGAGCGGATCGCCCTTGGTTCGCTGGAATGATTGCGCCACCCGGTAGAAGTCTTTGTCTGACTTGGGCAAATCTGCCGTAATCTGATTGAGGTTCTTAATGTAGGTTGTGTACTCTGTGTTTGTCAGGTAGCTGAAATTATTGAGAGACCAGATGGTACTGGTTGTCATTTCACCGACAACTAATAACGTCACCATTGGTAACCACCAGCCACTGCGGACTGGTAAGGCATGGAAGCCAAGGAGCAACAGGAAGAAGCTCCCGCCAATGATGAGTTGGTTTTGGGTCAAAAAGTTGAGGCTATCTAGGCGGTAGTAGAGATATACCACTGCAGCGACAGCCAAAATGAAGAGGCTGCCGAGTTGGGTCCAGGAGAACCGAAGTGTCGGTGACCACACGGACGCTGCCAGCCAGATGACCCAAAAACTAAAGACGTATGAGAACCGATAAGGGTACCAAACTGGGAACTGGAAGCCATGCCACATCAAGTTCAAAGGGGCGTACATCATTGAGACGACTAAGAATGCCGTAATGAAGAAAGCGACCAAACGAGTTTGCCAGCGAATCAAGCGGTAGGTAAAGAAGAACCAGAGCATGATAATTGGTAGACTACCAACAAAAATGTTTGGTAGGCCGCTTGGCATTTGGTCAAAGTTGAAAGTCCCTAAGAATAACTTGCCTAGTAAGTCAGGAGCTTGGTATTCAAACTTCCAACTCAAGTTATCCAGCATATGCTGCCCTTTGCTATTTAATAACGTGTAGGCAGTTGGTAACCAAATGACGGTCGACAAACCAATGCTGATAATGCTACCGAAAATAAATTTCCGTAAAATATGCCAGCGTTCCAACAAACGGTATGGTTGCCAGAATAAACGCCAGATGATGTATAACACGAGGAACAGCCCAATCATGTAGGCCATATAGTAGTTAATCACGAAAATCGCAAATAATGGCGCGATGAAGCGCCAAGCAGACCGACCTTCGATATACCGTTCTAAGCCGGCGATGATTAAAGGCAGTAAGATTGCCGCATCTAGCCAAAGTAAGTTGAGGTCATTCGCGACGAACCAGCCCATCATGGCGTAAGTCACACTAAAGAGGGGCAGTCGCCAGCCGTTTTGCCAGCGCATACTTTTTAACGCGTACGCGAAACTCCAACCGGCTAAACCGTACTTTAATATAGTAAGAAACAGAATGCCGATGGGCAGATAGACGTTGGAAAATGGTAATAATAATAGGTTCGTTGGACTTAGCAAGTAGTAAGCCCAGTCACCATATGTCTCACCACCTAACCCTTTCGCAAAACTATAAAAAATACTGAGCGGATCAGAAAAGAGGGCATGGCGATAACTTTCGAAAAAATCAATGTATTGTTGTCCCAAATCAACAGTTAGAATGGAACTTGACCCGAATGGTGCCATCCCACGGAACCCAAAATAGACCGTCATGATAATAACGGGTAGTAAAAAACTAATCCATAGGGCTTTTGTAGATGTGCGCCATTTTAAAGGATTTAAATGTGCGAACATAATGTTTTCTCCAATAATTTCAATTAGTACTATTAAACCATATAATAGGCCTGAAAATTCAGTGAATTCGTTGTAAGAGGTTAAGGTATTAGGGGCATAAAATATGCTACAATTAAACAATTAGATTGAATAGAAAGAAAGGGTCGAGTTATGCAATCACCTAAGCGCCGTGGCAAGCGACGTGTGTCAACTAACGGTTCGTTGTCACGTATTCCTGTCCGGCTGAATGTTTTGATGGGTATTGTTGTACTGATGCTCGGTGCATTGGGCTGGCGATTGGCAACACTACAGATTACGGATAGTGCAAAATATAAGACTGCCGTGACGAGTGCCGAATCCAGCGTCGAACAAGTTAATGTCCAACGAGGCATGATTTATGATAGTACCGGCCAAGCTTTGGTTGCGAATAAGGGATCACAGGCGATTACTTATACTAAGCCAAAAAGCATTACTGACGCAGAAATGTACGCCATTGCGAATAATGTTGGTAAGTACTTAACTGTCGATACGAAGCAGCTATCAACACCTAACTATGCAACGTATTATATTCAAGACCCTAAGCGTGCTAAGCGCGTGGTTGAAGCGAGTGGCACAAAGGCTGCTCCTGGTACGGATGCATACGTGAATGCGCTACGTAGCTACGTAGAAAAACATAAAAAGCGTTTCCCATTAACGGATTTGCAAAAGAATAAGGCAATGATTTACCAGAAGATGGCAAATTCATATGCCTTGTCAACGGTTTACTTGAAAGAAACTGATGTGACGCAACAAGAAATTGCAGATATCGGTGAGCGTCAATCAAAGATGCCTGGCGTTAAGGTTGGTATCTACTACACGCGTGACTATCCACAAGGTGATGCGATTAAGTCACTAGTCGGTGGCACGTCTACTTCAAAGTCAGGGTTGCCTGAAGACAGTGTCAATTCTTTGCTAACCCAAGGCTACTCACGTGATGATGTCGTGGGAACGTCATACTTGGAAAAGCAGTATGAGTCGACGTTAAAGGGGACGAAAGCCCGGGTTGCAGTCACAACTGATAAAGATGGCAACACGAAGGAAACTACCCAATATAAGGGTCAAGCTGGTGACAACTTAACGTTAACGATTAACGCAAAGTTCCAGAATGATGTGCAAGACATTTTGGAGAAGAATATTCCTGGTGGTAATACAACAGGTGCATACGCGGTCGTGATTAACCCAAAGACAGGTGGTATTTATGCAACAGCTGGTGTTAACCGTGATTATGAAACGGGGAAGCTAACGCCCGATGCCTTGTCGACGGTTAACCAAGCTAACGTTGTCGGATCTGTTGTTAAGCCGGCAATGATCACAACCGGATTTATGAATGGTGCGATTACACCAGAAAATAATACGATTACTGATCAACCAATTTCAGTTGCTGGAACACCAACAAAGTCATCATGGTGGAACCGTAATGGTAGTGGTAACATGCCATTGACAGCCGATACTGCTTTGATGATGTCTTCTAACACGTACGTTATGCAAGTTATGCTACGCTTGGGTGGTTTGAACTACTTCCCAGGTATGTCATTGGGTGCCTTGCCAACGTCTGTTTACCAAACGATGCGTGACGGATTCGCCCGTTTCGGATTAGGTGTGAAGACCGGTATTGATTTGCCTGGTGAAATCACGGGTATCAAGGGATCAACAAGTCGGGATCACATCGGTAACGCCTTGGATGAATCATTCGGACAGTATGATACGTACACAACGATGCAACTTGCACAATACGTTGCAACTATTGCAAACGGCGGTTACCGTGTCCGTCCGCACATTGTGCAATCAATTCAATCCCGTGACACGGCCAATAAGGTAACGACGACCACGACGATTCCAACCGAAGTCCTTGGGACTGTTGGTTGGACGAAGGAGGAACGTGACTTGATTTGGAAGGGTATGAATGAAGTTGTGCACAGTAGCTCAGGCTATGCCACTGGAACGCACTTGAAGGATGTTAAGCCTGAAGTTAGTGCTAAGACGGGAACTGCTGAAACGACGACGAATGGGGCAACGACTGTTACGAGTTCGTTGATTTCATTCGTGCCAGATTCAGACGTGGCCTTGGCGGTTGTTATTCCAGGAACGGACGACGCTGATGAAAACGTTAACCAAGCAATTGGGTCACAAATTTACGCTGCCTTTTGGAAGGATGTCCAAGACGCTGGGTCAGCTAACAAATAAGGGATAATTCCTTGATAATAAACGGTTCTTAGACTAAGAACTATTGTGATAAACTGGTACTTATGATTGTAAGTACCAGTTTTTTGGTAAGGGGGGAATCGGTTTGATGGAAAAAAAAGCAGTTAGACAACAGGCACTAGCCAATTTAGCTACGCTCTCTGATGCACAACGGGGATCGTTGATGCAAGCCGTTGTGACACAAGTGACGACATTGCCAGCGTGGCAATCAGCGAAAACGGTCGCACTAACGTTGTCTCAAGATGATGAAATACCGACCCAGTTACTGATTCAAACGGCGATGCTACAGGGGAAACGTGTGGTTTTGCCTCGCGTCCAACCCGGTCGACAGATGACCTTTATTGTAGTGACGCCAGCCACAACATATGAGCGGCACCGCTTCGGCATGTTAGAGCCAGTGGGGGATGAAGTTGTGGCGCCAACTGAGATTGACTTTGTGGTCGTTCCAGGATTGGCCTTTAGCGAAGCTGGTGACCGAATTGGCTTTGGTGGCGGGTACTATGATCGCTGGTTACCCCAAACCACAGCTCGGACAGTCGCATTGGCGCTGGCAGAAAATGTTTATCCCCAACCTAGTTGGCCGATTGAAACGACTGACCAACAAGTTGATCAAGTTTTAATTTTTAAAAATGAGGAATAATATTCATGACTAATGATTTCAAGCGGGCGTTTAAAGCGACGCCGGCCACCGCTGGTTTAGTGACCGTGATGGTGCTTGTTTACTTATGGGAAGTCTTACAAGCGCACAGCTTTACCATTAACTCACAAGTGTTATTTCATTCTGGCGCCCAATTTTCACCGGCTGTTTATCAGTTACACCAGTGGTGGCGTTTGATAACGGCAGGCTTTTTGCACGTGACGTTTTCCCACCTGGCTTTTAATATGATTACGCTATACTTTATCGGCCGGTTACTTGAGATTGAGTTGGGACCATGGCGTTTCCTGGCACTGTTTTTCCTAACAGTGATTAGTGGTAATTTGATGAGCCTGGCCTTTGGCGGGGTTAATGTCATTTCAGCTGGGGCTTCAGGCGGAATCTTTGGGCTGTTCGGTGCCATTGGTATGTTAGGGCTGTTGGACAAACGCCGCGCATACTGGCGTAGTCAGGCAAAATTGATGGGAATTTTTATCTTGTTATCAATTGTGTCGTCGTTTGCAACGCCAGATATTGATTTAAGTGCCCACATTGGGGGCTTGCTAGGTGGATTTATTCTGGTGCCAGCCTTTATTTCGGGCTTTCACTACACCGGCTTGTTTAAGGTACGCGTGTGGCACCGCTTATTAGCAGTGATCGTGTATCTCGCATTTTTAGCAGTGATATTTAGCATTGCGATAAATCGTATCTAAGGAGCGTGATGAGATGCGGACATTTTTGGATGTGTTAAATTTATTGAAGAAATACGATATTTATATTCACGTAGGTAACCGCTTATGGGATATTGAATTGGCGGCAATTGAAATTGACAATATGTATAAGGCTGGCTTGTTAGAAGCAAAAGAATATGCGCAAATCAAGTTAGTATTACGACATGAACACGAAGATGAAGAGCGACGCCAAGCCTTGTAAATCAACTTTGTAACCGTTTTCACTAAAATGCTTGTTTTAATTGGAAAATGCGTTATAATTAATAATGTTGAAAGCAAGAAAGCGATTACAAATATATTTTTTGAGAAATAACGAGGAAAGAACAGATGGCTAAAGACAAGCTAATCGGTGTTGACCTTGGTGGAACAACCATCAAGTTTGCCATTTTGACTGCTGAAGGTGAGATTCAACAAAAGTGGTCAATCAAGACAAACATCTTGGACGAAGGTTCACACATTGTACCCGACATCATTGATTCAATTAACCACCACTTGGACTTGTACCAATTGGATAAGGACCGCATCATTGGTATTGGAATGGGTACGCCGGGAACGGTTGACACTGAGAACGGAACGGTTCGTGCAGCGTTCAACTTGAACTGGAAGGAAACGCAAAACGTCCGCGAACAAATTGAAGCTGGTACTGGCTTGCCATTGACGATGGACAATGACGCTAACGCTGCCGCTTTGGGTGAGCAATGGCGTGGTGCTGGAAACAACCAACCAGACGTTGCATTCATTACGTTGGGAACTGGTGTTGGTGGTGGATTGATTAACGATGGTAAGTTGATCCACGGTGTTGCCGGTGCTGGTGGTGAGGTCGGTCACATGATCGTCGAACCTGGTGGATATTTGTGCACATGTGGTAATTACGGTTGCTTGGAGCAATATGCTTCAGCAACAGGTGTTGTCCACTTGGCACAAGATTTTGCCGAAGCTTACGCTGGTAACTCACAATTGAAGGCTATGGTCGACAATGGTGAAGAAGTGACGTCAAAGATTGTCTTTGACTTGGCAAAGGATGGGGATTACTTGGCAAATGAAGTTGTCGACAAGGTGGCTTACTACCTTGGTTTGGCTTCAGCCAACATCTCAAACATCTTGAACCCATCTTCAGTTGTTATCGGTGGTGGTGTTTCAGCCGCTGGTAAGTTCTTGTTGGACCGTGTTGCCAAGAACTTTAGCCAATTTGCTTTCAAGGCTACGCGAGACGTAACTGAAGTGAAGTTGGCAGAGTTGGGTAACGATGCTGGTGCATACGGTGCTGCTTCATTGGCCCGTAACTCAGATCGTACGATTGCCTAATTATAAATAGAAGTCATTAAAAACGAGTATCGTCACGATACTCGTTTTTTTGTGGCTATTTTTTAGCATATATAAGCTAAAACGAAATTATGTTTAAAAGTAAATTGAATAATGGAGAAGATTTGTAGTTGTACCACCGTTAAAATTACACACTGTAATAAGTCACGGGACACTAGGTCCAGAACAGTCACTATGGCAAGAAATATAGCGAACGTCATTAATTAAGGAGGCATCTATGCCATATAATAAATTTGATATAAAAGTTGGTAATGCGGCAAGTCAGAAAAATTTAGAAGAATTTATTCTATCAATTGATAATTACTTGGGAGAATTACTAGAAAAAATTCAAAAGATTGAACCGGATTACAACCCTTCTATTAAATACGGCTATGACCAACAACTCACGAGTGCAGAAAGCGCCAAAATCGATTGGACTCTTAGACATATAACCAATCACGATGAACGAGTACAGTGGCTCGGCACGTATTTTGAGTCAATAAAAGGATATGGAAAGCCTAAAGAATATTTGGAAAAGTGGACGGCCGCATTAGAAAAAGAAATTGCTGAATTTCCCTATGAATAGTATCTAGAATGCCTTTTTTTATAGGCAAATATGACGGCATTTACTGAAAATCGCCGAGATATTTGTAACAAAATGTAACATTGCACCTGTTTATGGTGAAATAGTAAGCTAATTCACAAAATGAAATATGCACGAATTATGAACATGGTATGAACGACTGAAACAAGACGTTGATGTAGCGCTGATTTACACGTGTGTGATTTATGAAGAATTTGTGCGTCACAGGTTGTTTGGCGCCTGTTATACGCCTGTTACGCGTCCTCGATAAGATAGATTATGTTGTTAAGGCAACGACGAAAACAAAAATCATAAACTTAAAAAAGTAAGACACGCTTTACACGAGCGACGAAAAGGGAGTTAATCATGCAAAACGTAACATCACGTAAGAAGTTGTACAAGTCAGGTAAGAACTGGGTAGCAGGTACGGTATTAGCTGCAGCGGCTTTGGTTATGCCAATGTTCCACATGGATGCAACATATGCTAATGAAGAAGTAGCACCAACACAAACGACGTCATCATGGCGTGCTAAGACGGTTGATCAGGTTGTCTCAGCTGTTCAAACAGCGGGTCAAACGTACTTGGTTCAAGAAGGTGACACGTTGTCATCAATTGCATCAGCAACGGATTTGACGGCTGAAGAAATTGCGGCTGCTAACAAGATTGATGACATTCACTTCATTGTGGTTGGTCAAACAATCGAATTGACTGGTGCCCCAGTTGAAGTAGCAACAGAGCCAGCTCAAGTTACAGAAACGGTTGCTCAAGTTGAGACACCAGCCACGGAAGTTGCCCCTGTTGAGGCACCGGTTGAAGCTGCACCAGTGGCAACGGAAGAGGTTGCCCCAGTAGTAACTGAAGAAGTAGCGCCAGTTGCTGAGACGGTGGCACCTGTCGAAGAAACGGCCGTTCAAGAAGTGCCAGCTCAAGAGGCAACGGTTGTAGAAGTAGCGCCATCATACAATGCTGATATGTCAGTAAATGGGGCCAACACGTATCCTGCTGGACAATGCACGTGGTTTGTTAAGAACGCTTTGCCTTGGGTAGGGAACTACTGGGGTAACGCAGCGGACTGGGCTAACTCAGCAACGTACGCTGGCCGTTTAGTTGATACGAATCCTACAGTTGGATCAGTTGCTGTGATGGCACCAGGCGTTGGTGGATCAGGCGGATACGGTCACGTGGCTGTCGTTGTTGCTGTAAATGGTGACCAAATTACGATTGAAGAAGGTAACTACGCTGGTTTGTCATATAACTCACGTACGCTTTCAAAGGCCGGCATGATGTTTGTACACTAATCGCAAATTTCACATACTTATAAATTGAAATAAAGTTGTCTGAACCCTATTGGTTCAGGCTTTTTTTATTACATTAAATATTACATTTTGTAATAAAACGTAATATTGTAGCCGGTTTTCACGTTTTCGGCGTGACATGTGTATCACGAAAGCGGGGTAAAACAATGAAATCCCTTGATATAACGGCATTTGTAGCTGCTTTCATTTTTTTAGTAACTGTTATACCAGTGTAACTAGGCCGTTAAATCAGGTTGATAGACTTTTTTATGGATAGAGGAAAGACGTTGCCGTAGCGACGCGCCTTAAATCGCATCAAGGGGATAATAAAGAATATGACAACTCAAAACATGACTAAGGGATGGTTTGTTGCTGCTGCAACGGCCGCCGCTGCAATTTTACCAATGACACACACAACGGCCGCTTCTGCT
This sequence comes from Weissella sp. MSCH1, assembly GCF_045799135.1. Classification (NCBI taxonomy): domain Bacteria; kingdom Bacillati; phylum Bacillota; class Bacilli; order Lactobacillales; family Lactobacillaceae; genus Weissella; species Weissella sp. MSCH1. The sequence goes on along the minus strand of NZ_JBJMBA010000036.1, from coordinate 56,442 downwards.
GAAGATTCAACTGCAAACAAGGCTGATGCAAATGCAAACAAAGCGGCCTCATGGCGTGCTAAGACAGTTGACGACGTGAAGGCGGTTGTCTTGTCAGCTGGTACTGAATACAAGGTGCAAACAGGTGACACATTGTCAACGATCGCCCAAGCAACAGGAGAAAGTGTTGATGACATTGCCAAGGCTAATGGTTTGTCAGATGTTCACTTTATCACGGTTGGCGAGACGTTGAAGTTGACGCCAGCAGATAAGCAAGATAACAACTCTGCCTCAGATGCCCTTAAGCAAGCAGCTGCCTCAGCAGACAAGGCTGCTAGTGCAGCTGCGCAAGTTGCAACGACATCTGCAGCCGACGAGACGCAATACACGAACACGGGTGCAGTTGCTTACGATGCAGCGTCACAACCTGCCGTTGCTGCGCCAACGTATGATACGACTGGTAACACTTACCCAGCTGGACAATGCACGTGGTTCGTTAAGAACGCCTTGTCATGGGTTGGTAACAACTGGGGTAACGCTTCTGGTTGGGGTGCTTCAGCTGCGGCAGCAGGTCGTGTAGTTGACGCAACACCAGCTGCCGGTGCGGTTGCTGTCTTTGCACCTGGTCTTGACGGCGCAGGTGAATTGGGTCACGTTGCGGTTGTTGATTCTGTTAACTCAGATGGTACGATTACAATCTCAGAGGGTAACTACGCTGGATTGGCATACCACGTTCGTACGATTTCAGCTGCTGGCATCCAATTTGTCCACTAATAATAATGACGAAAAACCAAGTCCATTTTTGGGACTTGGTTTTTTAATTTGAAATGAAGGATTTGTTCTTGCAATTTTTCGAGCATTCTGTTAATTGCTTTGAAGCGCGGATGTAAACAACTAGCAATAATTATTTACTATACTTTTGTAAGTAGATTAAAAGAGAAGAAAATAGATAAGAAACGCTATAGGGAGAAAAACGATTCTTATGGAAAAAGTATCAGTAAATAAATCAATTAAGGGAATGGCCTTGACGACGGCTGCGGTTGCAGCAGCTGTCTTGCCATTTATGCACACAAACGCAGCGTCAGCTGACGACTCAGCTAAGGGGTGGCGCAGTAAGACAGTTGACGAAGTACGGACAACTGTTAAGGACGCTGGACGTGTATATGTTGTACAATCTGGTGACACGTTGTCAACGATTGCAGCAGCGACGGATCGCAGTGTGGACGATATTGCAAAGCAAAATGACATTACGAATGCCAACATGATTGAAGTTGGCCAGAAGCTTGATTTGGTGTCAGAAGCACCAGCAACAAGTGTTGCGGCGTCAGTAGCGCCAAGCGAAGCGTCATTGGCCCCAGCTGCATCATCTGTTGCGCCAGCCAGTTCAGTTGCTTCACAAGCATCATCAGCTAGTTCAGAAGCGCCAGTCGCAACGAGTGCAGCTACATCTACTGCGCCGGTTGCGACAGTTTCACCAGCCAGTGCGGACGCAACGTTGAATGCATTGAACGCCTTGCGTGCTTCAGCAGGATTGCCACAACTCGTTTGGGATGATGGCCTAGCTGCGTCAGCAACGGCACGTGCCGCATCAATGTCACAAACAGGTGTTGATCAAGCACACTATTCAGGGGCAGTGGCCAATGAAGTTGTGGCAGCTGGCTTTGGTGCCGGACAAGATGTTATTTCTGCTTGGTTTAACGAAACAAACATGACTGGTGTGCCAAACGGGCACCATGATTGGGAGATGAATGGTTCATTCACGCGCGTCGGCTTTGGCTACGTTAATGGCTGGATTGTTGGTCACGCTGAATAATTGAAGAAAAAACAAAGTCTGCCAAAGGTTGGCAGACTTTTTCTTTAGGTTTTGTTAAAATGGTAATTAACATGATTAACGAAACGGGGATTTGAGCAGTATGTTGCAAGCATTGTTTGTCTTGATTTTAATTTGGGTTATTTGGACAGTTGGTACAATCATCTGGACACGTACCACGTTGAAGCGCGCGGCAACGGTATTGAAGTCAGAAGAATTTGAAAAGCAAAGTCGCGGTCAACAATTGATCGATATCCGCGAACCGGCAAAGTTTAAGGCAAAGCACGTCCTAGGTGCACGTAACATTCAATATGCCATGTTGAATGAAAACCACACTGCTTTGCGTAAGGACAAGCCTGTGTTCTTGTACGACGAGAACATGCAATTTGCAGCCCGTTTGGCACGTAAGTTGAAGAAGGACGGTTATAACGAAATTTTCGTCCTCAAGAATGGGTTTGCCGAATATAACGGTAAGACAAAGTCTAACTAATGAAAAAAGGTTTGGGATGTACATCCCAAACCTTTTCTTTATGTGCTTGATTAAAAACGAGCGCCGTGTGAGTGAGCAGCCTTACGAGCAGCCTTGCGTTCTGTCTCTTCGAACTTAGCTTCCTCTTCTTCCAAAGGCTTTACAGCAACCTTGTGGAAAGTCAAAGCAGCGGCTGCGGCAGTAGCTAACGTACCGGCAACACCAGTCAAAATCCCCAAACCAAACTTCTTCATGATGTGGTTCCTCCATTTATTTGTTAAGATAAGTTTAACATATTTAACAAGAATTAAACTACTGAGGTTCGTGAAATGTCTGTAAACAAAACATTAATTATTGCACACCGTGGCACACATCGCGACCGAGGTGACGAAAATACGCTAATTGCCTTCCAACGGGCGATTGCTGCGGGCGTTGACGGCCTTGAAGTTGATGTCCAATTGTATGGTAATCGATTAATTTTGAAGCATGATCAGGATGGCGTGGTACCGGCGAATGTTGCGACATTTGGCGATTTTTTGACGTTGATTGCCACAACGCACTATCAAGGGTTATTACTAATTGAATTAAAGGGACGGGTAGGAGCGGAGCAATTGTATCGCGAGTTGCAGGCGAAACAATTACCGAATGCCGTGATGCTGCAGTCATTTCAAGAGTTACCCTTGCGAAAGTGGCGTCGCTTAGATGCGAACGTACCAATTGGTTATTTGCGGCATGTGCCGAATATGGTGAGCTGGCGGTTGTGGCAGGATGGTATTATTCAGCAAGTTAACCTGGATTATCGTTATTGGTACCTTGCTTGGTTAAGACCATTCGGCGTGAAGACTTATTGGTGGACCCCGAATACGCGCGGGTGGACAACATTACTCCGGATGTTAGGCGTACGCGGTATCATTACGGATATTGCAACAAAAATTTTATAGGTGAATGAGTAAAAATGGATAAATTAATTGTCATTGTTGGGCCGACAGCGGTTGGTAAAACCGCGTTATCTTTGGCCTTAGCTCAAGCTGTTGATGGTGAAATTGTATCAGGTGACTCGATGCAAATTTATCGACGGCTAAACATCGGGACGGCGAAGGCAACACCGGCGGAACAGGCACAAGCACCGCATCATATGATCGACATTGCTGAACCAACCGAAACGTATTCGGCGGCCCGTTTTGTGCAGGAAGCCCAGCAAGCGATTGCTGAGATTACGGCCCGGGGTAAGGTGCCAATTTTGGTTGGTGGCACCGGCTTTTATGTGCAAGCGTTGTTGGGCGATAAGCCACTAGCAGCGGTTGTTGATATTCAAGATGACGCGTTTACGGAGAAGTGGACGCAAATTGCCCGTGATGAGGGGGAAGCGGTATTGCGTGATGCTTTGCGCAGGGTGGACGCGGTGAGCGAGGCCCGAATTTTACCTGGTCAGATTCGCCGATTAGTGCGTGCTTTACTAGTGAGTGATCATACCGGCAAGCCTTTCTCTGAGCAAAAGCCAGAGCCAAAGCGGCTGTATGATGCCTTTATTATCGGTCTAACAACTGATCGACAAGTGATATATGAACGCATTAATCAACGTGTCGACGCCATGATGACGCAAGGAATTTTGCCAGAAGCAGAAATTGCGATGGCTTTACCAGCAGATAGCACAGCTCGAAAGGCGATTGGTTACAAGGAACTGTTTGGCTATTTAGCTGGTGACGAATCATTAGAACAAGCAACGGAAACGTTGAAACAGGCATCACGCCGGTACGCAAAACGGCAGATGACGTGGTTCAATAATCAGTTTACGGACATTCATTGGTTTGACTTAGTTCAGAAACCGTCTGAAATAACTGACATTAAAGAAGCGGTAAAACGGTTCATGTCAGAATAGCTGACATGATTAAAAATTTCACATATAATCGGTGGTAACATGCTAAGCATAGGGGGTCAGAACGTATGGGTGGACGAGAACTTCGTCGCGATTTGGCGGTATTGCCGATGAGCGTCGTACGTGAACTGACTGACTTATCTGATCGACAAATTCGTTATTATGATCAGCAGGGTTTAATCACGCCGCAACGGGGGGCTGGTAAACAACGTCGTTTTTCATTAAATGATGTAGACCGGTTAATTGAAATCGCAGATTATTTGGATGCTGGGTATTCAGTGTCTGAAATTCATGAGGTTGATGCGAAGAAGCAACGCAAGTCAGCTGAAAAGCCTGAACCAAATGAAGAAAATCTACGACACATGTTGGCGGATGAGCTGCTGAAAATTGGACGTTTTAATGGTCAGCGTAAGTTTTGACATTTCGTTTTAATTGCTAAGTTATCAAAAGGAGATATAGATGGTTCGCAAAGCATATACCAAGGATGATATTCGTCGCATGATTGCAGAAGAAAACGTAGAATTCTTGCGACTACAATTCTCAGACGTGTTTGGTACAATCAAGAATGTTGAAGTACCAGTTTCACAACTTGAGAAGGTACTCGACAATAATTTGATGTTTGACGGTTCTTCAATTGAAGGGTTTGTCCGCATTGAAGAGTCAGATATGTACCTATACCCAGACTTGTCAACGTTCATGATTTTCCCATGGGCGACTGACTTGCACGGTGGTAAGGTTGCTCGCTTGATTGCTGATATTTACACGGCAGACCGCGAGCCATTTGCAGGTGATCCACGTAGCAATTTGAAGCGTGTCTTGCAGCAGATGACGGAAGATGGCTTTAAGTCATTTAATATCGGAACGGAACCAGAGTTCTTCTTGTTCAAGCTGGATGAACATGGTAACCCAACGATGAATTTGAATGACAAGGGTGGTTACTTTGACCTAGCACCACTTGATCTTGGAGAAAATACACGTCGTGAAATCGTGTTGGAGATGGAGAAGATGGGCTTTGAAGTTGAAGCGGCCCACCACGAAGTTGCGCCAGGACAACACGAAGTTGACTTTAAGTATGCGGATGCACTTGATGCGGCTGACAATATTCAAACGTTTAAGTTGATTGTGAAGACGATTGCGCGTAAGCACGGTATGTACGCAACCTTTATGCCTAAGCCAATTTCAGGTATTAATGGTAATGGTATGCACACGAACATGTCTTTGTTCACCGAGGAAGGTAATGCCTTCTTTGATGAAGCTGGTGAGTTGCAATTGTCTAAGACGGCTTATAACTTCTTGGGCGGTATTTTGGATCACGCGGCCAACTTTACGGCTATTACAAATCCAACAGTTAACTCATTCAAGCGTTTGACGCCGGGCTTTGAAGCACCAGTTTACGTGGCTTGGTCAGGCTCAAACCGTTCACCAATGGTTCGTGTCCCAGCTTCACGTGGTAACTCAACACGTTTGGAATTGCGTTCCGTTGATCCAACCGCTAATCCATACTTGGCCTTTGCTGCTATTTTGGCAGCCGGCTTGGATGGCATTGAACGTGAATTGGAGCCAACACACGCTGTTGACCGTAATATCTACTTGATGGATGAAGGTGAGCGCAAGCGTGCAGGCATTACTGATTTGCCAGATACTTTGCTAGCAGCTGTGAACGACTTGGATGAGGATGAAACGATCAAGGCTGCCTTGGGTTCACACATGTCACGGACATTTGTGGATGCAAAGCGTCTTGAGTATCAAGCTTACCGACAAGAAGTATCGCAATGGGAATTGGACACATATCTCGAGCAATACTAAAATTTTCGTTAAATGTTCTAAAAAACAACGCCGACCGGGGAAAGGTTGGCGTTTTTCTTTAAGGTTAGGTTGTATGATAGAACTATTAAGATGTTAGTGTTATGACATGAGTTTTAGGACAACCACACACGAGGAGGGGTTGAGATGGAGAACACGCCATACTTGAAGACGGACTTGCCGTCAAATCAATCCGTATTAAATGGAAAACTACAAGCAAAATTAGACTACATCGGGGATATTCAGAACGCTGTTGCGACGAATGATGATCGCCGGGTATATGAATTATTAGATAGCCAAAAGTACAACACGAAGATTCGACAGACGCAAAACGCGGCCTCAAACCGTGCCTTGTCAGTCTTGGTGGATGATATGCAGGATGAATTGAGTCACCATTTGGGACAGCAATTGATTCAGTATTTGTCAGAAAAGTTCCCATTCTTTTATTACGAAGAAACGCAATTGGGTGTGTTCCAATTGTTCTTTGGAAATTGGTGGGATCGCCGTCATTTCGGTATTCTTGATCCATTAGCTGTAAACTTTATTTTCAATGATCAAGAATATGAAAAGTTGGCACGTGCCGTTGAATTATCAGAGGCTGGCCAACGTTATAACGCGCAGGTCATTGAAGATACCACACGAGCTAATGAGGCGTTGCAACAAATTGTGGCTGATCAAAATCAACGTGATGCTGAACGTGCCCAATTGATGGCCCAACTGGCGTCGAGCGAGGACCGTGGTGGTATTTTTGGTAATCGTTCACAAAATGAGCAGCGTGAAGTGTTGAAGGAACGTTTGGCCCAATTGGATGCTGCGGACGACAAGGCGAAAGAAGTGCCAGAGTTAATTGCAGCAAACAATGCCCAAATTTTGAATCTATCAAAGGAAGATACGATTTTGATTTACGAACAACGTGCCATCTCAGATACGTTTGGTTCATTCGCAAACTTCCAAGAAGCAGTTGCGTCATTATACGAAACGTATGTGACGTATTTGGCTGATGCACAAGGAGGTAAGTAATTATGACAGAACACCTTCGTGAACGCGTAGTCGCATATGCTGACTTGTTGACAGATGACATTGGTCAAATTCAACAATTGTTGGCGCAAGTACGTGAATTAGCTGAATCACAAGAACCAGCGCGTGTGCACATGCTGGCCGAGCGTTTAACGGCAGCGCATCTTGATACGGACTGGGTCCTTGTGCCACGTCAATACAGTCCGGCAGATTGGTACATGTTGGCGATGGATCGGTTTATGAGTTTCGCTGGGATCCCAGCGTACGATATTTTGACGCCAGCTGAACGTGAAGAACTAACGCTGGTACCAACTGAATTGGAAGTGCCAGCAACATTTGAGTTCGTTGTGAACGACGATCCAAATGGTGGTGCCTTTTTCGTTGAGCTTGGGACGAATGAACGTTTGTTCTACTGGTCATTAGAGCGCAAGCAAATTTTGTTTAACGCCGATGCCATTACGAACTTGTTGGTTGAAAACTATCGTAAGAAGACGACCGCACCACGCATTCGCACAGTGACGACATTGTTGACTGAATTCGGTCGTTACATGGAACGCGAATTTGGTTACAAGGTCGATTACAACATCTTGGAGACCAAGGATGATTTCTTGTATCCACTGGTTCAGACTGAAATGCCAGCTGGTATGTTGGATCGTTTGTTTGTGTTGTCAGCAGATTCAAACTACTTCTTGCAAAACATTCCAAATGGGGCCGGCCTGGTACTTGAACAGGGTGTTGAAGTCCGTATTTTCTATGCAAATGATGCCACGGCTATTGGGGCACAACGTTGGCACTTCCAAGTGATCGATGGTCACGATGCTGTTTCATGGCTTGATATTTTGTTGGATTACGACTTCATTGGTGCTTGGTACTTGAAGGAGCGTCATTACTTGGCTGTCGAAAGCGATGAATTAGTTTTCGGTTTGCAAGGCAATCGTGCGTTGAAGAATTACGGGGCATCTGCACCAGTTAAGTCTGAGGCACCACAAGTGGAAGTGTTGCAACCGAACACGACTGAGACTGATGGGGAGCCGGAAGCATAATGGCATTGGATATTGCATTATATTTACGGCAAGCGCGTGACGCTTATCGGGTTGTGGCTTATGATTGGGAAAATCCAATTAGCCCCAAAGATGTCCTATTAAATGATTATTTAAATTTGGATATTACGCTAGGTACGCTGATGCGCCGGGTTGATGCGGTGAATGGGGATGTACCCCACGATGCTGTTGTGACGGGTGAAGCAACGATTGTTGATTTGTATGCTACGGCCTTGAGTCAATTTTTGTTGATTAGTTTAAAGCAACAGTGGACGCATTTGATGGTGTTGGAAGACGCTGATATTGAGAAGTTTGCCCGTTTTCCACAAATGCGGTTAGCCCATCAATTTATGGGCATTAAGACGATGCTGTTAAACAGTTATCATCAGAAGCGCCAAAGTGATTTCGCCCACGCTTGGCGGTCATTTATGAAATTGGGATTATTTGAATTGCATTTAACTGAGGAAGAACTCGCAATAGCAATTTCTCATGTTTTGGATGCTTCTGACCTTGATTCACCAGCGTTTTAACCGTACAATAGATGAGGCGATAGTGAAATGTTGCCTCATCTATTTTATATGCAGCTGTAGCACAACTGGATAGTGCACTCGGTTTCTACCCGAGCGGTTGTGGGTTCGAGTCCCACCAGCTGCATTTTTATATAAGTTTATAGGCCGTGGAAACGTTGATTTAACAGCGTTTCTGCGGCCTGTTGTTTTTCTGTGTAGCACTTTTGTAGCACTAGAGGTTAGAAAGTAGATTAATTGACTTATCAATTTCAGAATTTCGACGTGTTTTAAGCAAATGGCTATATGTGTTGAGTGTGATTGTCGTATTTGAATGACCAAGCCTTTCAGAGACATAATGTAAATCAACGTCATGAGCCAACAACCAAGAAGCATGAGTGTGACGTAAACCGTGAAACGTGATAATTTTAGTTGCACCTATATCGTCTAAATCGCGACGTAGCTGTTTATTTGCAGCGTTGCTAGTTGGCGGAATATCATTCTTGCCTTGAAAGACAAAAGTTGTATCTGGATGAAGCTGGTGCCAATCATATAGTTCGTCCATGTATGAAGAAGGCATATCAATGTTTCGAATGGACGACTTTGTTTTTGTGGGCTTGAATTCCTTGTAAAATTGATCCCAAGTTGTTTCAATCCTTATGAAGCCTTTTTCAAAATTGACATCCGGCCACTCTAGTCCTGCAATTTCCGCATATCGGGCGCCTGATTGCAAAGCAGTTATGATCATCATATCCGTCACTGCTCTAATGGATAGTGGTTTGGATGAAATGTAGTCGGCCAGAGCCTTCATATCATCTTCTTCGAGGAACTTTAGGTCAGCAGACTTAGGTTCCTGACCAGTGATGTTAGTGCGATACGTAAAGTCTTTAGAAATATAACCATCAGCAATCGCAGCTACAGCAACTTGTTTAATTAGTGTTCTCATTTTACGGGCGGTGTTAACCCCGTGTGTTTTCCCAAATGAATTCAAGAAGCTTTGAAAGTTAATACGAGTCACATCCTCGATTTTTGTTTTAGGAAAATAATCTCGTATTGATTTACTTACGTATAAGTACCACCTTGATGTTGCTTTTGCTATGGTAGGGGCTTTAAATGTAACGAACCAGTTATCATAAAAATCTGCGAACAGCATATCTGAACGTAATGTGAGCGTGTTATTTTGCTTTGCGACCTCCATTTCATTTGCCCAGCCTTTAGCTTGAGCCTTAGTTTTGAACCCAGACTTTGTTTTACGCCGACGTTTTCCATCTTTAATGACGAATATGTTGGCGGTCCACGTATTGCCACGCTTGTAGATACTTGCCATTAGGATAAACCTAACCTTTCTATAAAAGTAAAGGGCAGTTTAACGACTTACCCGGGTCGTAGATGATATAATAACTGACTGTTAACAATAAATACGTATCGTTTATTGTCAGACATTTTGATTTGCTACGCGCGCACTTACCGTTTAACGACAGGGAGTGCGCGCTTTTTTTAAAACATAAAAAAGCGGTAACCCGTAAAGGGTTACCGCAAAAGGTAGGCGCGAAGGCCTTAAATCTTTTTCATAGGTGCGCGCTAGGCGCTTTCGATAACTAAATATTACAGGTTTTGTTTTTAATTGTCAACTTTTTTGAAATATAGTTGTTTTATACCGTCTTCGATTGCGTTTAATGTTTCCGATGAAACTTTAATTTTTCCAATCGGATCAAACTTGTTGATCTTACGAATTCTCCGTTTGCTAACAGTCGTTATATCCATTGGTCGGGCGAAAGTCCGAAGATTGTACTGCTTGTACTTATCAAAAACTACAAATAAATCCTTAGCATTTTTTATCAAACTATCGAATTTTGCACCGTGAATATAGGAATTAAGCATTTCTCCAGTGACCTCTTTTTTTGAAACTCCTTCTGTTTGGGCTATATATGTCTTGACATAATCCAGAGAAGTTTTGAAGTCGGATAATTCTTGAACCATTCGATTTGGCCAGCCGTCTGGTAATGGAATTCCGTTACTGGCATTCGCAGGTGTTTCTGGCTCTGTATTGCTTTTGATATCTGTTATAGATTCTACAAGCTCGGTTGGATTTGTAATTTCATGATCTGGATCTAACTTATTTAACAAAGTATCCAATACCACCTTTTCGGCAATTGGTACCTTTAATATGTCGTAGAGTGCTTGGCTCAGAAATTCCATACTAGTTTCCTGGATGGTGTTTGTTAGCTCAATTGTGTTTGCGTGCTCTTTAGATGTGAGGGGGATAACGGTCAGTTTTTCATTGTTCTTTGAGTCAAAATTATTAAGAACCACTGAAAAGTGTGGGCCGCTAAATTCACCGCCAATATTGACGCCATAGTCAACATAGATGATTGCACCGCGTTTATATGTTTTTTTGTTTCGTTTGACTTTTCGGCGCACTTCATCCAATAGGTACCGGCTTTTATTAAAAGTCCAATGATGAAGCATAGAGTATTTCTTTTCGCCTGAAGATTGAACTTCTTTGAAGTTTTTATTAGCTTGGTCAAACTTCATATTTACAGAGTTATTGCTCATTTTATCCTCTCCTAAATGATTATTAGTTTAGAGACATCACGGTCATATGTATCCCGCAGAGCGGGTGGTATGCATTTTGATTAAAGGCTACCAACCTTCCCAACCAGCTGGCAGGTTAAATACAAATTCAATGAAGTCGTGACCAAGTTGTGTCACTGCATAATCTGCTTTGATTTTAGTTTTCTGATTATGCAAAGCGGTTTCTGATTCGATAGTTGTTTCCATCAGTCCGTATGAAACAAGAACTTGAATAGCTGCATTTGAAAATTCAGCTATTTTGTCATTTAAGGCATACCAATCATCCGAATCCAATCGCCCGCTCTTTAGTTTCATCATCTCAAGCACGGGAGCAGGAACATTGTTTAAAACAAAGGTGAAGTAGTCGGCTTTATCCCAATCGAAATCTTCATCGGACAATATGACGTTTTTTAGTGATGTTACATAATGTTCTGTCTTTTTTGAGTTTTTGGGTAATTGACCGTCACTTAGCAAAGTAGAAAAAACAATGACTGCTTCCTCTGGTTTAGATTTTATTTGATTCAAAGTTGCTTCAGCTTCAGTGAGTCTTTTATCTAGTTCGGTTAACAACTCCTGTAATTTTCGTTCACGTATACTTGACTCTGTTGCGTTAAGAAACGTTTTGATGGCAGCAAATCCAGGAATTAATTCCAAAGCAGAAGCCGTTGCTCCAGACACTAAATCTTTATTCGTAATATCTGATAATTTAAAATCATCCATAACGGAGCGACTTCCTTTTCTTGATTAAATATTCAGCGTATGTATCCCGCTAACTGAGCGGGGACAAAGATTAGCCAAGTAATTCAGCCTTCTTACGATCGAAATCATCTTGTGTGATGATGCCGTCATCAAGTAGTGACTTAAGTTCACGTAGATCGGCCAAGTTGCTATTTGAGGATGCCTTTATTTCAGGTTGGACATTCTTTGCATCCATGCGTTCCTTTAAAGTGGGGTAGTTATCAATTGCAGCGTGGACGTTTGGCAAGTCATCTTTGATCCATGACAATCCAACTGTCATGGTGTACATGATGTGTTCAGTAGTTTTACCGTCTAAAGAGTTGATAATCAACTTTTCTCCGTCGAACATTAATCATGAATGACTTCTTGTATGAAATGGCACCTAGTTGGTCGATAGGAATAAACTTGTCATTATCAGTGAATTGGTTTGTTAGACCAACTCCCATGAATAAAAGACCGTCATCTTCAAAGCTGATGATATAAATTTTGTTGAGCAAAGCGTTCCAGCCGCCAATGAGGTATTCCATCTTGTTGCTTACTTGAACGTATGCAAGTCGACTAGTATCGTCAGAATAACCAAGACTGACTTTCTTCGCAGCGATATTGCTTAATTTAACAGCACTTACCATTTAACCAATTCTCCTCAAGCTTTTTACGTCAATCCTGTCTGGACGTTGATATGTATCCCGCAGAAGCGGGAATGAACTCAAACATAAAGGGATTAATCAGTGTAATCGTTCCCGATGCCATTAAAGGCGTCGATGTTGGTTTCATCGTTGTATGCATCGTAGTCATACAATGCCATTTCATTGTTTTCAGGATTTAAAATGATAATTTCAATTGGTTCTGCGCTTTTGGTCATAGTTTTTGCCTTTTTGGCTTGCTTACGAATAAGAGCAGTATAATCATTCCAATTTGATAGTTCATCAGAATCTAATTCGCCGTCAGTCATATAAGTATCAGCGTATTCTGACATTAAATCAGCGTTATCTTTAGTAGGAAGAATTGCCATAGCCTCAAGCTTTGGCGACCATCGAACCTTTGAATCAGCAAGATAATTTTGTAGATATTTTGCATATGCCTTATATGTCATTTTCTTTTTACTTTTTGCGTATACACTAGTGTCGTTGCCCGTTGACATTAGTGTTGGTTCAACTATTGAAGAACCAATAATAGTTGACGCAAAAACAGAAGCCCCATATTTAACTAGTTTATTCATATAAACCTACTCCTTAGCTTTTAACGTGATTCACGTTTGCACGTATTCTTTGTAATTTACTTATTTATACTGTTTAACAAACTCAATAACCCGTGTTTTTTTATCCGCAGTGTACGTGTTGAACGTTTTTACTTCCCAATTCTTTATTAGCTCGTAAAGAGTAGTAGAGTTATCAGTACGGACAAATTGTTTTGCAATTTTGATAGTTTCCTCGTTCATCATTTTCATAATTTCAGGTGTAAAATTTGATCCAGATGATAGCCACGTATTGTAGTCCATAATAACTTCACTCTTGTTACGGAGTTGGCTTGCAGTTAATGACTTAGTTGGGATACTCTCAGTGTCAGGGAGTGCCTTAACATAAAGAATCCAGCTTGTTAGTACTTGATCAGCGCCGTTGGAATTATCGAATAATAAAAATCCTGTAATAGTTGCATCTAGTAAATCTGAATCTATTGATGGATGCATTTGTTCAATTTCTAAAATTAGTTTCCTTTTCAACTCTGGATGTTTGGAATCAACATGCTTTATATCTTGCATTGTTAGCGTCATTTTCTAATCCTCTCTATATATGAAAAATAACCGTTGAATTTATGTGTGCCTAACTGCTTCTTCGACAATTGACTCAAAACTACTAGGAAGGTGAAACCACTCCATAAAGTCGTAATAATTACGACTTTCTAAGGGGATGTCCTCGAAGATGATTTTGGCCAGTCGCCAAACCATACCGCGGTTAGCGATTCGCTCAGCATTATTTTTAAACCCGATACTGAAGGTGTAGCTTCTTGCTGACCCGTCGCCATCTAGAACGTGTGATAGCTCGTGAGCTTTACGAGCAACGACTGGTATTTCAGTATCTGATAATTCATTGATGACCATCAGGGGTTGTTTACCATCTCTAATGAATACAATGTCAGGATCGTATGGCTCAAGTTCCTCGTAAATCATTCCGATACCAGCAGCATTAATTTGTGCGTCAATTCGTTCTTCTAATTCTAAAAAATCCATAAGCACTAATCCTCGTCACCATCTACAATTTTCAAGATGTCGAGGATTTTTCTTTTGGCCTTGTCGGAAAGTTCCTTACCTTGGAATTCCATGACAACACCTTGTTTTCGGAGTGCTTCGTCTAAGTTGATGTGTTCAGGAGTGTCGTCATTAGCTCTAGGGTACATCTCATCAGTATTACCCAATAAGTAGTCAACACTCACATTTAATTGATCAGCTACAGCTTGGAGTGACGCAGCGGAAGGCTTTTTAGTTTTCCAGCCGTATATTACGTTGGGCGACAGGCCAGCTGCTTCAGATAATGTCTGTAAACTGCTAAATCCGTGCTTTTTTGAAACTTCTTTTACTCGTTCAAACAGCGTCATATCAATGTTTCTCTACTTTCTATGTTTTAAATCACACTTTAGATATGTCTTGGGGTTGTTTTCCACTTTTCAGAGTGGTAATATAATCATGTACAAAAGTTCTTTACAAAAAGCGGTGTACAAAAGACGTGTTCTAGCAAGAACGAAGCGCTCAAAAACATAGGTGTTTACTGCGTCTTTCGTGCGCTTATTTACTTGTATATATTACCACTCCGTAGAGTGGGTGTAAACAAAAGAAAAGAACAAAAGTACACCAAAACGTGAAAGGAGCACAAATTATGGTGGCAATCACAATCAACCAATCATACCTTGATCGCGTTGGACGACTGATTGGTGAAGTATACGCTGCTCAAATGACTGAAAAGGAAGTTTATGAGCACCTGGGCGTATCTAAGACAACTTGGGTCAACGTGAAGAAAGGTGTTGCCGGTAGCGCAACAATCAACAACGTGTTGAATGGGGCGGAGCAATTTGTTGGTGGAGTTCTTCGCGAACGTCGCAAGCAAATGAGTTAGGAGACCAATATGAAAGACGTGATTTTGTATTTTTATGATGATGAGCAGCGTCGAATTCCTGTTGAACGTTTGGATCATGTTCCATTTATTTGGGGCAGTTATCACGACAACCTTGTTAAGGATGCACCGGCGCTTAAAGAAAAAGAACTCTACGCCTTATATGAAGGCACAGAGTTCTTGGTTTGGCCAACTAACCCAGACCAAAATACTTGGTCATCGCGGCTTGTGCTAGGGAAGACAGAACGCCTATAGAAGCAGTTCCGCCAACTTCAGCTACTGATGATTTTACTTTTGACCAAATGTCATCATAGCGAATGTTGTTCAGGAATTCATTTCCTTGGAATTTTAGCTGTCCGATCATAGTCCCGTAAATTTGAGGATCAATATCAGCGTGAACAAATCCCGCCTCCTTCAATTGAATTACAACGAAGTAAGTTTCTTCCATGGAGTGAGATTTGAGTTTTGGAGAATGTTCAATAAGCCCTGCTAAAGAGAATTGCGCAGTTACTGGAAAAGGCGCTTCTTCAATAGCAATCATCACATCACGAAGATAATCAATGTCAAGTTTCATGTTTATAAACCTTTCGTCAGATTTTGAGGTTAATCCTCATGTTAATAATATCAAAAAACAAAGGAGGCCAATTATGGCAAATGAAGTACAAATCTTCAACGGGTTGAAGATTAAAGAGGAAAACGGACAAGTTAGGTTCGATGCAGAAAGTGCAGCAATTGGTATGGGAATCACGCAAGAAAAGAACGGGGTCATTTATGTTCAATGGAAGCGCGTAAATAACTACCTAAATAACGTTTCCGCACATGTGCGGAAAGATGACAATTCTCCACTTGTGGGGAAAGGTGATTACATCACAGAACCACAATTCTACAAGTTAGCAATCAAGGCAAATAACGAAACCGCTGAACGTTTTCAAAATTGGGTGACTGAAGAAGTCTTGCCAAGCATTCGAAAGACTGGTGGTTACCAAGCACAATCAATGACCGAAATGGAAATTGTAGCTGCAAGTGCCAACAAGTTGGTTCAACAAGAAAAGCAAATCGCACAAATTGAGGAGCGTCAATCTTCAACTGAAAGTGATTTAGCTGAACTGAAAAACCAAATGGGATTGCCTAGCTCAATGCGCCGTCGTTTTACTAAAGCTCGCAACAAGCGTGTAGCAGAAGTGATGGGTGGCTATTACGGGGCTGCTTATCAAGCTAAGACAGTACGAAGTGCAGTGTATAAGCAACTCGAACGTGTCGTTAAGAATCGTTACGACATTGAATCGTATGGTGATTTGCCGATTGCGAAGTTTGATGAAGCTATGCGTATCGTTCAAAACTGGCAACCTGATGAAGTATTGATGTTTGCAATCAACGGTGCGAATGAGCAAACACTTTTGGAGGCATAAACATGACGACGACGGTAGTGATTGTGATTGCAATAGTGGCGGTAGTGATTGAGCACAAGCTTAGTGGTCGTGTGATTAATGAACTAAACGCTGAAAATCATTCGCTTGTAGACAAACATAACTCACTTGTTGATGAGTACAACAAAGGGCTTGCGTTATCTAAAGAGTCAAATGAGTTAAATCGTGAACTCTTGTTACAGCTATATGCATATCTCGAAATGTTCGGTGTAACGGTTGAACCTAATGATCCTTTTGCATTTCAAGATCAAGTGAGATTAGCAGCAGTTGCGAATGGTTCAGACACAGAAAAGATTGGGCCTAAATTCTTTGAATGGATGTTGTACAAGCATGACCACGGAACACTTGATGAGGCGACATGGCAATCGGTATTGGCAATGCCAAGAAAGTGAGGTGAGAACAATGGCAGAACAAGTAACTCTTCAATTGCCGAATGACATGTTGATGCAATTGGGTGCTCAAGTATTCGAGCAGGCTGTTCAAATGGCTGAGCGCAACATCATGCATGGTCATCAATTTGTTCAAATGTACCGTACGAAGAGCACTCCTGATAATCAACCAACCTTAGAAGATTATCTAGGTGCGATTAGCATGGCAGATTTCAACACATACTGGCGGACAAGGATTGAAGCTGAGCCCGGCCTAACCATTAAAAAAGGTAAGAGCCAGTTGTTGTATCACGGTTACAAGATTGCGTTGTATATCGAAGAACATGCTGACGAGGTGGTGAGGTGAACGGAATGGCAATTGGATATGCATTAGCCGGAATTGCAGCAATCGCAGCAGTTACCGCATGGTTGGTTGATTTTATTGATAAATGGTTTCCAGTGCGACCACGAGATGTTAAGCACATTGAGGCTTACACAAATGCACAGGCAAAAAATAAGTATATGGAGGATTAACAATGAATGACGGATCTATCTTGGTCATGATTTGGATGGTTGCAGCTGCAATTGGAGCATTCATGATGTTGGCCTTGTATGAGTTGGGTGAACGTTTCATTCAACGTGTTTGGCTTAAGTCATGGGGCCCACGAGTATATTTCGCTGGTCGGGCCTTGATTAAGGGTGACGTAAGAGTTTCTCGTAAGTAACTGAATAACCGTGTCCGTCGTTCAACTAGGATGTTGAGTTACTGTAACGAAATGTTTTCATAAGTGATTTCGTTTCGACATCCGAGTTGAGCGACGGACAGAAAGGTGGCTCAAATGTTTTATGTATCAAAAAAGCCATTAACGACTGCAATCGCTAATGGCTTGGGTAATGAATTTCGAACGTTCAATTACCCTTCAATTTTATCACATGGGAGGAACGTTTATGCCAAATGATTTGTTAGAACCGTTGAATGACGCTGAACCTTGGGGCGAAGATTTCGAAGGTGACGAAGTTCAACGAGGAGATGAAGGCTGGATGATTGATTCAGAATTTGTCCCAAATGATAAGGCAAAGATGGTTCGATATTTCGAACTGAACGGGAATCGTGTAAATACGGAGGAATAAGAAATGACAGAACAAAACTTCAATGTAACGACGACACAGACACAACAGTTGATTGCTTCATCCGTTGCAAATGATTTCAAGGGATTGGTTGAAACACAAGGTTTCAAGGTTCCTGAAAACTACCACGTAGCTAACGCATTGCAAGAAGCTGTGGCAATGTTGCCAACAATCAAGGGAATTGAAAACGTGACACCAGATTCAATCAAAAAGTCACTGTTCGACATGGTTGTTCAAGGATTGAGCCCAGCAAAGACGCAAGTGTACTTCATTGCATATGGTCGTCAGTTGCAAATGCAGCGATCATACTTCGGTACTCAACAAGTTCTAAAGCGATTGCCTGAAATTGCAAATATTGCCGCGTTCATTGTCCACGAAGGTGAAGATTTCCAAGTCGATTACAACGAAGACGGCGAGCTGATTGTCAAAGAACACCACACGGATTTCATGAAGCTGGATAACCCAATTGTTGGTGCGTATGCAGTAATCACTAAGACTGATGGTACAAAGCAATACGAAGTCATGACTAAGAAACAAATTGATGCTTCTTGGGGTCAATCACGTCAATTGAATGTGCACAAGAAGTTCCCGGAAGAAATGGCAAAGCGAACAGTAATCAATCGTGCTGCGAAGAACATTATTAACACGACTGATGATGAAAGCGCATTGGTAAATGCAATTAACGGAACCACTGCAAATGAATTTGTGCCTGATCCACGAGATGTGACACCTGAAGTTCAGGAAAAGCCAAAGGGTGCATTTGCTCGTATGGCGAAAAAAGACCCCGTGAAGAGCTTTGAAAAAGCTCATGAACAAACTCATGCAGAAGAGCCAGAAAAGGCAGTGGAAGCCCCACAAGAGCCAGCAGATACATCAGAGCCAGGAGGGACAGACGAAGTTGTTGCTCCAGAAGGTAGTGTGACAAACGCTCACACAGTTCCAGAAATTAAGGCATGGCTAGAGGAACGTAATATCCCATATCCACCAAAGGCTAACAAGCAAACGTTGTTGAACATGGCTGCTGAGTATGAATTCAACATGACAAATCGTCCAACAACAGATGATGAAGAGCTAGATATGCCAGATGAACAACCTGATTGGGTTCCGGAAGAAACCACACAAACGGAATTCAGCACGGCTGACTTGTTCCAACCGGAGGAGTAATTATGACAGAAGAATATGACTACTATGATCCACGTGATGCATTCGTTCATATGCATGCTTCAACGTTCAAGAATTTCTTGTTTGCTGGTGAAGCTGAAGCATTGGCTCAAATGCGTGGTGAATATGAAATTATCCCAAATAAGACGGCTTTGTTAGTAGGTAACTACTTGCATTCATACTTTGAGTCTGCTGAGGCACACCAACAATTCAAGGAAGAACACCCTGAAATCATTTCTACTCGTGGTGCTTCGAAGGGACAGCTAAAAACGGAATACAAGCTCGCTCAGGCAATGATTGACCGTATCGAAGCTGATGAAAACATCATGGCGCTTGTAGATGGCGCACCTGACAAAGAGTCAGTTATCGAAGGTGTTATTGATGGTGTTAAGTGGCGTGGGAAGCTGGATGCAGTCAATTTTGAAGAAGGGTATTTCGTTGACTTCAAGACAGTTAAGTCGTTGAAAGAGTACCACGGCTTAATCGGTGGTGAATGGTCAGAGTACTATGGCGAATACGAAAACTTCTTTATCGGACGTGGTTATCACCTACAAATGGCCGCTTATCAAGAGATGTTGCGCCAAATGACTGGACGAGAGTTTGAGGTCTACATTGTGGCCGTCAGCAAGGAAGATGAGCCACTGGCTGATGTTTATCAGATTTCACAGGAAACGCTTGATGCGGGTCTAGAAGAAGTCAGGACACATCAACCACGAATTGTTCAACTGATTAATGGTGAGGTTGAACCGGAAAACGTTAACACCTATAGCCGACTATATCGAACCAACTTCCGAGTTGATCCAGAAAATGTAGTGACGCTGTAGTGAATAAGGACGCTGACTTAATCAGCCAAATGGGGTGAGAGGCCCGGAAAGGAGTAAAACATGGGTGGAACATTCGACCTGACGGAAGATACAGCCGTCAGGTTCGCTGAATTGATTGCATCTAAGTCAGATACGAAGTTTGACAAGCAACAATTTTTGGAAAACTTCCGTAAAGGTGCGGCCTCAACGGCTGAGGATATCCCAGAAGTTAGTGGTGTTCTTGCTGATAAGATTGCACGTTTTCGTAAGACTGAGACACGCCGGTATTATCCAATGTCGTTATTCGTTTCAGAAGATGTGAAGTTCTTTGAATTCAAGGATTGGAAAGCGCCAACGCAAGAGCATCACGATATTGGTAAAAAGGCAGTCATTGCTGCGAAGAAACTTGAACAAACATCAGGCAACTATGTGTTGGTTGGACGAGCTGGAACGGGTAAGACAGCTTTGTCAGTAGCAATGCTGAATGAGTTGATGAAAGTTAAGTCAGGTTTGTTTGTTAATGTAGTGAATTTGCGGTCGTTGATGTTGATGTCAATCAATGATGAGCGTGCCAAGCAAGACTACAACATGATCATTCGCGGAATGAAGGAAGTTGACGTCTTAGTGATGGACGACTTTGGAAAAGAATCGGGGTCTGGCGGCGCTACTGACAAAATGACGGAAATCTTGTATGGCATTGTAAATGCTCGTATCGGCAAGACAACAATCATCACAACTAATGACAATTTGACTGAGCTGAATGCTAAGTATGACGAAAGCCTTACTAGCCGGCTCATTCCTAAAGACAAGGACAAAATCATCATCTTTCAAGGTATTGATGATTACAGGGAGGCTTAAGCAATGCCAATCATTAAAAAGGGTAGTGCTGATAACTTCATGATGATGCAGAGGCACCCAATACAGCGAGAAGACATGAGTATGCGGGCCAAAGGGTTATTGGCGTACTTAATGAGTTTGCCACAGGATTGGGTTATCCACCGCACTGAATTAGTTTCGCACTTCAAAGACGGCAAAGATGCAGTGTTTGCAGCGTTAAATGAATTGATTGATCAAGGGTATGTAGTACGTCAACAAGAACGTGGAACAAAGGGGAAGTTCGGTGAAGTTACCTACACTGCTTCTGATGTAACTATGCGTTCACCGCAAACGGATTTACCGGTAGCGGTTAAACCGGTGACGGAATTACCGGTAACGGTGAATCCGCATCTACAAAGAAACACTATACAAAGTAACAGTAATACAAAGAAAGATAGTGAACAAAAGAGTGAACGTTGGACCGACAAGACAGACGATAACTATAGTAATAGCGCTGTAACAGCTATGTCTGTCATCAGTCAATCGATTACTGATAACGGTTTGGACTTTGTTTATGGGCCGTTACAACGGCAACAACTGCAAGAATATGTCACTAACGACGGTATGGATGCAGAAGTTGTAGCTGATGCAATTAAGGTCACTCGTGAAAGCAACCAAAACTCATTCAAGTACACAGACGGTATTTTGAAAAATCGCCTAGCAAAACATTTGCTGACAATGAGTGCCGTAATTGATAACGAGAAGAAGCGTAACTACGCCTCTGATAAGTATGGTGACAAGCAGCAGAAGGAGATTTGGTAATGGGTGACAAGAAGTTTCGTGTCGTTGCCACAGTGTTTGATGATCAACGCTATTGGGGTAGCTACACATTGAAAGAAGCTGGAAACAAGTTGCTTGAACTCAAAGAAGCGTTTGAGTTGAAAGCATCTGAAATTTGGCTAGAAGAAGCGTACTAAGCGCTAAGTAACACAAGAGTAGTGCGGATTAGTTCCGCGGGTATGGGTGGGCAAACGAGGTAAAGAAGATGTGGAAAATCAAACTATTATTACGTTGGCCATTGAAAATTTTGATGAGTGGCAAGAGTTGGCAAAAAAAGCTCAGAAACAAGATTCTGAGCTGAATGATACGTTAAATCGCATTCAAGAGTTTCGACCAATCTTGAATACACCAAAGAACAAGTGTTTAATCCTCTTGCAAAGCAACCAAGTTAAAGGCGGCATCATCTGGAAAACGATATGAGTCAAAAGTTAGACCTGACTCAAGGAACTTAACATTATAAGCAATATTGAAAGTGTTAAGTGGTTTTAAACTCTTATCGGTGTCGTTTACGAGAGAAATGATAGCGTTGATTAAATGTTCATCATTTGGAACTGATGAGCGTTTGGTAAACGAATCTAAAAATGTTTGGAAATATTTTTTCCGTAGATCGATTACTTGATAATCAGTTCCTTCTTCAAAATCTGCGAAACGCACAGTCTCTTCTTTAAATCGACTATTGTATTTCAATTCTTTTGGGAAAAAATCAAAGTCATTTTTAAGAAAATTTGCCACTAACAATTTCCCGTTATATTCAACAATAGGTCGGTATGTTGGATTGTTCATGTCTTCGGAAATTATTGATAATGCGTAACTTGTGTTTTGTAAATCGGTAAAGTTCATAAAAATTCTCCTTAAGTGAGGTCAGTCAGTTTTAACTGACTAGATGTCTAAAACAAGGCGTTAGCAATCAATCGGACTAATTGCTAACAAAATGATTATAGCACGTTTATGGAACACAGTCGGAGGGGGTCGAATGAGACTAAGCAGTTGGATAAATCAGCAACTAAAACAACAGAACAAGTCAGTTTATTGGCTTGCGAAGGAAACCGGCATTGCCACCAGCACGTTGTATGCGGTTATGAATGGAAATAACAAGGCACTCGGATTGGAACGGTTAATTAAGGTTGCGATTGCACTAGATGCAGATTTGAATGAATTGAAAAAATAATCGTCAAAAGAGGTGTAGCAAATGGGCAAGAAGATGCCAAAGTACGTCGTATTCAATAAGAACGTGGGCAATCGGTTTCATAAGCCGGTGACATCTGGTGACAACTTGCGGTTGTTGCGAACTTATTACAGTGGTGACGCGTACGAAATTATGCGGGTTGTTCCGTTGGTTGAACGAGAGGAGTGGTAAGAGATATGTGGATTGTTAAGTACAACACGGCGAAGCGGCGTTGGTTCCGAACTGAGAAGGTTACTCAGGTTGAGGTGTTTGCAACACGTTCAGAGGCAGCAATGTATATGTACGCATTGATGAAGAATGGCTATCACCCATGGTTGGAACGTGTTCAAAGTGAGTCGGTTGAACGATTACTGACATCATCAGTTGAGAATGCCTTCAATTGGGCTCGCGGTTCATTTGGTAATTCTGAACTGGCTAGCGTGTCATCTGTAGCGATTGCAGACGCCTGGTGGAAGAGTGGTGAAGCTCAGAATGAATAATCGTTTAGTAATTCCAATGTCAGCATTCGAAATTCCATGGCGTGATAAGAAGTCGTCTCCAGTTCGGATGTCGTCGTTGACGCTGAATAAGTACGTTGAAATTAGCGGGTTAACTCGTGGTCGGCCAATTCTTAATCGGCACAAAGCAGCTATCCAATACAAAATTCAACCGATCGTCGTTGAAGCCATTACAAATGGGCTTGAGATTGAGTATCCAGCTCAATTCAGTTTCGAATGGTACTTGAAGGACAAACGAACAGACTTAGACAACATTGCTTTCATGCACAAGTTCGTTTTTGACGCATTTCAGAAGGTTTCGGTGCAAGATAAGGAATTTATGCCGGGAGATGGTTTGAAGTTCGTGGCGGGCCTGTCGGACGTTTTTGCGGGTATCGACAAAGGTAATGAACGGGTAGAAATTTCTTGGCAGCATGTTGATTCAAAGTGAGGCGTCAGTCATGGAAGACAAACGAGGTGAACCATGGACGGTTGATGACGTCGATAGGCTGTTTGTTTTGCTCAATCAGGGGCTTAGGAAGCGTGACATGAGTTTCTATCTGTTGCGAACTGAAAACGCCATACGAGCCAAACTGTGGCGAATTATGAAAGAGCATCAACGGAAGAAGGAACGGTTTATGGATTTATCTGAAACAACGGTGCGGGGATGGTTCATGATTTTGACCAACAAGCCACTGTTTACCGAAATTGAACGTGATGGGTACGTTATCAAGAATATCGGCCCCAACATGATTTCAGTTATCGGCAAAGAAACGGTTAACAAAGAAGTTGGTCAATGGTTATTCAGGAGCGACTTCATTGAAGGTGATCCGCACCAAAACAAAGAAATTATTGAAGATACGCAGACAAACGAAACACAGTTGAGTTTGTTCTAGGAGAAGGATATGTGGGAAGTATATTGGTACACGCCATATGGAACGGTTGAGTACGTTGATGCAGATACTGATTACGATCGGTTGGCCGGAAAGTATCACGGCAAGATGTTTGAAATCGTGGAGGCAAAGTAATGAATATCTTTTGGGTTGCAACAGTTGTAATGGTTATCTTGAAGTTGGCTGGCGTCATTAGCTGGTCATGGTGGCTTGTATTTAGCCCTGTTATCTTGTCAGTGGTTCTTAACATTCTGACTGAGGGGCTTAGCGTGTCCATTTCTCACAAGGTAACAACGCGCGTTACGGAAGAACATGAAGAACGGCCTTATTGGTCAAATCGAGGTGATAAGTAATGGAGAAGAAGATTGTTGATGTTCCTAAGCCACAATACCCAGTCACCGAGGAGTTCGTTCATCAACTTAATGTGGCACGTAAAGAAATTAATGATTTTGTGTTGCTAGCGTACGCACTTGATAACCGAATGTTTGATGACTTATTCCTGTTGGAACGAGCTAACCGGGACACTCTCAAAAAAATGTTTAACGGTGAGGTCGAGTTAGTCATCGTTGGTCAGAAGACGGATAGCGAGTTGGAAGAATAATGAAGATTACCACAGAACTAAGTAGTCAAGATATTACTGCGACTCTGGTGAATGACACATCACCATTTGGCGAGACAAATCATGACAGGGAAAGTAACGCAAAGCTACGTGAAGTGACGGACATCGTCGAGAGCATGATTAGTGATGTCTTGTGGATTTATCAACAAAATAAGGATCGTAATGAGGCGTCTATGAAAGAGGCGGCCGATATTGCAAAGTGTTCACTTTTGAGCATCAAGGAAGATTTAGAAGATTTAAGTGAGGAAGATTAATGGCAATTGCAGGATTTGAACCAGTAGAGTTACTTAGCACACTAGGTGAACCAGAAATGCGACGAGGTCAAACTATACGAGCATTGCTGTATGCGGATCCAAGTGGAGAATACGAATACTACACCACCGAAAAAGTCCGTGAGATTTTGATTAAGTTTGCAAATTCAAAGAATGCAATGCGGCGTGATATGCCAGTTGACGAAATTGTTGATGAGTTTATGGAAGGTGGTGAAGAATAGTGGCACGAGAAATTAAGTTTAGAGCATGGTACACACCGTTTAGTGGACGGAAATTCGGTCAGAAATTTGTCTATGGAAACAAAGTGCTTTCTTTGCAAAGCATGGCTCCAGATAAGTATGTAGTCGAACAATATACGGGCATGAAGGACAAGGAATTAAAAGAAATCTACGAGGGTGATATCGTTGAACTCTGGCATGAGGGATATGGATACCTGGGTGAAGAAGTGACAACTGCCATCACAAGTGTTGTTCAGTTTGTTCACGGAACGTTCTGGATTAAAAACGAACCAATGTATGCCTACGAGGAAGATGACTTGGAAGTTAAAGGTAACATTCACGAAAACCCAGAACTAATCAAGGTGGTGGATTAATGACGAAGAAAGCCGACACTATCGCTCTTGAAGACTGGCTGTTTGACCGTATTCAGAACCGCCGTAGTACGACGGTCGTAGGTGAATTTGGTGCAACAGAGGTTACGTTAACTGACAAGCCGGTTAAGAGTGTAACAGTGGCACAAGCAAAGAAAATTGGTTATTTGGGTCGTGTGGACTTTATCAGTGTTAGCACGGAAAAGATTGTAAGGGCATACGAGATTAAGGTTAGCATGTCTGATTTTAAGTCTAAGGCGATTAAGTCATGGGTTGGACACTTCAATTATTTGGTGACAACAGACGCGCTTGCTCAAAATCATAAGACAGAGATATTGGACGCATTGCCACATGGGATTGGTTGGTTAACGCCGGCAGGGTTCATTAAAAAGCCATTGAAACGTGATCCTCTGATTGATGTGGATTGGTTGATTTGGCTGATGATGAAATCAAATGCGGTGGCAGTAGCCAAACATAGAAGTGAAGGGGTGAATATCAAGTGACAACGAAGAATGATACGTACAATGCAGTGCTAGCACGTCGATTAATCGGTGAGTTGAAGAACGACAAGATTGTTGTGGATAGCATGGAAATGAAGGCGGATGTTGAAAAGAACGTCAAATCACGAGATTACTGGCGTGGCTACAACGAAGCGATTGATGATGCAATTAGTCGAATTAAGCGAGTTTGGGAGGTGTGATATGGGTTTGAATTACTCGTTTGCCAAAACAGTGAATACGGCGGTAGTGATTGAGCGCCAAGGGAGCGGCCGGACAAATCTAACGGATGTTATGAAGGTATCTATCGATAAGATTGAGCGACTTCATAAGGCACATCCTGATTGGTCAGCCTCACGGTTATCAAATGCTGCGTCAGCTACACAGAATTTGGTGATGCACGTTGCTGACATTCACGGTTGGCAGCTAAAGAGTTCTAAGACAAACCATGTACCCAACTTCTCGAAGGCATAGAAAAAACGCCAGACACTAACTTAATAGAGCCCAGCGCTTATGTTTTCATAGCAGATAACATTTTAGCATACGGGGGCAGGTTGGTTATGGCACTTTTGAGAAAGCTGAACGAGAAGGCAACTGAAGCAGCGGTTCGCGACTTCTTTGAATCTGAATTTAAGCACATTAAAGCCCAGGCACGCATCAATCACGTTGATCTAAAGTCTCCGGTGATTAGTGACATGCCTGGCGGACCAAAGAATGGTAATTCAGTTGAAGAGAAGCTCACGAACCACATGCAAGCGAAGGTTTACATGGAACAGGTAAGGCAAGCAATTAACGCAATGCCAGAGCCTGAGAAATATTTCTTCAAGTATCGCTATATCGACGATATGGAATGGATTGATATTTCTGAATTAATGAATATGACACCAAGGACGGGGCAGAAGTACATTGGCCGGGCATTGCGATATTTCGCCGATGCATTCGCTGATGTTCACGACTTCCGAGTATTTTATGCAGATGATTTAGAATGTTGAGTTGGTTCGCATTCGCTTCGCATCAGGTTCGCGTTTGGTTCGTTTTGAAGTCGCACAGGCTTCGCATGCCCCGTTGTATTATGTTAGGGTCGAATGATTAGGAAACGCATGGCCTATCATTCGACAGTCTTAGCGGTCAATGATTGACATATGAGATACTCCTTTCGATAAAAGTAGGTAAGTGACAAACAATATAATGGTTGTTCGTAAAGCGCTGGCTGGGCGCCGTTCGGTTCGATTCCGAATGTCACTATTAGTATGTGTGGCGGAATAGGTAGACGCATATTACTAGAGACCAGAAACGTAAGACACAAGGTTAGCTAGTGATAGACCGGCCTGTAGCTCAGTGCAAGAGCGCTTGCCTGATAAGCAAGAGGCGCTGGTTAAATTCCAGTCGGGTCCATATGGTTATGTTAGGTGCGAATCCTGACCACATGCATCACATAGCAAAAATAAATACAAAGGATAATCTTCCGGTTCGTAGGTTTGCCGTTGTATTCGTTTTAAACGACATGTCAGCTGCTATGTCTGGCGTACATACTCAAAACTATTAAGGATAAACTTTGATAGTTATTACCGGGATCAGGACTTGTATGTGGTCGCTGGTCAATATGAAGCATTGAAACCAGTTGTTGGGCGTTGCCTGATGGCTGGTTTTGTTGTATTGGGAGAAAAGAATGAGAAATCCGATGTACAGGCGGGCTGAGACGAAAATCATTGGGAAGATTACGAATGATAAGCAGCCAAAGCCAAAGCCAAAGCCAAAGCCAAAGCAAACTACAATCAAGTCGGTACGAAAGAAGCCGGCCATCAAAACACAGGTAGTACATTACTAGTGGCAAATACATAAAAGGTGGTGATTATTAGTGTCAAGGCAACGAGACCCACGCCGCATTCATGCCAAAGAGTTGTGGGACCGCGATCGTAACCGGACGCTAAAAAGCATTGCTGAAGAATTGGGCGTAAGCAGTGGACAGGTCAGAAAGTGGAAATCACAAGATGACTGGGATGAAACTGGCAAAGGTAACGTTACTAAATCGAAAGGTAACGTTACTATTGAAAAGGAACACGCTGAACACATAGAAGCGGCTATTGAAGAAGTAGACGATAGCGGATTGACGAACAAGCAGAAAGCCTTTGTTATCGAGTATGTGCGGACTTTTAATGCCACGCAGTCTTACATGAATGTATACAAATCCGACTATAATTCAGCCCGAGCAAACAGTATTCGATTGATAGCAAATGATAGCGTCAAACGCGAAATTGAACGAGTACGTAAAGCACGCTTGCTAGACATTGGAGTCACCAGAAATGACGTACTGAGTCAGCTGGCAAAGCAAGCATTTTCAGACATCGGTGATTTTCTGGAGTTCGGACATTATGAAGAGATAGCCAGGGATGGTAATAAAAAGCCTAAGTTAGACAGCGAAGGCAATATTATTCTGTCTCATCGGTCATGGGTACAGTTACGAGATAAATCGCAAGTCGATACTAGTTTAATTAAGCGAGTATCAATCGGCCGTGATGGTGTTGTATTGGAACTGTTTGATAAGCAAAGCGCATTGACTAAATTGTTAGATCAGATTGATTTAGAAGAACAAGGAACACAAGAAAACCCATTGAATTCACTTAGTGATGAAGCGTTAAAGGCGCTATTAGATAGGTTGGTTGAATAAGTGGTATAGATTGTGAATTTCTCTTGATTTTCAACTTGTGAAACGAAACAACAACTTAGAATTCGATTTGTGAATCTGCATAATTTCACAAACGTTAACAAACGCCGGTAAATCAACAGCTTTGGATAATGCACATTATGTAAACAATGATTGGTATAGGAGAAAGTTATGGCTGTAATGACAAAAGACGAGTTAGCTGACCAAATAAGGTACGAGTTAGCTCGTCGTTTTTATAAGCAGTATTTCTTGTTATCAAATCCGGGATACAAAATAATGCCTCATATCAATTTAATTATGGATAAGCTGCAAAAGATTATCGATGGTGAGCAACATTACTATATTTTCGAGATGCCACCACGACATGGTAAGTCGGCAACCATCTCAGAAACATTCCCTAGTTATTTTATTAGTAAGAATCCAGACAAAGAAGTCATGATGGTTTCGTATTCAGCTGAGCTGTCCGTGGATTTTGGGCGCAAGAATAGGCGTAAGTTTAGTGAGATGGCTGATAAGATATTTGGATTAAAAGTTTCCAGGTCGCAAGGGTCGGTTAAAGAATGGGGCCCAGAAGGACATAAAGGTCGTGTGATGAGTACATCAATTACAGGTGGAGCCACCGGACGTGGTGCTGATTTGTTGATTATTGATGACCCGGTTAAGAATGAACAAGATGCTAGTTCATCAGTTATTCGTGAACGAATTTGGTCCGAGTGGCAGTCAACATTTTCAACTCGTTTACACCCTGGTAGTTCGGTTATCGTAATCATGACAAGGTGGCATGAGGATGATTTAGTTGGCCGTCTGCTGCGTGAGAAGTCCTACCCTTGGGAAGAAATTAGATTGCCGGCGGTAGCGGAAGACGATGATGATTTGTTGGGGCGTAGTGAAGGAGAACCGTTAGCACCGCAATTGGGCTGGAATGCTGAATGGGCTACTAAACAAAAATTACGTGTTGGTTCTAGAACTTGGGCTGCGTTGTATCAGCAGCGACCAACACCGCAAGCAGGTACGGTTATCCGACGTGATTGGATTCATTATTACGTGGATAGCGAGGCAACAAGACAAAACTTAGGATTAAGCAGAGACGTTAAGATAATGCCTAAGCGTTGGGATAAGCAAGTACAATCTTGGGACGCAACGTTTAAAGACGCTCAAACAAGTGATTATGTTGCTGGTACGGTTTGGGGTACAAACGGAGCGGAGTTTTATCTAATCGATACACACCACGAACGGATGGACTTTCCAACAACTATCAAAGCTATTAACGCGATGAGTGACCGTTATCCTATGGCACGAGCAAAGTACATCGAAGATAAAGCTAATGGATCAGCCGTTATAGCAACGCTTAAAAACAAGCTGTCCGGTATTGTGCCGGTTACACCTAACGGAGGTAAAGAAGTACGCTTGAATGCCGTGGCGCCCTTGTTTGAGGCCGGGAATGTGTTTGTTCCGCATCCTAGCTGGAAACCTGAATACGGCGATTACGTTACAGAGCTGCTTGGGTTCCCTTATGCACCACACGATGATTGGGTCGATAGTACGTCGCAAGCTTTGTCTCACATTGGAAACCGAGGAAACTTGAAAGACCGCTTTGGGCTTAACTGATTACGAAAGTAGGTAGCTAAATGTCAGTATTGAAAGACGTGTTGAATAGTCAAAAGTTAGTAATGGATAACGCAGCGTTAGGTTTTGGGTACATGCCCCGACCTGGTATTGACGTACCACTTGAAGCTGGAGGAGTTTCGGCAGTTATGGCAACTATCGATGCTGAAGAATTGTACTTAACCAACTCGATAGCCCGGAACATTATTGACTTACCGGCGGAAGATTTAACCCGTAACGGCTGGACTATCCGAATGGAAGATGAACAGCTGGCTAACGACCTTAACGAACGACTGCGTGATTTAAACGTTCAGGACGTACTAACAGAGATGTTTAAGTATCAACGGCTGTATGGATCAGGTGCGGTATTTATCGGACTTGATGAGAATGGTGACGTTGCCCCAGCTGATGAGGTTGATGAAACGAATCTGAATGAGGTCACATACTTAACCCCGTTTAGTCGGAAGTTAATGGCAAGTGTTATTTATAACGACGATGTGACTAGCCCTGATTACAACAAGGTTATGCGTCTATCGCTTAAAAGCCAGGACATTGATAAGTCACGGTTCTTATTTGCTAACGGCTTAATGCTGGAGCAAGAACAATGGGGCCGGTCATTGTTTGAAGGCATGATCCCGGAGTTGAGTACCGCATCGGTAGCGATTGATAGCATTCAAAAAATGCTGAATGATTTTGTTTTCAAGGTCTATAAGTCGCCAGACGCTGCGAATATGTCCGTTGATGATAAATTAGCGATTGGATCAGTAGCTAATCACCAGTTTAAGACGGACGCTTTGGCAATCTTGACAAATGAAGAAGATTTAGGCAATGAGAGTAAGGTGGTTTCTGGCATTCACGAGTTGCTTGATTACTCGTGGGAACGGGTTGCTGCCGCAGCACGTATGCCTAAGTCGGTCATCATGGGACAAGAAAGCGGAACACTAACGGGAGCGCAGTATGATTTAATGAATTACTACTCTCGCATTAAGACGCTACAAGAGAATGAGCTACGGCCTCATCTTGAACGACTTATCCGCTTGTTACTCTGGGCTAAGAATGAACCAGGAGGACAAATTAACCCAGACGAGATTGATTGGAGCGTTGAATTTAAGCCACTTTACCAGTTGGATACGACGACTGAGACGCAAATCGCATACAGTCGAGCTCAAACGGACGCTATATATATTGATAAGGGTGTAGAGAGCCCGGAGGAAGTCCGTGAGAGTCGTTTTGGAGCGTTAGGTACATCTGGAGGTAGCAAGGGGAATATTGGTGACAGCGCCGATTTTTCGCCAAACGAAGTGGGGTGGTTAAAGAAGCTATGGAAAAAGGCAGACGGTGATTAAGTATGAAAGTTAAAACACCACCAACTCATTTTCCGATGCGAGTCGAAGAAGCTTACAAGAAACAGCTAAACGCCCTTGTTGATTTAATTCACGAGGGCGTTTTAAAGTTCCTGGATAATCACAAGGTTCCCTATCTACAAGTTGATGATATTTATGCGCAAGGTGATTTATTCAACCCGCAAGATCCTAGCGATGTTGAGACGTTCAAACAACAGTTAGACGAGTTTGTTAAGCAGGCTGCGCTGATTTACGGCGGAGACCTAGCAAAACGAATGGTTGAGCAGATGATTAAAGGCTCTGAACGAATAGCTAATAACATTGTTGATGAGCAATTAAAAGCGCATAGCCGAGTTCAAAATATCGAGATTACAGATGATGAGTTAAAGTTTTTACAGTCAAAAGCTGCGGAGAACATGTCATATATTAGTTCTATCGGTAGTGAGTATCTGAATAAGGTACAGGATGCGGTTATGAGGCACTTAACGAGTGGCACTCTAGGTAGTTCTTTAGCTGCTGAAATTATGGATATAACAGATGTATCTAAGAAGCGAGCTAATTTAATCGCGCGAGATCAAACGGCTAAAGTGTTTGGTGAAATGACGAAGTACAAGCAAAAAAAAGCAGGCATTAGTTATTTCAGGTGGAGTACAGCTCTCGATGAACGAGTACGGCCACGACATAGACCGCTAGAAGGCAAGATATTTAGTTGGGATGATGGTTGGGGTGGTATTTATCCAGGGGATGAAATTAACTGCCGTTGTGTTGCTGACCCACTCTTTGAAGATGAACTAGATGAAGCAGACCCAGATGAGTTTTTCCAACAGCAAACAGAGCTTCAAGAGTTACCTGCCTTTCGAGATGTACCAAAGAATGGTATGATACAACGTACAAAGGAAAATAATAGTCTGAAAGCTCGAGGTGCAGAACCTAATGAAGTCATTATGATGACCCAAAATGGAGCGCCATACCAAAAACGGTACTTTGATGCCGAAGGTCGAGCATTGAAAGATATTGATTATACTGACCACTTTCAACCGGCAGCTCATCCCGTCGTGCCTCACGTTCATGATTGGGACTGGGATGTAGGTGGGCGGCCTAGACAGAAATGGAGGAAGCCAAATGACGGAGAAGTTTAGTGAGCAAGAATTAGAGTTGCTTTCTGAGCCGGGCAATTCGTTGGAATCTATCAAGATGTGGTTACGAGTTGGTTCTGTTGTTCAGTTTTGGTACAAAGGCTTGCTCTATTCAATGGAGGCTGCACAAGACGATACTGAAACATGGTGGCTTTGGGCAAATGCTAAGGGCAACATGGCAGAACCGGTATTTGAAAAGACGTTTAATTCACTTGATGATTTATATTCTTACGAGTTTGATAAAGGAAAAACATTGGACGATGTTTATAAACCTGAATTACTTGAAGGTATTTCTTAATACCGAACGGGCGCTTGACTGATGACGTTAAGCGCCTTTTTTGTACCCATTTTTGCGAAAGAGAGGATGAATAGATGTTCACTTATGACAATACAACCGTAGATCAACTTAAAAAGTTCCTAG
Source organism: Weissella sp. MSCH1 (assembly GCF_045799135.1). Taxonomy (NCBI): domain Bacteria; kingdom Bacillati; phylum Bacillota; class Bacilli; order Lactobacillales; family Lactobacillaceae; genus Weissella; species Weissella sp. MSCH1. The sequence goes on along the minus strand of NZ_JBJMBA010000036.1, from coordinate 23,281 downwards.
ATGAACACGGTATTACTTATGCCAGCAATGCAACTAAGCAAGACCTGGTAGATTTAGCCAACAAGGTGCCAACCGCAGATACTAGCGACCAAACAGATGCTGCGACTGACGACGCTGACAAGACGGCTGAGACCGCTTCAACCGAACCGGAAGATAATACCGAGACTATTGAGGAACCACCGCTAAAGGATGAACCTGCAGCAGTGAAGCCGATTACTGAGTACACGGTTAAGCAAGGCGATAATATCGCAATTGTAGCTACTCGTTTCGGACTAAGTGTTGGAAAGTTGCGACTTATGAATGAGCCACTTGGGTTTACTTTGACGGCTGGACGTGTTTTGACTGTTGGTTAGGGAGGCTGCGATGAAGGTAATTGACACGATCAGGGCGCCGATTAAAGACACGGCATTGACGGATGAAGGCTTTTTGTTCGTTAAGGCTGTGCCGATTGCACGGCCTGGTGTTTTCCCGTATATGACTAGTGACGGTTATAGCCAACAAGCGAAGCTGCCGGATGATTTGTTCAGTGGAGCCACGATTAATTCTGCTAACGGTAAACCTATTACCAATGATCATCCTAGTGAAGCGGTAACGTCTGAAAATATTAAGCAGTACGGAGTCGGAATGACGATGAATGATGCTGCCATTGTCGATAATAAATTGGCTGTTTCTATGACGATTACCGATAGCGACACTATCAGGGATATTCAAAACGGCAAACGAGAGCTGAGCATCGGGTTTGCCACGGACATTTCGCCTGAACAGGGAACATATAACGGTGAAACGTATGACAGAGTACAGCGCGACATTGTTATTAACCATGTGGCCATTGTTGACAAAGGACGCGCAGGATCATCGGTAGCACTGAATGTTGATAGCGCAGATACGCCAGTTAGTTACATGTTGGACTCGTTCCAAACTAAGCCTGGCAAAAAGATTGGAGGAAATTCAGAGATGAAGATTAAGGTAAATGGTCAAGAGATTGATTTGACTAATGACGGGGCGCAGGCCGAAATTGACACCATTGTTGCTGGGTTAAAGAAGTCTAGTGAACTGACTAACGATGAAGCACTTGATACTATTACGGGCTTGAACAAGCAAATTGAAACATTGACGGGTGAGCGAGACGCTTTGAAGGCTAAGACTGAAAAGTTGGTTGCAGATGCTGCCGATTTTGAAGCTACTTTGACGGAAAAGGTAAAGGCGCGTGTTGAATTGGAAGCAACCGCTAAGACTATCTTGGGTGACAAGGCCGATTTTGCGGGTACAGACCGTGACATTAAGGTTCAAGTTATCAAGGCCGTTAATGGTGTTGATGTTGCTGACAGCGCCTCTGACGATTATGTAGAGGGTGCTTATGGAGTCGCAATGGCTACTAAGCCAAAGAAGAATGGCAACATTGATATTGCTCACGCTGGTAATGTTTCTGATAACGATGACTTGGAAGATAATCTCAAGAAGTTGCGAGAAGCACGTACTAATTTGAAGAAGTAGGAGGAAATTACTATGCCTGTACCACAAGGAACTTTGTATCGTGAACCAAACCTAGGACTTGGTCACATTGCAGATACGTCTATTCAACAAGTATTTACGGAACCCGCAGCTGAAGAAATTCAATACGGGGCGCCACTGGCCTACACAACGGACGGTGAAGCTGTTAAGACGGCTGGCACGGCCGATAAGGTGATTGGTATCGCGCGTGCTTTTGAAGGCAAGATGAATGATTTTGGTGGCTTTGGAACTGAACAAGCCGGTGGAACGTTCCAAAAGGACGAGGCTGTCTCAGTATTAACTACTGGATCCATCGTGGTTGCTGTTTCTGCCGATGTTGAAAAGGGACAAGCTGCCGTAGTTGACGCTGACGGTAAGTTTAAGGCTGCCGGAACGGAAGCGACTACAACAGTTGGCGTGTTCCGTACTGCGGGAACCGCCGGCAAGACTGCCGTATTGCACATTAACTTGTAATTGGAGGAACTGACATGAATTTGAATACTGGTGCTTTTGAACGCCGAGAATTGTTGGAGCTAGAGCAAGAAGTCCTAACTGTGCCAGAAGGTGAATTGATTGGGCGTCGCTTGTTCCCCGTTGAAACGGGTATTAACCCTGGCGCCGAGACGTATGGTTACACATACATGACTCGTATGGGTGCTGCTAAGATTATCGCCAACGGTGATACAAATTTGCCAATGGTTGATACTGATTTCAAGCGTGACTACCGAACGTTGCACTCAATTGGTGCTGGAGCTGAATACACACGTCAAGAGTTGCGTGCTGCATCTATGGCAGGTCGTAGTGTTGAGACAGACAAGATTGGGGCAGCCCGTCGAGCTATCTCTGAATTTGAAGATAAGCTAATTTTCCGGGGAAATGACGATTATGGTATTACTGGTGCTACTAATACGCCAGGTATCTTGACCACAGCATTTAATAAGACGTTGAAGACGTCTACACCAGATGAAATCTTGGATCAACTGCGAGACGCCCGCACAAAGCTTGTGACACAAGTTGGTTTTACCGGAGCAAGTTTGACTTTGGTGTTGCCAGCGGTTCAATACGAGTATTTGGTTGGTACGCGATACGGAGAGTACGATGCGCGTACACTAATGCAAATTATTAACGATTACGGTTGGTTTGGTTCAATCGTTTCAACGGATGCTTTGAAGGGCGCCGGAGACGGTGGAACAGACTCAATGTTGATTTTCAACGCGTCAAAGGATGTATCAAAGGTTTTGTTGGCCCTTGATATTACGATGCTGCCTCAAGAGACCTATGCGATGTACACGAAGCTTGGTCTTGAAGAACGTACTGGTGGTTTGTTGATTAAGCAACCAACGCAGTTTTTGCGAATTGACAATATTTAATTTTTGAAACGAGGTAACGGCTATGTTAGTAAACAATACTGGTGACTATTCACGAGTTTTTGGTGACACAATTATTGTTCCTGGAGTAAATAACCTAACTAAGGAACAAGTTGATCTGGTTAAGGCAAAGGCTGCTGGAAACCCAGCTTTACAAGTTGTTATGAACCAATTGGAGTTCGAGGAACTTGATGAGGGCCTAACGGATATGACTGTTGATAAGCTAAAGGGTCTAGTTGCTGAAACAACCGGCATCGATGTATTGGAACAAATGCGTGCTGATGAGGCCGGGGGCAAGAACCGTTCAGGAGCAATCGCTGCTATCGATGAGCGAATCGCTGAATTAAAGGGTGGAGACGATAGCGAGGGTTAAATATGGCCTATGAGTTTGACGCAAGTTCAGTTGCAACTAAGGCTAAGCTTTTAAGCAAAGGTTTTGGTGAGATACCGGACGATGCGGCTACCGAATTATCGGAAAATGCGTGGCAAGTGGTGAAAGAAGCTGGTTTGCCGAATGATAAGCAAGAATTTGGTGCCAAATTGTATACGGCCCACTTAATGTGGGGGTATTTGTATGGCGGAGTTACTAGCATGTCACTTGGCGAAGGCGTGAGCGTAAAAGCAGGTGATTTGTCGAAGCAAACAACACCAGGATCAGTATCATTTGGTAGCAGTTCCGGGAATGACCCTTATTACGATGAGTGGTTGTTGTTTGTTAAGAAGTTTGGGCGAAACTATGGAATTGGACTGGTGGTGGTCAATTAATGGTTACGGTAAGCGATAACAACAAGATACCTCAGATTATGTGGGAGCTTGAACAGTTAAATCATTTGCGAGTGAGAGTTGGTATTTTTGGTGGTTCAGGCGGTGGTAATGGAAAAATTACGCTGGTTGAGATTGCCAATATCAATGAATTTGGAACGCGAAATGGTCACGTGCCAGAGCGTTCGTTTGTTCGTTCAACGTACTCTGAAAAGGTTGGAGATTGGTCAAATTTTGCTAAACGTTTAACGATGAAAGTAGCAACTGGCAGTTTAACGGCTTATCAAGCCTATTCACAGCTGGGGGCTAGAATGACTCGTGATATTAAGCGGAAAATTACTGATTTACGGTCTCCAGCAAATGCACCGTCCACGATTAAGAAAAAAGGTTCATCTAACCCACTTATTGATACTGGGGCAATGCGTGCTGCGGTTACTTGGAGGGTTGATTAATGGCATTCTTTATTGACGCCAAAGAAATCTTGAATGAGTTCCAAATGACGGTACCAGTGACCGTTATTAAGACTGGTGAACAGAGTTATGACCCAATTTTGCCAAAGAATAAGGCAAGTCTGGCGTCGCCAGCTTTATCACAGTTCATTCAAGATGCTGGAGGTTGGGACGGCATTGATCGTGCGGTTTGGTATACGACTACTACGGTTCCGCTGGGTGAATTTTTAATGTTCAACGAAACAAGGTGGCGAATTACCAGTGTGGACGATTACGATGCCACAACATTCTCAAATTTCTATGTGTACGGTCTGCAAGCTGCGGATAGTCTACAAAGAAAGGATATTGATGATAATGACGAATATTGGAAGTAGCTATGCGGTTATACCAAAGGCATTTGCTGAATTTTTTGATAAGAATTTACAAATGAAACTGGCTAGACAGGACGATTTTAAAAATCAACCTGACTATCCATTTATCACCTATAAACTAACGAATCCTCGCATTGAACACGGCTTACAAGCTGGTTCGGATGCGGGGTTTTCTGTTGAGGTTTCGTTTGGTATTAACGGTTATCACGAGAATGAAACGTTGGACTACGCCTTGTTTGTTAAGACGGCTTTGGAACAACAAAAAGTTCAAGATGCTTTAGCAGATCAAGGTGTTTTCGTAGAACGCGTTCTTAATGTTTATGAGCGCCCTCGTGAGATTGCGCGAGAAGAATATGTGTATGTTGCCGGTATTGATGTTCAAGTCGCAATTTTGCCAGTTGGGATACCTGATTTTGATTATGACGGTGTTGAAAAGGTAGATGTGGCAAATACAAATGCCGGACAAAAGGAAAGTGAGGAATAGTAATGGCAGTTAGTGACGTAACCGTTACGATGACGGTAAATCAACCAACACAAACGCTTGGTTTTGGTGTTCCTGCGGTTTGGGTTCCCGGTACGGACAACTCATATAAGGAATACAAGACTATTGATGATGTTTTGGCCGATTTTGCTAAGACAACGCTTGTTTATAAGAATGCGGCTGCATTTTTCGGACAACAAGGACACCCTGGGGTTTTCTCAGTAATTACGTATAAGGATATGGCAGCAGCCTACGAGCTTTATTCAGGAAAGCCTTGGTATTTTGCTTTGTTTGGTGGCGATGCTGAAACGGCGGGGCAAGACATTTTGTTGTTGTCTAATCTTATTGAAGCAGAGCAATATCGAATGATGTTTGTTGAGCTTAATTACGCTAAGTCTGACGACGGAAGCACGTTTAGCAATGAACAATATGCTGAAAATACGCGAACGATTTTGATTGTTAAGCAATCTGAGACAGATACAGCGACCGATGCTGAAGCGTTTGCGGCTAACTTGATTGGTACTTATGGTGGCCGAACAGTCGGATCATTGAACTTTCATGATTTAGTTGTACCCGGTTTGACGCCAGACAACTGGACAGGCGTTCAAGTATCGAAGTTTGACCGTGGAAATGCCATGTTGTACGTCTTGAAGGCAAATAACGTGGCACAAACTACCTCTGGACGAACGGCAGCGGGTGATTATATCGATGTGATTATGGGAATGGACTGGGTAGCCTCAGAAGTACGGTCAGAATTGCAAGATTTGTTGACTAACACGGACAAGGTTACTTATGACGCAGCCGGTATCGCATTAATGCAATCGGTTGTCGACAACGTTATGCAAACTGCATACACGAACGGGATCATTGACATTAACGATGAGACACAAGCCCCTGATTACTCAGTAACCGCTTTGGGTCGTAACGAGTTAGCTGCCGGGGATATTCAAAACCGCGCTTACAACGGTTTGTCATATGAGTATCGTCCATCTGGTGCTGTTAACACGATTAACATCCGTGGAACTATCCAACTATAAGGGAGGTAAGAAATGACTAAGAAGCAACAATATACGGCCTACTATGACCCAAATGACGTGCACGTTTTCGTTGGAAAGGAAGAGGTTGGTGCCTTTGCCGATAATTCAATGGTGCAAGTTCAATGGCGAAATGACCGTCAATCATTAGTAGTGGATCCAAAGGGTGTTGGGTCGTTGGTGCGAAACAATGACCGTTCAGGTACTGTTACGATTTCATTATCTGAAACGTCAATTTGGAACGCAAAGTTGACTGAATTGGTAGCATCTGGAAAGCCTTTCTCAATTTCTATCTACCACAACAAGGAAGTTATTTCAGCAGCGACGGCACAAGTTCAAAAGGTTCCAGATATTACTTTTGGTAACAGTGGAAACGACCGAACTTGGCAAATTTTGGCACCTGTTTTGGATATTACAAACAAGAACTTGTAAAAATTCAATTCATCTAAGCATCGAACAAAAGGAGAAATATCATGACTGAACCAGTACAAGACGCAACGACGCAACCAGCAACTATTGGTGAACTTCCAGGAGCTCAAACGGCTCCACAAGTGCCAGTTGTCCCACAAACGGAGGTCACTGATCCGTTGTACGACCAATACCACCGCCTAGCTGCTGAACGTGGTGAGACAGGATCATTGAACGGGCAATACCGTGAATTTGAAGCGAACGGGAAGAAGTTTATTTTGCGACACCCTGGAATTAAGCAGGCGATGAAGACGGTGACACTTGCATTTCAATTGGGGGATAACGTTCCGCCAGCATTTAATGCCGAGTATGTTAACGCATTGATCAAGAGCACTGTTGTATATCCAGATGTAGTGGCTAAGCAAGGTATCGATTACTTTGACGATCATGGAGATGAATTTGAGGCGGTGTTTAGCAACGCCGATGAATTTCTTAGCAAGCCTTTTAACTCATAAGAGTAACGAGAGAGATTTTGAACATAGGTTCGAGCAGGACTTCAAGTTGGAGTTCCCGGTACTCATGGGTTTGGCAACAAAGGAAGAAATAAATCTAATGACGTTAGACGAAATTGAGTATTTGAACTACAAGGCGAATGAACTGTATAAAATGCAGCACCCTGAATTAGAACCGGAGGAATAAAGTTATGGCTGGTGACGTACGTGATTTAACAATTGGACTTACGTGGAATGTGAATAATTCTGCATTAAAACAAGCTGACGAGGCCACCAGCCAGCTTATACATAAAGCGGAACAAGTAGAGAAGCAAATGCGAATTAACCCCGCTGGACTTGAAAAAGGGGCAGCCGGTTTACGTAAGCTGAGCGAAACTGCTGGTTCATCCGCAGCAAAACTAAAAGAGCTTTCAAACGTTGGACGAACGACAGGATCAGGTATCGAAGCAGGCATGAGTCGTGCCGATGCTGCGATGTCAAAAGTGAATGGCGCCTCAACAAGGTTACGAAGCAGCTTGAAGGAAACGGGAGCAGCCGGAAAAACGATTGGAGAAGGTGTCGCTACTGGTGTTAATCGAGCAACTGAAAGCATTAACCGTGAAGTTTCGATGCTTGATAGGTTGAAGTCGAAGTTATCAAGTTTGAAATCAGCCACGGCAGGAGCTTTTTCTGGAGGTTCTGGTGGTGGCGTATCAAAATTCAACACGCAACTTGAACAAACAGAAAAGAAAGCAAGCAAACTTAAAGAAACATTGAAAGAGACTGCTGCCGCATTTTCTGTTGGACTGCTTGCCGCTGGGGCGGTTCAGTCCGTTGTTGACGGTGGTAAAGAACTAATTGGTGGCGGTTATGAACGTTTAAAGGAACGTGAGTCTGGACAAGCGATGTGGGCAACTTCAATATCCGACGCTCACGGTACATCTGGCAAAGCTCTAACAAGAGCCTCTGAGGCAGCGAATGACGCAACAATGGTTACTGCTTTACAAGCTGGTAATAGTTACGAAATGGCGAATGGTTTTGCTAAGCAAATCTATTCATCCGATGCGGGTTCTCGATATTCAGGTAATGTATCTGGTACGCAACGATTGCTAAAAGGTATTTTCAATATTCAGGACGCGAACGCATTAAGTGACCGTGAAATGGAAATGATGAAAATGGCAGTCGGAAATATCGGTGATTTGGGTAAAATGACCGGTCAAAGTGCACGATCATTTAATTTGCTTGACGGTAAAATAACGCGTGCTATCCGTAAAGAATACAAAAAAGAGACCGGACATGATCTTGGACTTAATAAAACTGGAACGGGTTACGACTGGTCAGCTGTTGATGCTGCAACCGCATATCGAGGTTTGGATGCGTATGGTAACTCTCGTGGTGTTGGTAAAGCTTCAGAACGGTTTAACTCAACATTACCAGGGGCTATGCGTTCTGCTAGAGAAGGTACATTAAATTGGCTTTCTGAGGTAATGAAAAAATCAGGAGAGCAAATTGCTAAGGGCGGAGGCTTTTCTGACATACTAGGGAAAATCTCAAAGACATTCACTAGTAAAGACTTGATGAGCAACGCGGATAAGTTCGCAAGCAAATTGACAGGAGTTGCTAATGCTTTGGGACAAGGTATTAAAGCTGTGTCGCCTTTTGTTAAGGCGTTTGGAGAGGGCTTCATCGGAGGGCTAAAGTCTGTTATTAACAACGTAAAGAATGGCATTGATAAGTTTAAAGACATTGCCAAAAGTGCCCTTGATATGCTTCCAAAAGGTACAGGCAACAAGGTATCTGATTGGGTCAAAGACGCAGCAAAATTTGCGGGAGCAATGACGGCTATTGGTCTATCTATCAAGGGCTTTACAAAATTGCCTTTAATTGGGAAACCATTACAAGGTATTTTAAATTTTGTTGGGCGTCTAACCAAATTAGATAAAATTCCAGGTATTAAGAGCCTATTCTCTGGAGCCAAAGGAAATAATGGTGCTCTGAGCGCAAATACTGGCGCCCTTAACCGATTAACCGCAGCACTTGGGGGAAAGAACAAGGGTGGTAAAAACGGCGCTGGAGACGACTATAACGACGATTATGGTGATGAAGGTAAAAACGGAAAGGGCAAAGACCGACTAACCCGCAAAAATAGGAAATATAACAAAGCAGCAAGTAAATATGAGCGAGCTGTTGAAAAATATGGATATGGATCCAAACAAGCAAATAAAGCTCGTTCAAGAATGGAACGCTTTGAGGATAAGGCTGCTACTAAGTTAGAACGAACTGGCGCACGTTACGGAACGCATTCATCTAAATATCAACGTGTTTTACGACAAGCGAACGGAATCGCTGAACGATATGGCAATACTGAATACGCAGGTCGTGTTGCCGCAGAAGAACGAAACTGGAGCCGAAGTGCACGATATGCAAAGCAAGGAACTCGTATGAGTCGATTGTTTGGTGGCATAGGACGTGTTGCAAGAGGTGGCGGTGGTGGCTTAATGCGTGGTATCGCTGGTGCTGGAAGCGGACTAATGAGAGGACTAGGTGGAGTTGGTCGTTTGGCCTCGCTTGGTGGTTCAGGTCTTGCCAGGGGTATTGGTGCTGTTGGTCGTGGAGCAAAAGGTTTGTTCTCAGCGGGCCGCGGCGCACTTTCTGCCGTTGCGGAGAGTGGCGCAGGAAGATTTGTTCGTGGTGCTGTTGGCCGGGCTGGAGGAGTTCTAAGTCTTGGAATGACAGCGATGGACGTTTACTCTGCTATGCAGCAAAAGCCAGGTAAGGCCCGCAATAAAGCAGTTGGTTCAGCTATTGGATCAGGTGTTGGTGGTGTTGCCGGTGCCGCGTTGGGTTCATTTTTGGGACCATTGGGTACTATTGCTGGTGGTGCAGCTGGTTCGTGGCTAGGCGGGAAAGCTGGGTCATTTATCGGTAAAAACGCTGGAAATATCGGCAAGACTGTTTCTAGCATGGGTAAAGCTGTTACTGGTGCCGCAAAGGGTGCTGGTAAATGGTTTGGTGGAGTTTATGACGGTGCAAAATCGGGCCTATCAAAAGCTGGTAAAGCCGTTTCCTCTGGAGCTTCACACATCGGTAAATCGATGAAATCTGGTTTGTCAAAGGCTGGAAAAGTTGGTTCAAACGTATTTAAGGGTGTTTCTAATGCCGTTAAATCGGGTATGAGTAAAGCTTCAAGTGCCACTAAATCAGGCGCAAAGAAAGTTCAAAATGCTTTTAAGAATGCCTTTAAATTTAAGTCATCTAAGTCGGGGTTCAACAAGATTAACCGTGACGCAAAATCTGGAATGAGTAAGGTTACAAAGACTGTTAAGTCTGGTAGCAAGAAAACTCAGAAAGCCGGTAATGATGCGTTTAAATTCAAGAGTTCAAAGTCAGGCTTTAACAAACTTAACCGTACCGCAAAAAGCGGAATGAACAAGGTAACAAAAACGGTGAAGTCTGGTTCAAAGAAGGTTCAACGATCAGGTAAAGACGCTTTCAAGTTTAAGTCGTCGAAGTCAGGTTTTAACAAATTGAATTCAACTGCTAAAAGTGGCATGGCACGAGTTGCCCGCACAGTTAAGTCAGGTGCGAAGAAAGTTCAAAACGCTGGCCGAAACATCTTTAAATTCAAGAGTTCAAAGTCAGGTTTTAATCAACTTGTAAGTACGGCAAAAAGCGGAATGAACCGAGTGGCGAGTGCTGTAAAATCTGGCGCTCATAAAATTCAAAACTCAGCGAAGGATGCGTTTAGATTTAAGTCAGCTGCAGCAGGGTTTAATCAATTAAATTCACAAGCTAAAAGCGGTATGAGTCGAGTTGAGAGCACGATTAAGTCTAGCGCCTCAAAGTGGGAGTCAGCTATTAAGTCAGGTTTGACCAAAGCTGCCGCAACAATGACAAGCGTGTTCTCTAAAATGGCTTCAACTGCTACATCAAAATCTAGTGCGATTTCATCCGCGCTTGAAAAGGTTGGATCAACGGCATCTAGTGTTGCCTCTAAAATCAGTTCGCTTCAAAGTGCTATCGACAAATTGAAGTCGAAAACAATTACTTTGACGGTTGATTTAAAGGGTAAGGGTGCCGATAAGTTGGCTAACGGAACACCTGGAGCTAAGCAGGCGTTTAGCTCAGTTGTGCCTCGTTATGCAGGTGGTACACCACACGGCGGACACACTGGCGGTCTTGCCCTTGTTAATGACGCAAAGGGGTCAACGTTCCGTGAGGCGTTTATGTTGCCTAACGGTCTTGTAGGTTTGTTCCCTAACAAGCGTAATATCACAGTGCCATTGCCGGTAGGGACGCATGTTTTAGATGCTGCGACAACTCGTAAAAAGTTTGGTCATGCATACGCAAAGGGAACGTCTGGAGCAAAGGAAGCGTTTAAAACGCTAACAAATACTGCTGGAAACGCCGTACCAAAGACGGAAGCAAGTCCAAAACAAAGCACGGTCATTTCAATTAACCCGAATATGAGTTTCACCTTCAATGGCGGAGTGAATAGCGGTGAAGTTGAAAAGATTGTAATGCAGCTACTTAATACCCACATGTCAGCCCTCGCACATCAACTCGGAAGTGCATTGGGCCTTGAATTAGCTTAATCAGGAGGTGAAATTTTGAGTAATTATAATCAGCAAAAGGTTGGATCCAAAATGGAGCCTCAAAACGGGGGAGCAGCTATTTGGTTTTTTGCCACTGAAGAAGGTATGACAAAAGAAACAAATGTTGCGCAAAACCCAGTTGAAGATGGTTCGGCGGTGTCTGATCACGTTAGTTTAAGTTCGGACACGGGTTCAATTACCGGGTATCTGTTTGGTGACGGTGGTTCAAACCCTGACGGCCAAAATTATATGGAAAAAATGTATGAATGGCAGATGAAGGGCACACTGTTAAAGTGGTACGGCCGGCGTTACATGAACAGCATTGTAATATCGAATTTAGATTTTAAATTTGATAGTAATGCAAATGCTATGCAAGCAACGTTTACATGGACTCGTGTGCAAATTACAAAACGGCCTTCACAGGTTGCAATTGCTGTAAAGAAGCCAGTGAGCCCACCTCCGCCACCAACACCACCTGGAGTGTTTGTGATAGTACGGCCTGGTGATACCTATTGGGGTTGGATGATGCAGTATGGTACGCCATTAGATACGCTTAGAGGCTGGAACGGTTGGCCTGATAGATTTATACCTATCGGAGTTAGAGCGAGGGTACAGTAGTATGACAAAACGGTCTTATATACCCGTAAACAAGAATGGATTACCTGAAATGTTCGAGTTTCCATTTGGAAATTTAACCTACATTCTGGGAATTGATTACTTGATTTCGGAAGATATTTTCACGGTTGACCTAAAGACGGCTGCGGGAGAACCTATTGTTCTTGGAGAACGACTTGTCGCAAATCAGCCACTTTGGTCAGACTTTACGGATAGTAGAATACCGTCTGTAACGGTTGTCCCGATGAATGAAGCTGATCCAAATGAAGATATTACCTTTGAAACATTTGGCGATACGGTTCAACTGTTTATCGATGATGTAGGGCCAGATGGAGGTTGATTATGGCTTTCAATAAAATAATTGCCCTGGGAGATAGTATCACTCAGGGGTGGAGCGGTGTTTCAAGCGTTCCGTCATGGACTGAACAGGTTCAAAAACGATTAGGTGGAAGTGTCAGAAATATTGCTGTCGGTGGTTCAACGATGAGCGGGCTAAATGGGGAACATAATTTTGTTCAACAAGCAAAGTCTGTCGACTTTTCAACCTACGATGCTGTAACGATATTTTTTGGAGCAAATGATTTTAATTACTACAACGCTTCACTAGATCAAGTAAGACAAGCAATGGAATCTGGGCTGAATTACATTAAATCGAAAAATGCCAATATTACGATATTTGGAATTTTGCCTATTCAAAGTTTTATGAAAACGATGAATTTGAACGATTTATATAATGGCTACTCTCAAAACGATTTAATGAACGTTGAAGCCGACGTATACAATCGATTTGGAGCAAAAGTTATTGATTGGCGTGGCTCTCCAGTTGTAACACCAAATAATCGATATGATTATCTGGGAGATCATGTGCTGCACCCGACTGCTGAAACCTATGTGAAGCTTGGTGATAAGATAGCTGACTTCATAGCAGCTCATCAGCCTACTGTGGCCGATAAAGTGAAGCCGAAACCGCCAGTAAGTCAGGTGATAAAGTCGGATGTAGATCAATGGCTAGGAAAAGTGCGAGTTTCCATTACTAATGGCAATAGAAAATCAACTTGGAAATATGACCCAACAGATAGGCAAAATTCAATAATGATCCAGTTCAATTCACCTTTTAGTGACGACTCAACGCCGTCTGTTGTTCAAATTGACATGTTTAATTTGAGCGATAATAGCGTTAATTTCATTAGAGTTGGGACGCACGTTGTTTTAGAGGCTGGATATGGGAATGATATTGGTGTTATTTCTGAAGGCAAAATTAACTATGTTTATCCACGGACTAGCGACTCTGACGGGGATATTAAATCAAGCTTTTCATTTTTGGAGGGGCAAGATTACGAGAGCGCGAAAGATATTGAGCTATCTTTGGGTGCCGGTATTACAGCAAGCGATGCAATATCTCGTATTTCAGAGAAAGCGGGCATACCTTTAAGCGAGAAAGTTCTTAAAAAAGAAAAGGTATACAAGGACGGTTATAGTGCCGACGGGTCGCCAATTGACTCTCTGAGTGAGTTAGCTGAGGCTGGTGGCAGCAAGCTGTTCTATAAGCGTGGTCGTTTAGTTATTAATGACGTTAAAAACTCAGGTTCAAATGCTTTGATATATGACTCTGAACACGGTTTGATTGGGTATCCTCAACCGCTAGATTGGTCACCGGATGATAAGACGCGAGGATACAGCGTTGAGGTGTTATTAAATCATCGGATCAATGTCGGTCAAGCTATAAAACTTAACTCGAAATATGGTGGAGGTGCAATCTATCACTTTAGAAATGGTGAACATAGCTTTGACGGAGAAAACTTTAGAACAACAGGAGAGGTGATTTAATGGCGACTAAGAATGGTTCACCAACAAATGACTGGTCTAACTTGTTAGGGGCTATGACATTAAATGCGGCAGCCTCTGTAAACGTTTCAGCGCTTGGACGGGTAATTAGAAGCAATAGCAACAAAACGGCTGACGTTCAAATTCTGGGGCAGACAGGGGATAAAAAGCCGGCAACAATTTTTAATGCATTTAAATTGGACGACGTTTCTAACTTACAAGTTGGGGACGTTGTCCTTTTGTTATATCTTGACGTTTCTCTTGGTGATTACCCTGGAAAGGGTCAGATATTTAAAGTTAAGTCTAAGAAGAGACATAGCATTAACGATGCCGTGATTATTGGGAGGTTAGCACAATGATTGATTTTCAAATGGATGAAAATGGTGATTTGGTTCTAATCAATGATCTAATGACGGTTTCGGGCACGGAGCAACTGAAGCAATCAGCAGCAATCATATTAACTACAAGGACTGGTGAGTTTACTCTGGTTCCTGAGTTCGGTATGACGCGAAGCAACTTGATTACAAGGACTCTTAACACGAGTTATATCCAGAAAGATATTTCTGACTCGTTAAAGACGTGGAATAACCAAATTGATAGCGTTGATAATTTTGGCTTTTCTCAAAATAGAGAGACCCGTGAGCTTTCTGTTTCTTTTGATTTAACGGTTGTGAACAGTGATGAGGTAAATACGACGGAGGTGAGTTTAAATGCTTGATAATGATGGGTTCACACGTAGAACTTATGACACGATACTTCAAGATTTAATTCAACAGGCGCAAAACACCATTTCACCGAATATAGCGACTGGGCCTGACAGCAAAATTGGCTCATTATTACGGGTCATGGCATACGGCCTTGCGAAAGAGGAAGAATTGCAGGAATCTGTTTGGTTTTCTGGTTATGTTTCTCAGGCGGTTGGCGTGTCTCTTGATCGTTTAGCTGCGAACATCGGTCTTATCCGTAACCCAGCCAGAAATGCCTATACAACGTTGCAAGTTACTGGAAAGGCTGGGGCGGTGGTTCCAGAGTTAACAAGATTTGCTACTAAAGACGGCATCCAATTTATGGCTGTTCAAGAAAAGACACTTGTGGCGACTGATACTGCCACGGTAAGTGAAGATGATATACCTGGAGTTGCAACGATCAGTGCGGTTTCAGTTGAAAAGGTATCGGCTGCTAATGTTCCCTCTGGCACGATTACGACGATGATTGAGGCTGTTGACGGTGTTTTATCGGTAACTAATACAGAAGCGGCAACCGGAGGCACGGAGGCAGAGTCTGATGCCACTTTGAGGAAACGACTATTAGATAACTACAAAAAATCTGCGAATGGTACGGTTAACAGCATTTTGACTGCGGTTCAGAATGTTCCGGCTGTACAAATGGCACAGGTGATTGTAAACAATACGATTGAAGTAGACAGTTTTGGTAATCTACCTAAATCAGTTCACTTTTATGTTCAAGGTGGTGAGGATAGCGAAATTGCCAATGCTATTTTTAATGCGATTGTTGCCGGTGTATCAACCAATGGAAAAGTGTCCGTGGAAGTTCCAGTGCTTGGTGGAACACGAACACAAACAATTAAGTTTGACCGGCCAACCGAACGCAAGGTGAAGGTTGTTGTGAAGCTAGAGACAACGGATGATTTTTCTATCACAGGTGTTCAAGACGTTAAGACCGCAATTACTGATTACATGTCGACGCTGAGAATTGGCGAGACGTTGTACACGTCTCGTTTAATTGGAGCAGCGTTTGAAGTTACGGGCATTAAAAATGTTGTGTTAACTGTTTTGGAGAACAATGCTGAAATTCAGGGTAATAGTTTGGATCCAGCAGAATTTGAGTACATCGTACCTGAAGAAGTTGAGGTAACGGTATGACGGCAATTACAGACGAATTAGTGGCATTGTTGCCAATCTCATACCCCAGAAACCCAGAAAGTAATTGGTATAAAATTTTAGATTTATTTGGATATGAGCTTGATACTATCCAGAAAAGTACATTAAGAATTTTAAGTTGGCACAGTATTGATGAAGCAAGCGGTAAAGCTCTAGAAGTGGTTGGAAATGAGTACGGTGTAACCCGTACGACAATTGACGATGAGTTTTATCGCTTTTTAATTAAGTCGCATATTGAAATGGGGCTGCGCGTCGGCACGGTGAACGATTTAATACATGTGCTATCAAATACAAGTGGGCTTGATGCGAGTGCCTTTGACGTTCGGAATGGTCAAGAACCAATGAGCGTAAAGGTGTTGAATATGCCTACTGCGCTAACACCCGATGAAAATCAACGTCAGTTAGTTATCGATTGGATAGAAGCAGTTTTGCCGGCTGGTGTCCGGCTTGAAGAAATATCATTTCGTTCTGCTAGTGAAAGTGAAATTGGCCTCGGAATGGTTATTGAAAGTGCAAGTTGGTTTAAGTCGCCAGTTGCAACTATGAATGTGGAGGATATGTAGAATGGCTAAATTAAATGCTGCGAAATTTACAAATGCCGGTCTATCCGCTGCGGCAGATTTATTTCAGCACAAGACTTTGAATAAGGTATCAAAAATATCGATTTCAAGTACTGATTATACAAATAAAGACGTATCAGGGCTAAACAAACTAACTAATGAAGCATTGGTTGTTTTGCCGTCTGCGATTAAAAAATCAGCAAACGTTTTTACGGTGACTGGTGTATTTGATAGTTCTCGAATTACCACAGATACCTACATCCGGGCAATCGGGGTTTACATTAACGATAGTTCAAACAATGAAGTTCTGTTGGCGGTTGTTACGGCATCCGTTCCGGACTTTATTCCAGCTGGTGGTAACGCACAAGGGTCCATCGTTTATGACATCAACATCGCTGTAAACAACAGTGATGTAGGGTTCGAGTTGACTATCGATGATAATGCTATCGCTCAAATGAGTGACATAAAGAAAACAAAAGATTACGTAGATCAACAAAACGGGTTGTACGACTCAAAAGCTGTACACAAGTCTGGTAATGAGTTAATTGACGGAGTGAAGTCGTTCTCTCAGATTATTCTTGGTAGTATCAGCGGACACTCTAATACTGCTGATTATGTTTCTGGTCAAGAATTACAAGCCAGTGATGATTTGTCGCTGATTAAGACATCTGGCCGATATTTTACCGGGGCAACGGCAGGATCAACCGTGTTGAACAAGCCTAGTGGGTCATCTAACTGGTTCACTTTAGACGTGTTCGTACAACCGAGCGGTCAATACGGTATGCGTTCTATGGTAGATAGCAATGGTCGTTACTTTTTCTCAGGAATGAGCGGTGGTGATTGGCTGGCATGGTCTGAAATCAACCTGAATACTGGTTCCAATAATTGGACGGGAAAGAACTCGTTTAGTGAACCGATTGTTGCGTCTGGAGGGTTAGTGGGTAACGCTTCAACTGCCGACAAGTTGAAAAAGACGTTTAATTTGTCACTTTCTGGTGAAGGAACTGGAAATGTTTCGATTGACGGGTCTGGAAACGTGAGCTTGCCGCTAACTTTACCGGGGGTAGTTCATAAATCGGGGGCCGAAACTATTGAGGGTACAAAAACGTTTACAGCGGGTCCAGTGATAAGCCAGGATGCGCCCGGCCTTTGGTTTGGTACCACGGGATCACCTGACGGAAACCAGCAGCTTATCCGTCTCGGAAGTACCGGGACAATGGGTGAAAATATTGGATATTTTGGAACGAATCAACTTGCGCTCTTTGGTGGCGGTGAAGGTGCTGGTGCTATTCAAAAGGATATTTATACGAATGGTAAAGCTAAGGGAGATTTAAGTTTCTTGGACTCTACCACTGAGAGTGCTGCATTAGTTGGTGACGGTTCGGTTTTCATTATCACGCATGCAAACAATTATCAAAATGGGACGTATTCAGGACACAATGTGATTGAATTTTCGTCAGGTGGCGATATTCTGATCAACGGTAAATCTTACGACGCAGACTCAGTTCATAAAAGTGGCAATGAGACTGTCGGCGGTGACAAGAACTTCACGGGTACTATGCCCGGAACAACTAAGATTAACCAAATTCTTACTGCATTAAACGGGAACAGTGTGGTGTCATTACGACCGGATATTCAAGCGTATGAATATTCTGGAAAAGGTTTGACGTTCCGATTTATCAAGATTGGGCCGCTTGCATTTGTGAATGTATCTGGAAATGTAAGTGAGGACATTACTTCAGAAGAAACGCTATTCTCATTTGGTTCATCTACCAATGCAAAGATTTATGCTCAACCATATTGGGCAGGTGGTGAAACGACAGGATATAAGGGGCCAGCTATTTCTTTGGGACAGGCTGGAGTCTTGTCTATTTGGGATGACGGAACTACAAAGATTAGTTATCGTGGCCCTAAGATTGCGAAGGGTGCATGGATGGACGGAAGTATCACGTATATTTCAAATGCAGCGCTACCGGCAAATATGATCGCAAATAATAGTTAGTGAGTAGAAATGTGAAAATGTTAGAAAAAGTAAAGAAGTATCTGCCAATTATTTCAGGGCTTTTAGTTACACTAGGGGCCTTTAGTAAGCAAGTGTCACCGTATGTGAACGGGTTTAACTTGTCGTTCGTACTGGTGATTTTTGCTTATCTTGATTGGCATATGGGAATTGGTTGGCGGCGGCATCGGGGCAAAAAAGTGCTAAGTGGTTGGACGCTGGTAAGGAGGCTTGCTAAGAAACTGTTTGGATCACTGTTACCATTCACGTTTGAATTAGCAGGTTATTTGTTTGGGTTGTTTATTACGTATTTCAATATGTTTATGCCTTTCGCAAATATACCGGTGGACTCAACGCGCTTTTTGTTCTCGTGGTTAGCTATTGCCTCGTTTGTTGCGATTGCATACGACGGGTTGCTATCTATGGTTGCCAACTGGTGGTTAAGTGGGCATATTTTGCCAGATAAGTGCTATGACTGGGCACGAGATGAGATTTTTGAAAAGTTATATCGCACGGTGGACTCTCACCCGTTCAATACTGGAGGAAATGAAGATGAAACAATTTAATAAGCTATTTAAAACGGCTGCCGTAATGGTAGCCGTTTTCTTTGGAGATTTTGCCGTTACGGGAGTTACTGTGCATGCAGATTCGCCTCGTTACGATATGGTTGACGTATCAAATCACAACGGACAAATGACAACGCCAGAATTTATTGATATGCGAGACGCATATGGTGTCAAGGCCGTTGTGACAAAAATCTCTGAGGGAACAACCTACCACGACTGGACGGCTGCTGGTAATATTCAAGCTGCTCAAGCAGCCGGACTGTACATTAACGGGTATCACTACCTGCATGCAACAACTATTGAGGGTGCTATCGCAGAGGCTGATTATGCTGTCGCTATGGCACAAGCTGACGGCTTGCCAGTCGGAGCGGTTTTGGTTGCCGATGTCGAGGAACCGGCCCAAATGGCGATGGGTGCAAATATGCAAGCGGTTGTAACGGCGTTTGAAAATGAGGTTCAGATTAAGGGTGGGTTCCGTACTACTGCTTACACAATGGGGTCTCATCTTGAGGTGACGCCATATGGTGAAAAGTCATGGATTGCTTCATACCCATTCACGCCAACGTCAACTCAAAACTGGTATGCTACAGAGCACGGTTGGCAGTTTGATTCAAAGGCTACATTCCGCATGTCACTTGGTGTGTTTGATGTAAATCAGTTGTACGACAACTTCTTTACTGCGGATCAAGCGGTAATCAAGAAGAACCCTGGTGACGGTGCTACAGTGTGGTCAAAGAAGGGTGTTTGGTACACAGACAAGTCGTTCAAGCACAAGGCCAACGGCATCAAGAAGCACATGGGTTCTTACTGGTCATTTGCTAACGGTAAGCTAATCAAGTCAAACTGGACGAACTCATGGGGGATGTACTACTGGTCTGACGGTGACGGTAAGCTTGTTCAAGGAAAAGGAACTTGGAAGGGTTACACATGGGATTTCGGAACTGATGGAACCTACTATGTTAAGAGCGCAACGCCAAAGAGCCTGAATAAATTGGTTGAACAATTGAATAAGTAAACTGGTCGAATTTAACCAGTTTTGTGACCGACAATATTGTCGGTCACAAATATAAAAAGCCCGTCTGGACAGGTGCAATTGCACTTGATCTAGGCGGGCTTTTTTGTTTGACACAAATATGCTAGTAATTATGGGTTGTATATATTAAACTAATGAATGCGGTTTAACCAGCCGTAAAAGATTTTTAAGAAGCCGATAGCGCGACTTATAAATTTTTCTTTTTTCATTTATTAAGCTAAAGCTTAATTATAACCATACTTAAGCGTTCGTATTAGTACGAGCGCTTTTTTACGGTCCAAACTTTATCTGACTAGTATGAATGGCCCAATGAAGAATCGTACGAAGCTGTCAGAGCGTGTTTTTGATAGTATTTAGACGAATTCTTCTACATCATGTAAGTCCCATGACCAATCATGCTCAACCGCATGCCAATTTCCAGTTGCAGCAGAAGGACCAATTTTAGTTGCTAGTTCGATCCAAGTCTTAACATCAAATAGGGTTGGCCGGAACATTGCCTTAGCAGTTGCCTCGGTGTAATCTTCCCAAACTAGTTCATTCTCTTCTAGCAAGGGTTCAACAATTTCTCGGTGCAAATTAATGTAAGCTTGCTTCGAATTAAATCCGTTAGCCACAAGTTCGTTAAACTTTCCTACATATAAAATGCGTTCATCTTCTGTTTCTGATTTCAAGAAACTGTTCAGTCGTTCAATCCAGTGGGTGGTTTCTGTCATGTTAGGTTCCTCTTATCTTTGTTAATTTAAACCTAATTATATATGAAATGACAAAAATAAGAAACCGTAGCACTTTGTAGCACCGTTTGTAGCACTTGTTAGAAAAACGGTAGAAAATCACCGGGAATATAAAATATAATACTAGCCAATTTTTATATTATTTTTCTGGAATGATGCACGTGTATTTTTAAAACAATGTCCACCAGCTGCACTTATGTTTTCGTTAAAATCCCTCACCAATTGTGGGGGATTTTATTGTTTTTGTTTTCCCATTGGTTTATAATAACTTACGTTGTGTTTGTGGATCCCACAAACTGCAACCACTCGTGGTCTGTATTAAGTTGTTCCTCGGAACACGCGGACTCGGTGAGTCTAAGTTTTTTTAGAAATAATATATATGGAGGTCTACAGACTCATGGCAGCATATGCAATCATTGAGAACGGTGGAAAGCAATACAAGGTTTCTGCCGGTGACGTAATCTACGTCGAGAAGATGGACGCCGCAGAGGGTGACAAGGTTGTCTTTGACAAGGTTGTCTTCGCTGACGGCAAGATCGGTGCACCATACGTTGATGGTGTTACTGTATCAGGTACTGTTGAGAAGCAAGGTAAGGAAAAGAAGGTTGTTACTTTCAAGTACAAGCCAAAGAAGCACTCACACAAGAAGCAAGGTCACCGTCAACCATACACTAAGGTTGTCATTGACTCTATTGCCTAAGACATCGGAAAGAAGAGGATTTAAATCATGCAATTGAATTTGAACAACTTGACGATGCTTGCCCACCACAAGGGAGGCGGATCTTCTGCCAACGGTCGTGACTCAGCAGGTCGTCGTCTAGGAACGAAGCGCGCTGATGGTCAAGACATCAAGGCTGGATCAATCATTTACCGTCAACGCGGTACGCACATCTACCCAGGTGTAAACGTTGGTCGTGGAAACGATGACACGTTGTACGCTTTGACTGATGGTGTCGTAAAGTTCGGTCGTTTGGGCCGTGACCGTCGCCAAGTATCAGTTGTTACTCGTGAAGAGTACAAGCAAATCATTGCTAAGTAATTTGTTACTTAACTAAGATTTGAAGACAGTTGATTAGACTGTTAAAAGACAGCATTACGATTAAGTTCGCGATGCTGTCTTTTTGTTTGTTGTTCATTATTTCAAATACAGAAGAAAGGTATGATTATGACAGCACGTACATTGTTAACTCAAATTGTTAGTGATTTAAATGCTTTTGACGAAAAGTATACCGATTTGTTTGCGTTAGATGCCACGGTTTCGGACGTTGCCTCAGGACAAATGAGAACTGGTAAATCGGATATCAAAAGCTACTTTAAGCAATATTTCATTGACTTTAGTGTGCAAACAAGTGTGAACAAGATTAATGATTTAGTAGATAATCATGTGGTAGCCGATGTGACATTCCATGGTGATTTTACGGATGATTTTGCACCTGAAGGTAACGTTGATGCAGTTTTGGAACTCATAACGAATGAAGATAAAGTTCAGACAATGATTATTAAGTTGATCGTTAATTAATGTACATAATTTTGGACTGGATAATTCAGAGTTGGGCCAACCTCAAGACGGCTATTGTTAGTAAAATAGGATTAAGATACGCGGTGGGAAATTACTAACCAAAAAATGAGGTGAAAACAATGTCTAATCGGGATAAGGAAACAAATAGGCTGCGTCGTTCAAATACGCCATACAAGAAAAGTCCAGTAAAGGTACTGTTAGTTGTAGCGTTATTATTATTAGCGTTGTTATTGGGTGTTGGTGTTGCCGCAGTGATTGATAATGCTCGTACTGACAAGGCGGCGACATCGTCATCGTCTATTACAAGTAGTGTTTCGTCACAAACCAGTTCGGTAACAGCTAGCTCGACAACCACGTCATCAGCAAGTTCTGCGACATCGTCAGCCACGGCAACGTCTGAGTCGTCATCGAGTGAGCTGACTGGGACACCAGGAGTTGTGGCGACAGACCTAACCCAGAATGATCGGGCATCAATTTTGGCCCAAGTCATTACAACCGAAGCCGGTTATACGCCATCGGATGTCCACAATATTACAACTGGTGTGGTCGACGGCGTTGGCTCAGGTAAGGGCCGGGTGGTTGTTGGCATTGGCGTGAATGGTATTGGGGCGACGTATACGTTGTCTGGTGATGGTGGTGTAGGAGTGATGACGGGTTCGTATACCGGTGGAAATGGTGATAGTGATCATCCGTTTTCAATTAATGTGAACGACTGGTTGCGTACGCATAACTTACAAGATGTCCAGGCAGAGTACGGGTCAGTGATGACCAGCAATTAACGAGGGTTATTTCTTGCAAGCGCTTACAGTGGGTGCTATTATAATCATGTACCAAAGGAAAGGCAGGTAATTGAATTGCAGGAAGAATTCATTTCAACCTCTATCATCTCTCTACCTACCGACATCCATGCGGGCGTGTCACGGTAATGACGCAAGATAACAAGACGTATCAATTTAAGAGATAAACACTTTAGTCATGATTTGACATCTCTTGCGGTCATTAGCATCGGTTACTTCGAGGACGTACGATAATCCAATTTGGATGTAAGCCTGTACAGAGTTCGAAGGCTGCTCCCGACACGGTT
>NZ_JBJMBA010000035.1:0-2496 GCF_045799135.1 Weissella sp. MSCH1 | reverse complement strand
AAAGTCCAGTCCGAAGTATGACGGAACACCCTTTAATTCGTCACTGCCGGCCCGTAGAAGTCGTTTCTCATACTTAGGGAATATCAGCTTATCCAGTGTCGCAAACTCGCCCAGCGCGTAAATCTTGTAGTATGCGCCGTTAGTTTCGCTCAACTGTTCGATACGTCTGCGATTGGCGTCATCCAAAAACTTATTATCCTTGTAAGTCGACAAATGAATTTTTGTGTCCGGATCCGTTCGCTCAAAGAATTGTTTGTACACCCAATTCGCTTTAGACACCGGGTTAAACATAATGAAGATTTGTTTCTGGGGATGCTTACGTTCACGCAAACGCAAATCAAGCTGATTGAAATCATCCAACGTGAACTCCGTGGCTTCTTCCATCATGACGTCGCTGATACCCTTTACTGACTTAATCTTTTCTGGGTTATCAAGCCCTTTGAAAATAAACTCAGCACCATTCGACAACTTAATTCGATAATCAGTGTTTCGAACTTTTGCGTATGGCATCAGGCCCCACTCAGTCAGCCTTGAAATAAAGTCTTCAAAGATTGAGTCCTTAACTGTCGCACCAACTTTTCGCAAAATTAAAAAGCGCCGGGGAATTTTCCAATCACCCAACGCTTTCAATATAACTTTTTGCACTACACCAGCAGACTTACCAGACGACGCACCACCGTACCACAAATCAACGCGTGAGTCGTAATCATACAGATAATCAAAGACTTGTTTGTTGAACACTCGCGCCGGCTTCGGAAACTCCAACGTCAACTGTTCATTCTTACTCATCTTCATCCTCCGTGTAATCACCCATCACAACGATTGGCTTCACTTCTACGACGCTTTCAGCCTGGAAGATACCAAGTACCTTACCCAAGTTTTCGGCAGCCTTAATCCGGTTGTTAACCTTTGTCGGCACCTCAATAACTTTTCCAGAAGGCGTCACTTCCTGCTCACCTATCTCACCCTGAACAACCTTTTCAAAGAATTCTATCACGTTGTCAGTTGTCATTCGTCGCTGTTCTCGGAGTTCGGCCTGTCTTGCTTGAATAGCTTCTTTCACGTCAACATTTGTCAACAAACGTTGTGCAATGCTTCTAGCTGTTTTTGCGCTATAACCAGCCTCACGTGCCGCCTGTGCGCCGTTTCCACCATTTCTGACCCATTCATCAACAAACCGTTCCTGTCGCTCATTCAAGCTCATATGCCGTTCTCCTTTCATGGTATAAAAACATTCATTTATTCTACTTTATTTCTAAACTCTTTCTTATGTGTTTCCAGAAGTAGTTCAGCATCTGCCTTATCTAACTTTAACCAATCAGTTAGATGCGTATCACCACGCCTTAAATTATTATGTTCTAATATTTTATCGACCACAGCCGAATCAACGATGTCGTTTAGTGTCAAAATGCTTCCATCAAAAGCAATACTGTAAAACTTTTTGTGTCCACCTTCTGGTTCGACTTCTTGAATTTGCCACGCTGGTTTAATCTCAACCGACGGGCGCACACGCGTATTGTATTCCTTCCCGCGAAAACTAGTCAAAACAACCTTAATTGCCTTATTTTCATTTATAGAATAGCCATATAGTTTAGGGCTATTCATTTTCTCGCGTCCTTGCCATTTCACATACGACTCCGGCTTAATTTCAGCAATATTATTTTCAGGCAGGTTAATGATAATATTCTCACGATTTTGATCTTCTAAAATAAGCTCAATTTGCCTGATTGCATCACTAGACTTGCCTATGTTAAACCCGTATAAATCAATAACTAACTCGGCTGGAAATTTAAAAAATTTGCTATCCAACTTAGTTATTTTAATATCAACGGCATAATCAAATGACACCTTTTTTGCGTCCACTGAATAATAAAGCGATATTGCAACGGCCGCTAATGTACCAACAGCTCCAAGCCAATCAGCCAACGAACCGGTATCTGACATGGCACCAACATAAAATGACATCATTCCCATTCCGAAAAACAATCCAACAATTAAAAATGACAATTGCCCTGCTACCGACGGGTTGAATAACCGATTAAAAAAATTACGCATATAACCTACCTCCGAAAAGATAGCTTACACCCAAAACAAAAACCGTGCACCCACATATCGAAGGTCACGGCACGAAAACAAAAAGTGAAAGTATATTCCTATACTGTTTATTGATATGTATTAAACAGGCTCTTAGTCATCTAGAATTCGATCGCTTCTTAGCAATCGGACAAAGAACCCGCAACGGAATATACAGGACTCGAACCTGCAACCGTGTTCCCGGCAACTGCTTAGCAAGCAGCCCGCTTTCCATTCGCTTATATTCCATAACACCAGGCAGCACATACAAGCTCCTGATCCCGGTAATAACTATCAAAGTTTATCCTTAATAGTTTTGAGTATGTACGCCAGACATAGCAACTGGCAGTGTCGTTTAAAACAAATACAAGGAAGATTATCCTTTAATTTATTTTGTGCTATGTGATGCATGTGGTCAGGATT
>NZ_JBJMBA010000034.1:0-3491 GCF_045799135.1 Weissella sp. MSCH1 | reverse complement strand
TGCTATATATCCTGGAAGCAACCGGTAAAACGGGGATGTTAAATGGTGAGATAGCACAGATGATTAAAGACTTAGGACACAGCAAAGAAACGATTATTGCTGATGCAGCCGAGCCAAAATCAATTGCTGAGATACGCAAAGATGGTATTGACCGTATAACAAAGGCACGCAAAGGACCTGACAGTATTAGACACGGTATTGAATACTTACAACAATTCAAAATTGTTGTTGATGAGCGATTGTTTCAGGTGATTGAGGAGCTGGACAATTACACGTGGCAAAAAGATAAGAAGACAGGCGAGTACATTAACAAGCCTGTTGATAGTTTTAACCACTTTTTGGACGCGGTTCGTTACGCAGCCGACAAGCAGTCGCTTAAGAGTGCCGATTCATTTGAACAAAAGCTGAGAAAGGCACGCACGTACTTTGGATAGGAGCAGTTATGAATTTTGATTTTTTGAGAAAAGGCCGATTTAACCCTAATGCGAATGACGTATTTTTTATGAGTGCTGATGATTATGCAATTATGGACCCGGCGGCCGAAGGATTTATTAATCAGTTAGATCGTTTCATTAACCGGCATAAGTCGTCGCAGGTGAACCGGTTAAAAGCGTTGAAGCGTTACTATCTTGCTGACAATGATATTCGTTATAAGGAGACAAAGTCGGATAAGACAGCAGCAGACAATCGTATTGCCAGTGATTTTGCACGATACATTACGATTTTTGAGCAGAGTTATATGCTGGGGAAGCCGGTGGTCTATAAAAATGCGGCAGATAAGACGTTACAAGAAGAGATTGATGATTTTTCAAAACAGAACAATGAGAGTTACCACAATGTGCTAATTAAGACTGACCTGTCAATTTATGGCCGGGCCTATGAGCTGGTGTACGTTGACGGTGATGAGAATAACGTTCAAGTAAGGCTTGCCCGATTAAACCCGGAGCAAGTCTTTGTTGTATATGACGACACTGTAAAGCGTAATTCGTTGTTTGCGGTTCGGTATTACCGGGTTCGATACGAAGAAGGTAGGTTCCGTGATTTTGTTGAAGTGTACACGAACGATAAGGTGTATTACTACCGCAATGACAATCAAGAAGCTGGAGGCATGAAGTTTGTTGAGGAAACAACGCACGAGTTCGACGGTGTGCCGGTTACTGAATATGCCAGCAACGAGGACAGGACAGGTGCTTATGAAGCTGTTCTGGATACAATCGACGCTTATGATTTGGCCCAATCAGAATTGGCAAATACTCAGGAAGATTTCAACAATGCACTGTTGATGATTAAGGGTAATCCATTCACCGGTAGTGATGATAACCCGGTGATTGTTGACGACGACGGCAAGGAAATGCCAAATCCTAACTTCATTGGTAATGTGGTTGCGCAAATGAAGCAGGCCCGCTTGTTGATTATGGACGACAATCCTGACGAAAACGGTGCTGAACCTGATGCCAAGTATCTGACAAAGACTTACGACTCAGCCGGTACTAAGGCATACATTGACCGATTGGTTGGTGATATTCTGCGGTTCACGTTTACACCAGATACCAGTGACCAAAACTTTTCGGGAGTTCAGTCTGGTGAAGCAATGAAGTATAAGCTGATGGCTGCCGACAATCGTCGTGTGACACAAGAACGTTTGTTTGAACGTGGACTTATGAGACGTTTGCGCTTAGCGGTAAATGTTTGGCGTATCAAGGGTAATTCAAGCGTTAATTATGATGCCATCAATGACACGGAAATCTTGTTCACGCCAAACATTCCACAGAACGTGAATGAATTGATTGCTAACGTTCAGAGCTTGTATGGCATTGTCAGTGATGAAACGTTACTTGAACTACTGAAGCAATTCACTGGTGTTGATGCGAACGAGGAATTGAAGCGCTTGAAGAAGCAAAAAGCAGATAATCAGTTTGTTTTCAACGGTCAAACCAATAATTATCCCAATCCTGATCAAGAAGGTGTAAGCGAAGATGGCGACGAGTAAAGATTACTGGACAAAACGCATGGACGGCATATTCGATAAGCTGGATAAGAAGGAAGTTAAACTCAATGATGAGTTGATGAAGTATTATCAGGATGCGCTGACCGATATTAACGATAAAATATATAAGTTTTATGACCGATACGGCAAAGATAACGGGTTCGATTATGAAGAAGCCATTAAACAGGTCAGAGAGACCGATTTAAACGATTATGCGAAGCGTGCGAATGATTACCGTAAAGGTCTGCAAAACGACGCAGAAGCGCTCAAGAGGCTTAATGCGCAATACGTTACGGCGAAGATTAACCGTCTTGAACTTTTGAAGCTTGAACTTGAATTCTCAATGATACAAGCAACGAATAGCCAGGAAGGCACGTTGACTGATTATCTATCTAATGAAAGTAAGTATGTTTATGGGGCTGCGGTTGCTGGACAAGCTGTTTCAACGTTGAATAATCGTGAAATCAAAGAGATATTGTCTAGCCAATGGAGTGGTGCTAATTACTCAACGCGCATATGGCGTAATGCGGATGTGATGGTCAATGCATTGAAGGACGCGTTGGTTCAAGCAGCTATTCGTGGTGATAACCCACGTGTTACGGCGCGTGCATTGGCAAAGAAGCTGGGTTCAGGACGTTATGTGACAGAACGTTTGGTGCGAACTGAATCAACTTACGTTGCTAATCAAGCAATTTCACGTCGTTATAAAGATTCGGGTTTTAAGAAATATGAATTTGTAGCGGTGATGGATGACCGGACGTCTAATGTTTGCCGTGGATTGAACGGTACAGTGCACAAGTTGTCAGATTTTGTATCTGGTGACAACGCACCGGCTATGCATCCGAACTGCCGTAGTCGTATTGTGCCGAGTGATGATGACTTGGCAATGTTTGATAAGTATTTGGACAAAACGTCTGACGATTAATTTCGTTAGGCGTTTTTGTTTTGCCTGACTTTCCCAGCGTAGTCGTTAAAGAACGTTGTTTCGTCGCCGGACGTAAAACGAGTATAGCCGGCGGGCGTAAAACGTTAAGGAGTTGTAATGGCGGAAGTAGTTGAGGACCAAGAGCAAGTAACGGACGTGGCGGACAATGACGCTACACCTGAAACTGGCAACAGTGAGAAGACGTTCACACGAAGCGAACTATCTAAGATGATGGCAGCTGAAAAGGCTAAGTGGGAGAACGAGAAGCAAGCTGAAGTTGAAAATGCCAGGAATGAGGCAGAACGCTTAGCTAAGTTGAGTAAGGATGAGCGTTCTGCTGAGATGGCAAAGAAGCGAGAAAACGAATTGGCAGAGCGTGAACGCAAGGTGCAACGTTCGGAATTGTTGATTGAAACGCGCGATCAATTAAATAATTCGGGATTGCCAGTTGAATTTGCTGAAATGGTTATGGCTGATGATGCTGAACAAATTCAAAACAACATCAAGGTGACCAAGACGGCCTTTGATGAAGCAGTTGAACGTGAAGTGAACAAGCGATTGCTACAAAAGACGCCTAAG
>NZ_JBJMBA010000033.1:0-112441 GCF_045799135.1 Weissella sp. MSCH1 | reverse complement strand
AATCCTGACCACATGCATCACATAGCACAAAATAAATTAAAGGATAATCTTCCTTGTATTTGTTTTAAACGACACTGCCAGTTGCTATGTCTGGCGTACATACTCAAAACTATTAAGGATAAACTTTGATAGTTATTACCGTGCCAGGAGCTTGTATGTGCCGCCTGGTGTACATATCAATAAAACATAAGGATATGCTTTCTAATTTCGTTGTTCATGCCGTGACTCCATATATGGGAGTGCGCGGTTTTTTCAAGTTCAGGATATTTTTACGAAATCAGTATGTTAGAATTTAATCCACTAGGAGATTTATGTATGAATGTTTTATTAGAATATGTTGATAGTTTATCTGCTTGGCCGATATCTATTTTAAATTGGATGGATAAAAATTCAACTGTCGCAGATTGGCTCAGCAGTATAGCTACAGTTATAGCAACGGTTACAGCATTGTATTTATCAAAAAAAGAACCCCAAAAAATCCATTTCAATTTGGTGAATGGGAGTGTATTTAAGGATGATTTTAAATACAGTAGAGTAAGTATTCAAAATTTGAAAAGTAAGTTCAGGGATAAAAAAGTAACTCTCCATTGGTTGAATGTCGCAATGCTTAATGCAGATATGTTTGATGTCGTTGTGGTTGAAAGCGGAATAATTGTTAAGGGGAGTTTTAAGAAACAAATACTCAATAAAGATAGTGTTTTTACTGTCAGAGCGAATAGCCGTGAATTTATTAATTTCGGACATATGTCCGGTAGTGGCTTAGGACACCTTGTATCTTTAAGCAGTTACAGTCTCAACCCTTTTATTACGGGCAGAAGTGTTACTTTTAAGGTATATGTAAAAGATTCAGTTGGGAGAATTTATAAATCAAAATATTATCACCTTGATATGTTTTAAAAGCGCTATAAGCGCTTTTTATTTTGCACTGAAAAGGAGTAATGGAATGAAAGAATATAAATTGGAAAACGGGTAAATCATTGAGTTCACCAAAGAGGGTGTATTGATTAAGGGGAATGCCATCTCATTGCGAGGAGACATTGACATTATTAGAGACAATCACGCGGTTTCTATTTCAGAAATTTTCGGTAATTCAGGGAGCAACAATGTTATCGATTTGAATGAGAATGAATCCGATAGAAAGGTTGTTCCAGCTCATGAGTTAATTGTATTTACAAACAACGGGCAAACGTACCATTTTGAAAATGTAACTAACTTCAGGCCAACTACAACAGGGTTCTCGTTTACTTATCATGGTAAGGCAACTGGTATTGATAGAGATGCAGTGTTCAATAATACGAGCGTTGCTGGTTGGGCATTTGCAGACCAACACTAGTCCTTGAGGTGAAATAGATGAGAATGCATAGATCTGCAGAGATTGGTTTCCGAGAATTGACTAGTTTGATGTGAACACCTATCTGTCTTGTCAGTTAATTTTTAGTGTTTAGTGGAAAGGATAGAAACATGGGACTTCGAGAAACTTATACGTTAATCATTGCCAAGAAGATTGGTGAGAATAAATGGCATGATCCGCTATATGCTGAGGCGATCAACATGAGTGGAGTGGATAAGTTGCTGGACAATTACGCTGACCAGATTGGGTTCACCGTAAATACAGATGAATTGACGCCTAATGTTGAGTGGGTTGGTGCACGGGTTATCTGGGACACCCGGGTTCATATCCTAACCGAGGTCAATACAGTTGAGGGTGTCACGGAAGCAAGGTGGGTGTGATGGGACAGAAGGTTCATAGATGCCGAGAGGTTGGCTGCCGGACAATGATTCCATATGAGGAAACCTGGTGTGCAGTTCATGAGCCATTGCATCCACGCAGGGTGTCAGCGAAGACGTACAAGCAGTATGACGAGAAGCGTATGGCTGACCCTGAACGTGGTGAGCGTAATGCCTGGTATCGCAAGCCACCTTGGCGGCAGATGAGAGATTACATTATGGAACGGGACAACAGTATGTGTGGATACTGTGCAATGTGGGACAGGGTAACGCCAGCCGACATGGTAGACCACATTGTACCGAGAGAGTTTGATAGAGAGTTGGAGTTGGATGAAGATAACTTGATTGCTTCTTGCAATTGGTGCCACCGACAAAAGACGAATTGGGAGCAAAAGTATTACGGTACCGGAAACGGGCGTAAATTGCGTTCTGACGTTATTCCTATTACTGATGTAAAACTAATCAAGACAATCTTTAAACAGGCTTAGAGACCCCCCTACGGCTTTCTAAGGAAGAACCAACGACGATAGTGTCGTTTTTTGTAGAATTCCCAGAAAATGAAATTTGAAAGGAGACCAGGGTATGGCTGGAAACAAAAATTCAGGGCGAAAAGCCAGTTTGAAAAATACAAATGACAAGAATTTGGACAGACGAGAACGTGCACAACGCGCGCAAGAGAATAATTCAGGGTTCCAGCCGATAGGCCCGGCTCCGGAAGAATTGAGTGAGTTTGGGAAGTCGCTTTGGGGCCGTGTCGTCGGTCAATTAGCAAATCGTAAGTACTTAACGGCGCTAGATGAGCCTTTATTGATGGAATACGTGGAACAAGTTGAGATGTCGAAGTTCGCTCAGGTTGAAATCCGGGAGAACGGTCTAACTTACACAGACGACAACGGGGTTATTAAGAAAAACCCAGCCGTAGACATCAAAAATAACGCAGCTAAAAACATTAAATCGATTGGTTCATCTTTGGGGTTAGATCCAATCAGTCGTTCAAACTTGCTTGCTGAAGAACCAACTGAAAGCGAAGGGAACGGCAAGAATGTCGTCGGTATGTTTGGATGACGTTTAAACCGCTTGACCCCGTAACTAAATATGCAAACGACGTTGTTAAAGGCAAAATTTTAGCTGGAAATGACATCATACTTGCATCACAACGTCATATAGACGACCTAGAACGCCAAGACACTGACGAGTTTAACTTCCACTTTGACGTGGAGTTGCTTCACAAGTTCCTGGCGTTCGCTGCATTAGTGCCAGACCCAGATGATGGTGTGCCTAAGCCGTTGATGCCTTGGCAAATATTCATTCTTGGTTCAATTATTGCGTGGCGTAATAACAAGACCGGTGGTAAGCGATTTAGACG
This sequence comes from Weissella sp. MSCH1, assembly GCF_045799135.1. Taxonomy (NCBI): domain Bacteria; kingdom Bacillati; phylum Bacillota; class Bacilli; order Lactobacillales; family Lactobacillaceae; genus Weissella; species Weissella sp. MSCH1. The sequence goes on along the minus strand of NZ_JBJMBA010000033.1, from coordinate 109,347 downwards.
AGCGATTATCTCGATTGCACGTGCGCAAGGTAAGACTTACTTAGCTTCAATAATTGCAGCATATGATTTTTTCGTTCAAAGCTATCAAAAGTCTAATCAGGACATTTTGTTGTCAGCGAATACAACTGACCAGACGAAAAAGTTGTTCAACTATACCAAAGCAACGGTAGAGTTAATGCTCAACTCAACGTTCAAAGGAACACACAAGAAAGACGTTGCAGTTCGTTTCATGGATATTTTTGATAACCGACGAAAGAACCAAATTGTGCGTATTTCTGCTGAAGGTGGTAAGTATGACGGTTATCACGCAACGACAGCAATATTTGACGAAGCTGGCGACCAAAAGACGCGTGAAGCGTTTAAGAAAATCACGTCAGGGCAAACTAACAACAAGGAAGCTATCTTCATTCAGATTTCAACTGCCTATCAAAATCCAAACGCTCCCTTGCGAGAGGACATTAAGATTGTTCGAGAAGCAATTCAGAGTGGAGAACGAGTTCTTGATGATAATTTCCTGGCCGTTTGGTCACAAGATGAAGCGAGCGAGATTGAACGCCCTGAAACTTGGATCAAGTCCAATCCGTTACTGGGGTTAGATGAGAAAAAGGACGCAATTCTTAATGGTTTGGTGTCAGACCGTGATGTGGCTGTGTTCGACGGAACGACCAATGATTTTTTGGTTAAGTCGTTGAATGTCTGGGTGAATGCAGATGAAAATTCAGCGTTCGAACTGCAAGATGTGACGGACACCGTGATTGATACGGGTGAGTTTGATATTCGAGGCCGTGATGTTTATATCGGGTTCGATAATTCCATGACATCCGACGACGCGGCAGTTGCGTTTGTGTTCCCGTATCGTGATGATGACGGAAACAAGAAGTGGCACCTGATGCAACATAGCTTTATTCCATGGCACAAGGCAGGAAGTATCGGTGCCAAAGAGAAGCAAGACGGCATCAATTATACTCACATGCAAGAGTTGGGTTATGCCGATATTACACAGCATGAAAAAGGACTGATTGATAATGAGTTCGTGTTCACCTGGTTAACTGATTTCGTATCGGATAACGAGTTGAACGTTATATATTTTGCCTACGACGCAGCTCACACATACGCCATTATCAAGGCGTTTGAAGAAGCTACAACGTGGACAATGTTGCCAGTGCGTCAGGGTATCTGGACGCTTAATGAGCCGACAAAGTGGTTAACCGACGCTTTCGTTGAGCACAGAGTGACGCACTACAACGATTTGATGATGGAAAAGTCATTGATGAATGCCGTTATCGTGTCGGCCGACAACGGGATAAAAATTGATAAGAACAAAGCAACGTACAAAATCGACCTTGTGGACGCTTTAATTGACGCATTAGTGGAAGCAATCAATCACTTTGAGGACTTCACAGACCTTGAACGAGATGATGATTACGACCGCATGAATGATGAACAGTTGAACAACTACATTTTGTCGGGAAAGTTTGGGTTTTAAACATGGATATGCGATACATTATTTCGAATATTTTGTCAGTAGTAGGAGCGTTGGCCGTTGTGGCTGGCGCTTTTTTTGTTGGCACGGTTTTTGGCCTATTCACAATTGGTCTGTTTTCGTTTGCTGCTTCGTACTTTATCGGAAAGGAATAATTGCGCATGTTTTTTGAAAAACGAAGCGTTCCTATTCGTGGTTCAGGCTCCGGTATAAGCGTAGTTGATGGTGGGTTTGCCTACTTTGGAGACTACGTAAATGCAGAGCAGGCAATCAGGAATAGTGACGTGTGGACAGCCGTTAACATCTTGGCATCCGATATTGCCAGAGTGAAATTCAAGGCCAAAGACGAGAAAGTGAATAACCTACTAGCTAACCCGTCTCGTTTGACCAATCGTTTCAACTTCTGGCAATCAATGGTGGCATCAATGTTGCTTTCAGGTAATGCCTACGCATTACGACGCGTGAAACAAGGACAAGAATTTCTTGAATTTGTGCAACCTGATCATGCAACAGTCTGGCTATCCGACGACGGCCAAACTCTAACTTATGATTTCCGGTTTGACGCAGTTGATGAACCAGATGAAAAGAACGTTCAATCAAGCGACGTCGTTCATCTTCGCATGTTGACGTTGAACGGTGGAATGGTCGGACGTTCACCACTAGTGGCGCTGAATAACGAACTCACACTGCAAGAGACGGCGCGTAAATTGACCCTGACAAGCTTGCGTAAAGCTATCATGCCTAGCGCTGTTTTGAAGGCTAAAAAGCCGTTGATGCCGGAAGCCCGTGAAAATGCACGTGCAGAGTTCGAGAAAGCCAATAGTGGCGATAACGCAGGCCGTGTAATCGTCATGGACACGCTATTCGACTTCACGCAGTCACAAGTTAGTGCTGACGTTGCGAAGTTGCTCAACTCAACTGATTGGACGCGTAATCAAATCGCTAAGGCGTTCATGATGCCGACTGACATGTTGGGTGGAGAGAGTGAGCACTCAAACGCTGAGCAAATCACAGCGACGTATAACACGACACTTGGTCGTTACTTGCAGCCAATCGTTGATGAGTTGCAAATGACGTTCGGTGTTGAGATTGATGCAGATGTTCGCACGGCAATTGATTTGGACGGGTCGCAAGTTGAAGCGCGCACCAAGGAACTATTCAGTGCTGGGATACTCTCTCAACAACAAGCAGTGAAGGTTTTGAGTGATTCAACTTCTGACATCGTCACGGATGACATTGCGAAGATGACTACCGCGCAAGAGTTGGAGGACAAAACAAATGGCAAAGAATGAAGTGCGTAGCCTGTTGTCAGCCGTTGAGTTACGTGCAGACGGTGACGGTCGGACGGTGAGTGGATACGCCATTATGTTTGACAAACCGTCGCAGGATTTAGGCGGATTTATTGAGTATATCGATAAGGGAGCACTCAAAGACGTTAATTTTGACGGTGTTTACCTTGTCTATGCTCACGACATGAACCAACCGCTTGCACGAGTTGATGCCGGCACTCTCAAACTTAAAGTTGACGACAAGGGATTGTTCTTCAAAGCAACGCTGCCTAATACAACGGTGGCAAATGACGTTTTGGAAAATATTCGAGTTGGCAACATCAAGGGAATGAGTTTCGCTTTCACGACGAAAGCTGATACGTGGACGTTTGGTAAGAATGGTTCACCCGACATCCGACACGTGACCGCGATTGATGAAGTGTTTGAGGTCACTATTACGCCATTACCGGCGTATCAAGATACTAGTATCGCTATTTCATCACGTGACGCCAGCAAGCCTGCATACGGCAAGCGAGAGCGTATGAGAGATGAGTTAGCAATCATTCGAGTAAGGAAGGAGTTCATGTAGATGAACATTGCAGACAGCATTGAGCAAAAGAAAGCTGAGCTGGTTGAAGCAATTGAAGCAACGCAAGCCTTGATTGATGATCCAGACTCAACTGCTGATGATTCAGCCGAAGCCATGGCAAAGGTGAAGCAAATCCAAAAGGATATTGAGGACTTGCAGAAGCTTCAAGAAGCAACGCCTGAACAAGAAAAAACTGAAGATAAAACGGACGAACCCGCACAAGACGAGAGCGAAGATAGCTCAACTCCTGATGCGGGTTCTTCTGTATCCGAAGAAAACACGGAAGATGATGCGCCAGCTGATGAGTCAGCAAAAGACAACACAGAGGAAACAGACACACCGGCAGACGGTGACGACGAAAAGAAGAAAGATGAGGAACGATCAATGCCTGTTGAAATTAAGGACAAAGAGCAAAAGGTAGAAGCACGTGACGCGTTCAACGCGTTCATGCGAACTAAGGGTGAGAAGCGCGACGGTTTGACGTCAGATGACGCTGCCGTAGTTATCCCTGAATCAATCATCTATGACCCAACATTGGAGTTGGAAACGGTTGTTGATTTGGCTTCATTGGTTACCAAGACGCAAGTGTCAACGGCTTCTGGTAAGTACCCAATTTTGAAGCGACCATCAGCAGTCTTGCCTTCAACTGAAGAATTGGTTGAAAACCCAACGTTAGCCAACCCACAATTCGATAACGTTGAATGGGACATTGACACATACCGTGGCGCTATTCCGGTATCACAAGAATCATTGGATGACGCACAAGTTGATTTGGGTTCACTAGTTGCACAACACATTCAAACGTTGAAGATTAACACGACGAACGCGAAGATTGCTGCCGTGTTGTCAACGTTTGCTGCAAAGTCATTCCCAGCTGCTGGTTTGGTGGACGGATTGAAGGGTGTTGTGAACGTTGATTTGGATCCAGCGTACAGCAAGTCGTTCGTTATGACGCAATCAATGTTCGATACTTTGGATAAGGTAAAGGACGGTGAAGGTCGTTACTTGTTGCAAGACCAAATTGGAACTGCAACTGGTAAGACTTTGTTTGGCTTGCCTGTCGTTGTTATCGGTGACACGCAATTTGCATCAACAGATGTAGCCGGAACTAAGAAGGCATGGGTTGGTGATTTGCGTCGGGCCGTATTGTTCGCTAACCGAGCTGATATTGCCGTTCAATGGGTAGAGAACAACATCTACGGACGTATCTTGCAAGGTGTATTGCGTTTTGACGTTGAAAAGGCCGACGCTGACGCTGGTTACATGGTAACTATCGCAGCACAAGAAGCTTAATTGAGAAAGGAATAGGAAAATGACTAAGGTTTACAAGGTATTGCAAGCATTTACGGATAAGGAAACGAAGGTGCGTTATGAAGTAGGCGATATGTTCCCAAAATTGCCAACAGATGAGCGTATCCAAGAGTTAATGGGTGGAGATTTGGCAAACTTTGACGGCCCTGTCATTGCTGATATCGAAGATGACGGCCAAAACGAGCCAAACGATGATGATGTTCAAGAAGTTGAGCTGACAGATAAGGCGACGGTTCCTGAAATCACTGCATATTTGGACGCTCACGAGATTAATCACGACGGCATCACCAAAAAGGCTGATTTGCTGGCTTTGATTTAACAGAAAGGGGATAGCGCATGGACGAACTGTTCCCAGCGGTTAAGACTGCATTGCGCTTGACTGTTCCAGATGCTGATTTGGATAACGAAATCAATGATTTAATTCAGGCAGCCCGCATGGACTTACATGTCGTCGGTTTAGTTAGCGCTGATTTCTCAACTGAGAATGCAGTGTTGATTAAGCAGGCGATTATTTTGTATACCAAGGGCAATTGGGGTTATGACAATCCTGACGCACCGCGTTTTTTGGCAACGTATGAAGATTTGAAGGTGTCACTGGCACTTCACTCACTGTACGACCCAGCGGGGGATGCAGAATGAGATATGATTCAGTTATCTACCTTGTAGCAGTTGAAAAGCAATTCGACGATCTAATGCAGGAAGTTGAAGTTGAGCAACCGCAACGCAAGGTGTTCGCAAATCGATACGCAGATGGACGAGAGATTGATGATGAGGCGGGACAAAGAACTTTCCGGCCTGATTATACTTTCGTCATTGCGCGTGTTGAGTACAATAACGAACCAATCGTATATTTCAACAATGAGCGCTTGCACGTCTCACGAGCTGACCTTTCAGGCGAACGTATTCGTTTGTACCTATCAAGGGACACACGTGATGGCAGATAAAGATTTTGCCAGTGAGCTAATGGCTGAACTCAAAGCTTATACCGAAGATGTACAGGAAGGGCTTGAAAAAGCCAAAACTGACATTGCAAAGGAAAGTGTTAAACGATTGAAGCGTGGTGGTGGTTTTAAGAACAAGACTGGTCGTTACAACAAGGGGTGGGCGATTAAGAAGGACAAGAAAACCATTAACGTTTGGAATGCTAAGGCGTGGTATTTAACCCACTTGCTAGAGGCTGGACACGCCAGTCGTAATGGAAAACGTGTGCGTGGTTACACTCACATTGAACCTGTTTACGATTGGGCACGTGATGAGTTTGAGAGTGAAGTTAGAAAGCGGATTTAGGGGGTTGATATGAAGTTTAGCGAGTTTGCCAAGGCGTTTGTGTCAGCTACCGGATTGCCACTGGCTTATTACGAGTTTAAAGGCGACGCACCGTCGTTACCGTTTGCTGTCTACATGGCAGTTGATGATGACGGAACGGTGTTCGCAGACAACACCAATTTTTACAAAGCAACCGTTGTAGACCTTGAACTGTACTTCGATAAAAAAGACTTAGCACTAGAAAAAAGTGTTGAGTCTTTTTTTGATGATAACGAAATCCCGTTTAGTTGGGATGAATCGTTTATCGACACAGAGCAAATGTTTATGCGGGTATATGAATTCACGTTAGGAGAATGAACATGGCAGAGAACAAGGTTCAATTTGGACTTAAGAATGTTTACGTTCACCCGTTTACGGATGACGGAACACAAATTACGTATGACACGGCTATTAAGTATCCTGGAGCCGTTAACCTTTCACTTGATGCAGCAGGAGATAAGACTGACTTCTATGCTGACAACGGAATTTTCTGGTCAGGTGATAACAACCAAGGATTTACTGGAAAGTTGGAAATGGCAAACATGCCATACGCTATTTCAAGCATTGTGCTTGGCGATTTGCGCGACGACCACGGTGTCATTGCACAATCGTTGCGACAAGGTAAGGCCGTTGCTTTGACTTTCGAGTTTGACGGTGACCAGAAGGCTACGCGTCACATTTTGTACAACGTAACCTTCGCACGACCTTCTGAAGCAGGTGCAACCAAGTCGGACAAGTTGGACGTGCAAACCAAGGAGTTCGACATCACGGCTGCATTGGATCCATATCTTGAAATTGCCAAGATGAAGACTGATTCAGAAACAGATGATGAAACTTATGCTGCATGGCACACGACGCCATACCGCGCATCTTTCACAAACCCAGCTCCTACACCAGAAGCGTAATGGGTTCCGGCTTTGGCCGGATACATATCTAAATATGAAATGGAGAAATAATCATGAAAAAGACAATCGTATTGGGACAACAAGAACTTACTTTGGTTTCATCTGGTGCAACGCCTATCTTCTATCGCAATGAGTTCGGCCGCGACTTTTTCGCAGATTTCACGAAGTTTTTGGAGTTCGCAACGCAAGCATCCGAAGCAGAAACAGATATGGACAAGATGAAGTTGATTATGGATCCAAACAACATTCAACTTGTACAACGCATGGCTTACGTCTATGCCAAGAACGCAGACCAAAACATCAAGCCTATTGAGCAATGGTTTGCAGAGTTTGAAGAATTCCCTGTGTTTGACGTATTAGGGGACTTGGTTGATTTGGCAATGACTTCAATCTCAACAAAAAAAGCCTAGAGGACGAGTACGTCAGCGACGAGCAATTTGATACTGACAGTTTCTTGCTGATTGCTAAAAAGACGGGCTTGTCCTGGGATGAAATGCAGATGATGGACTTGGGGCAAGTCATGGATTTTATCGTTGAATACGCTAATAGCGAGATGAAATCACAAGAGCGTGCCAAGTCGGATAAGAAACCGGCGCGCAAGGCACAACAACAAGATTTCGACGCTTTTTAGCAGAAAGGAGAATATATGGCGGGTTCACGAGTTAAAGGAATCACCATTGAGATTGACGGTAACACCAACGGACTTGATAAGGCGTTGGCTGGCGTTAATCAACAAGCTAATCGCACGACAACTGAGTTGCGTGACGTTAACAAGTTGCTGAAACTTGACCCCGGCAACACTGAACTGGTTGCGCAAAAGCAGAAGTTGCTATCGAGCGCGGTTGAGACAACTCAAAGCAAGTTAGATCAACTCCGGTCAGCACAAGCGCAGGTTGATAAGCAGTTCGAGAGCGGTGATTTGGGTGAAGCGCAATACCGTTCATTCCAACGTGAAGTCCAAGCTACTGAAGGACAACTGAATAAGTTGAAAGGTGGATTGGGTGATGTAAATAAGTACATGGACGGTTCGGAAGATGCGTCAGCACGAGCAGAGGCCGGATTTAAGAACGTTTCAACTGCTGCACAAGATACGGCGGATAACGTTGATACAATCACCAAATTAAACATTGGTGAGTTCATGGGTGGTATTGCTGATAAAGCTGCCGAAATGGGTGGTGAAGTCATTAGTACCGGTATGGACTTCGCAAATGCGCAAGCAACCATGCAAACTTCAATGGGGATGACTAAATCACAAGCCGAAGATGCCATGAAGTCAGTTCATGCTGTGTTTGATTCAGGTTTAGTGGATAACGTTGAAGAAGCTAACACAGCCGTTATGACGGTTAAGAACTCGTTTCAGGACTTGAACGGAACGGACTTGACCAACATGACAATCACACTGCAAGGTATCGCTAATCGTGCAGGAGTTGATATTGAAGATGCCGTTAATGCCAGTTCGCAGGCTATGAAGGGGTTCGGTGTCAGTGGAACGGAAGCGACTGATATTGTCGCTAAGGGGTTGCAGTTAGGACTTGATAAGAACCACGACTTCTTGGATACGGTTAATGAGTATGCACCAACATTTAAGGACGCTGGCTTGTCTGGCGAAAACATGTTGAATGTTCTTAACGCTGGATTGAAGAATGGGGCGTTCAACACTGACAAGGTTGCCGACGGTATCAAGGAATTCCAACTTCGACTGACATCCGGACAGCTTGATGAGCCAATGCAACAATTTAGCCAGGCGACGCAAGATGTCTTCCAGAAGTTCAAAGATGGTGGTGCAACATCAGCGGAAGTTATGGCGGCCGTTGGTAAGGATTTGAAGGGTATGCCAGCCGACGAAGCCAAGGCAGCGGTTTCAGGACTGGGTACGCAATTCGAAGACTTGGGTCAAAATGCGTCAGCTGCATTGCTTGAAGCTGCAACTGGTACGCAGAATGTAACCGGTGCTTCGAAAGAACTAGCGAAACAGACACCTGGCGAGAAAATGCAGGCTTCAATCAATAAATTGAAGGACGCACTTTCAAAAGTTGTGGCGCAGATGGCACCAGTCATTGATTGGGTAGCCAAACTAGTTGAAAAGTTTCTCAATGCTGATCCGATTATTCAAACATTAATCGGAGCGTTCGGTGCCGTGGCTGCAGTTATTGCAGTTCTAATGCCGGTAATTACAGGATTGGTTACGATATTTAGCGTACTTGGTACGGGTGCCATCCTACCGATTATCGGTATTATTGCGGCCGTAGTTGCAGCAATTTCGGTTATTGTCACCGTAATAAAGAATTGGGGTGCAATCGTTGAATGGTTGAGTACAGTTTGGGCGACTATCAAGGTAAACATTCAATACGCAATCTATCAAATACAGACCACTGCCACGGCCGTTTTTACGGCCATAGGAACGTTTTTCAAGAACGTTTGGAATGCTATTAAGGCAACGTTCACAACGACGCTAAATAGCATTAAAACGACGGTTTCGAATGTGTTTAACAGCGTTAAAACATTTGTGTCGAATACTTGGAATTCGATTAAGGCGTTTTTCTCGTCAACATGGAATTCAATCAAGACGACCACTACAAATGTTGTTAATGCAATTCGCACAACAATTCAAACTGTGTTCAATGCGATTAAGAGTTTCATTACGAACGTGTTCAACGGTATTAAGAACGTAATTACCAGCGTATTTAACGCAATCAAGACGTTCATTACTAATACGGTTAACGCTATTCGTTCTACCATTCAAACCGTCTTTAATGCTATCAAGTCGATTATTACTAACATCATCAACGGTATTAAATCAGTTGCGACGTCGGTATTTAATGCAATTAAAGCGGTGATTACTCACGCGGTTAACAGCATCCGTTCAACTATCCAGAACGTGTTTAATGCTATTAGATCATTCATTAGCAACGTACTTAATGCCATTCGCTCAAACGTTTCATCAATCTGGAGCGGCATTAGCGGTGTAACTAATTCAGTATGGAATGGTATTCGTAATGCGATTTCTAATGTTGTGAACGGAATTAGAGACACTGTATCCAACGTTTTCAACTCAGTTCGCAGTATTGCCGGGTCTATTTGGAATGGCATTTCTGGAACTATCTCAGGCGTTGTTAACGGTATTCGTGGAACAGTATCAAACGTTCTGGGTTCACTTGGCGGAATTGCCAGTGGAGCATTTGATGGAGTGCGAAACGCTGCATCAAACGTGTTGAATGGTGCGCTGAATGTTGTTCGTGGAATTATCGATAACATCAAGGGCTTGTTTAACTTCAACTTGAAGTTCCCGTCAATTGATATTCCTAAAATTCCACTGCCACACTTTTCATTGAGTGGTTCGTTTAACCCGCTTAAGGGTAAAATACCGTCTGTTTCGGTTGACTGGTATGCCAAGGGTGGTATTTTCTCAAAGCCTACACTGTTCGCTACTGGAAGTGGTATGAAGGGTGTTGGTGAGGCTGGCCCTGAAGCAGTTTTGCCATTGAACGCTGAAACATTAGGCGGAATTGGTGCCGGTATCGCAAATGCAATGGGTGGCATGGTTAATGACACGCCAACTGTTACTATTCAACAAAACTTCTACACGACGGGTGATACATCAGCACGTGAAGCAGCACGTCAGTCTAAAAACGCAATGCGCCAACTTGGTTATCAATTGTTAGGAGGTATCTAATGGGACGTTTAGTGAAATTCAAATACACGAATACGAACGGCGATTCTATTGTGATTTCCCACGTAGCGCCATTCGTCTATAAATCTATTTCAGGATTTGGACAGGCTGAAAATGAGCTGAGTTCAATTAAGCAGTACGGTGTGGACGGTGCGACGAAAACGACATCTTCACTGGCAGTTCGAGATATGGAAATTGAGATGATTATTGCTGCCGACAATTTCGCAGATTTGCAAGATTTGAAGCGCAATGCAATTCACGTTCTTAATCCAAAGATTGCGGGTACATTGACCTACACGGTGGCGGGCAAATCATACGAGATTGACGTTGAACTGATTAAAGGGATTGATGAAGGTGACGCTAATACGGCGCTAACACAATCAACCGTATTGCAGTTTCAAGCGCTTGATCCATACTGGCGAGATGTTTCGTATTACGACCGACTTGTTTCGCTTTCAACTGCTGACAATCGATTTAAGTTCCCGTTGCAAATCACGGACGCATACATTTTCTCAACTGTCCTAACTGGTCAGATTGTGCAAGTTGAAAACGCGGGTGATGCGGTTGTTGGTGGTGAGTTTACATTCACTTTCACTCGAACTGTGGTTAACCCGCGCATTTATAACATCAAGACAACCGAGTTTATGGAGTTTAATCGAACTTTCGTAGCTGGTGAAAAGTTGGTGGTTGTAACGACGCGAAACAAGAAGAAAATGACGCTATATGACATTGATGGAGAAGAAGTTAATGCCATGCAGTTCCGAGTGGTTGGTTCTACATTCCTTCAACTGGACAATACACAAACGAACTATCTTCAAGCGCAGGCAAAAAGCGGTATCGAAGGAATGTTTGTTACGTTGAAGTTCGTGCCACTTAAACTGGGGGTGTAAGGTATGCAGAAGCCAGTTGAAATTGAAGTATTCGGAGTTGAGAGTGAAGGGTCTACCAATTTTGTTCAACGAATGTTTATTGATAGTTTCGCCAGCTTGACGGTCGTTAGGAATTACTACCTGCACGATACATTCACAATGAAGGTCACGATTACTGATGAAAGTGTTCGTTATTTAGTTGATGATGCAGTATTGATGATTAACGGCGAGTTTTTCTACATTGACCAAGTTGTTGCTGACAAAGTTAGTGACGGAACAATGATTGTTTCAGGTCAATCGTTAATCGGAAAGGCTGGCTTTCGTATCGTCAACAAGACTTATTCAACGGCTAGCCAGGCACCTGAAACGATTGTCTATAATCATCTGATGCAGCAGGTTGTTAACCCTTCAACTGCACGGCGCAAAATTGGTTATTTGACGACTAGTGCGCCTGGTAGCTTAACGGGCGAGACAATCAACTATCAAGCGAGTTATGCAAATGTTCTAGCTGAAATCGAGGATCTAACCGAGACTTATGATTTTGGTTTCAAGGAAGTTGCAAGTTCATACTCACCGCTAACTCAAACTATCCAGATTTATAAAGGTAATGACGTTTCGAACTATGTTGAGTTCAACACTGATTTCGAAAACTTGCTAGATGAAGGATATGAGAGTTCAAACTACGACGAGATGAATTACGCTTACATCTTCGGTGAAGGTGAAGGAAGTGCGCGAAAGAATACGACGGTTGACCAAGGCAACAAATCTGATTTGTACTTGAAAGAACTGTATGTTGACGCGCGTGACTTGCAGCAGACATCAGAAGAAGTAACTTACACGGATACGCAGTACATCAAGGCGCTAAAAGACCGTGGTACAAGTAAATTAAACGAGCAAGAAGCGGTGTTGACCATTAGCGGTGACGTTAATTTGGACAACCCGCTTTTTGAATATGGCGTTGATTATGACGTCGGAGACCGTGTGCGAATTACGTCAAAGCGATTTGGTGTAACCAAGACAGTTGTTCTAACTTCAATGACTGAAATGTGGGACGATTCGCACCACACACTAACACCAACCTGGGGTAAAGAGTCACCAACCATGTTGGATATTATCAAGAGAGGAGCCAAGTAATGGCAGTTTGGACTTTTCCATGGCAAGACGTCGGGGGTGATCGTACCTATTCCGACGCAGATTTCGCACAATTCTATTCCAATCTGTTCACTGATGGTGTGTTCTTCAATTACGGGAACAAGTTGCAAGTTACGCAGTCACCAACGAACTCAATGAACGTTATTGTGAAGTCGGGTGGTGCAACTATCCGTGGCCGTCAATTCTTGAACACGGCAGACTTTATGCTGACGGTTCCGGTTGCGTCAAATACGCAAGACCGAACTGATGCAGTTGTTCTGCAGATGAGCACGGAAAATCGAGCGATTTCAATCGTCTACAAGAAGGACAGTGAAGCAATTGTTAACTCAGATACCATTCGAGAGTTGATGCTGGCTAAGGTTCGAGTTAAGAAAGGCGCATCAGTAATCACCAATGCTGACATCACTGATATGCGAGCAGATGAGACGTTAGGTGGATATAGTTCACCATTCGCTGACGTGCCAGTTTCAGGGCTTGAACAGCAATATACGGCAATGCTGCAAACTATTTATGAGTTGGCACAAGCAAATACTGAAGCCAATAACACACAACAACAGACGGCTTTGCAAACTATGCAAGCGACATTCCAAACTTGGTTGAGCAATCTTCAAACTCAACTGTCCGGTGATGTTGCTGGCAACTTGCAAAACCAAATCAATAACTTACTACCCACACACGACACTGGCATCACGTTTGAGCATGACTTCGGCGGTTATCCAGTTGTTCACGTGTTCAGTTGGGAGTATGGACTAGGATTAGTCGGCTTAGGTGATGAACCGGCCGGCTTTTTTGGTGGTGGCAATGTTATCAGTGCACCAAGCAAGGTTGAATACTTAGACGGATCACACCTGAAGATTTACCTGCCTGATGACATCATGCTAAGTGAACCAGCAATCACTGACCAAGGAGACGGACGTTACTTGTTAACTGAAGGTCACCGGTCAGTCGGTGTATTGATTGAAAATAACGGATATAAGAATTAGGAGGCACGACATGAGTGTATTTCAAGACATTATCAAGGGTATGGCAGATGGTGCCGAAACCCTACAAGCTAATTTCGTAAAACTAGCAAAGGCAATTTCAGCAATTGACGACGACGGAACTATTCATTTTGGAAAGGTGAGTGCCGAAAACCTAGCAGTACCAGGCGATACTAATAACTGGCAAAATGCAGTCACTCCATCAAATATCACGGGAACCATTTCATACCGTGTAATCAATAATGTACTTTATATCAAAGGGTACGGTATCAAAGGTATTACTGGTACGGGTTCAACGAATGGTTTGTTCGCAACATTTCCAGACATCACCGTTACTAATGGTGACCGCTGGGGTATTCCTGTTAGTGGTTCAACGTATATGCCTATGACACTTAACGGAACTACTAATCAGCTATATCTAGCCGGTACAAATGGAAGCACAGTTACGTCTAGTACGTTCTTCACGTTAAATGCAGCCATTCCGCTTTAATAGCAGTTAATGGAACGGCATTACAACAGGTAGCGACTTTCACTGTTTCAGGCGATAATATCGCAAATACAACGGCTACTGGCGCGGTATATAAACTTGGCACAATGTATGTGTATGACTTCAAAGGAATGTCCATAAACGTATCAGCGCAAATGACAGCGGGAACATTCTACACAATCAATCTGACGGCACAAACGGGCGCACTACCCACAGCAACGCCTTGGATTGCCACGAGTGCTGCTACTAACATTAGTCCTGTTATTCCTGAGCTGACGTTAATGACAACTTCATCAGTCCGTGTGAAACCTGTAGGTGGTGGCATATCAACTAGCGGATATATTCGACCTGGTAACGCCATTTTCTTTGTATAGGCTAATAGTTAATACCGACTACACGCTCCAAAACAATTGAAGTGTTGCCGTCTGTTCGTTGCTGTCCGTTTGCAGTATGATCCACCGAAACGCTTCGATTAATAATCAGTGATGACGCGGTAGCAAGAATAACATCAGCTTCTAGAAACGTTCCAGTCGTATTGCTTCCTGTATTTGCGACGTTAATGCCACTTACAGTCACACCTTGTCCAACTGAAGGGTTATAAATCATGAACGTGTTCCTGTTTCCAACAAATGAAACCGTTAGTTCAAGTTGTTTATAGTTCAACGCTGTTTGATTTAACAACGCAGCCGCTCCGTTGTATACTGTTTGACCTTCAAATAGCACTTTGCGAATCGGCGTTTCATTAACTGCTAAGTTTCTGCTACGCTAAGTCATTTGGAGGTTTTTGAGATGATTTTAGGGTACGCACGGGTTAGTGGAACTGACCAAGATTTAACTGGTCAAATTGAAGAATTGAAAGCGTTGGGATGCACGAAAGTTTATAGCGAAAAGTTCACGGGTACGACTACGGATAGGACGGAGTTTAAGAAGCTACTACGCAGGTTAAAGAAAGGCGACATGCTGGTCGTCACAAAGTTAGATCGGTTTGCGCGTACAGCGAGTGACGGCATTGCATTAATTGACAAACTCACTGGAAAAGGAGTGCGTGTGAATGTGCTTAACCTTGGTTTGTTGGACAATTCAACGGCAAGACGCCTGTTGCGTAATATCATGCTTGCATTTGCTGAGTTCGAACGAGACATGATAGTTGAACGACTGGCAGAGGGTAACGCGAGAGCGAGATTGAGAAAAGGTTATAGAGAAGGAAGGCCAAAGCAACGTATTACAAAGCGACACAGGGAAGTCGTTGCGTTGCTAGAGGTACACACGTATTCAGAAGTTACAGCTATGACGGGGTTCAGCAAGTCAACGTTGTATCGCTGGAAGAAAAAGTTAGAGAAGGGCAGTAATAATGGGAGACTTGCTAAAGTTCATCCATGACTTCAACTGGGCAATTACGACCGTTGGTGCGACCATCACAACCGTTGGTGGTTTGCCATTGGTACGGATGATTAATCAGGCAATTAGTCATAGACGACAATTAGAAAAGGAAGTAGATGATAGAGTTGAGCAGCGATTGACGGTACTTGAAGCTAATTCGGACAATTTGGCAAAAGCGCAAATTGCGACACTGCATGATCGTGTTTATGCAGAAGGTGAACGACTAATTGCACAAGACTGGGTGACACTTGACCAACTCAACAATTTTCAATACTTATTCGACGCTTACAAGGCGCTGGGTGGGAACGGAACGGGAGAGATTATTTATCAGCACGTTTCCGAATTGGATGTAGTTGATGGAATAACAGCCTACACGAAAGAGGCTGAGAAGAAACACAAGGAGAATAAACATGAATAAGACAGTGAAACTGGTCGCCATTTCGGCGGCCTTTTTGTTTGGAGCAACAACTATTTCAACTGCCACGGTTCACGCTGATACACCACGAACTGATATGGTGGACGTGTCGAACCACAATGGACAAATGACGACACCTGAGTTCGTGGATATGCGAAACAATCACGGTGTGAAGTCGATTGTAACCAAGATTTCAGAAGGGACGACATATCACGACTGGACGGCAGCTGGTAACATTCGAGCTGCACAAGAAGCTGGATTGTACATTAACGGGTATCACTACTTGCACGCGACAACGGTAGCTGGTGCGATTGCAGAAGCACAATATGCTGTATCAATGGCACAAGCTGACGGTTTGCCAGTCGGTGCCGTGTTGGTAGCTGATATTGAAGAATCCGCGCAAATGGCAATGGGTGCTGCAATGCAACCGGTAGCCAAGGCATTTGAAGATGCAGTGATGCAGTATGGCGGTTACCGTTCAACTTCTTACACAATGGGTTCACATGTTGATGTGACACCTGCAGGTGAAAAGGCGTGGGTAGCTTCATATCCTTACACACCAACTTCAACTCATAACTACTACTCAACTGAGCACGCGTGGCAATGGGGTTCAAATGGTTATTTCCCAATGTCACTAGGTCGCTTCGACGTTAACCAGTTGTACGACAACTTCTTCACTGCTGACCAAGCGGTGATTAAGAAGAACCCTGGTGATGGTGCTACGGTATGGTCAAAGAAGGGTGTTTGGTACACGGACAAGTCATTCAAACACAAGGTCAACAGTATCAAGAAGCATATGGGGTCATACTGGTCATTTGCTAACGGTAAACTGATCAAGTCTAACTGGACGCAATCATGGGGCTTGTATTACTGGTCAGACGGCGAAGGCAAGCTGGTGCAAGGTCAAGGTACGTGGAAGGGCTACAAGTGGGACTTCGGAACCGACGGTACTTACTACGTTAAGAATGCCACACCAAAGAGTTTGAACAAGTTGGTTGAACAATTAAATAAGTAAACTGGTCGAATTCGACCAGTTTAAAAAGCCCGTCTGGACTAAAAATGATTGCACTTTATCTGGACGGGCTTTTTTATTTGTTTTGTATTTCGCATCTATTTCGCACCTTAATTCGCTAAAACGTTGATATACAAAGGAATGAAGAATTCTACAAGAAAAACGTTGAACGGTACAACGAAGAAAAGCAATCACGTGATGCTTACAAAGAAAAGTTCTGGGGTAGCGCAACACACTAACTACGCAACAGACCACACGACTCGTTTGGGTTGTGTGGTTTTTTTGAAGGAATCATGATGAGATGTGGATATTGCTGACTAAATCGTATGAATTTTGTATACTATCTAATGGATTAAATGAAAGAGAGATGACGATAGCATGCATTTTACGTTTTTGGTCAACCCAGCGGCGAGTTCTGGACAAGCCGTTGCGAGTTGGCAAGTGCTTGAATCGTACCTGAAGGAGCAAGCAACGGACTATGAAGTACGTTTTTCGCAACGCGCAGGTGACATTAAAGAATGGACGCGCCTGTTTGTAAAGTATCAGCAGGGTTCGGGTCAAACGCTCGTCATCGTGGGCGGGGATGGTTCGCTTAATGAAGCAATAAATGGCGCCATGGCTTACAGTGCTGCAAATCGGTTGCCATTGGCTTATATTCCTGCGGGGTCAGGCAATGACTTTGCAAGAGCACGCCAATTACCAACTGACCCGGTTGCGGGGTTCAAACGGATTCTGACCAACGTGACCGCAGGCACGCCAGAAAAAATCGATATTGGTGAATATGTTGATGCCATTAAGCGGGAACACCGCTACTTCGTGAATAACGTTGGCATTGGGTTTGATGCAACGACGGTCAAATTAGCTAACGCATCCACACACAAGAAAATATTGAATAAATTAAAGTTAGGTAAATTAGTCTATTTGTCGGCACTCTTCAAAACATTTAGTCTGCAAGATACTTTTCAAATCGAGTTAGATGTCAATCAGCGACGGCATTACTTTAATCGCGGCTACTTACTGACTTTGTCAAATCATCCGTATTTTGGCGGGGGCATTAAAATTATGCCGGATGCTGATGAAAAAGACGGCCTAATTGACTTGATTGTGATTGAGCGCCCCAAAGTGTTTATTAAACTGTTCGTTATTCTGGCGCAATTAATGCGCGGTAAACACTATCAGTACAAAGAAGTTCATCGCTTTACGGCTGCCCAAATTCGCATTCGAACAGCACGGTTAGAATTTGGCCATGCGGATGGTGAAGAGCTTGGCTCGCGGGCCTTTGATATGGTAGCAACAACGCAACCTTATCCGTTTTGGTAACATTGACCTGAATTCTGGACATTTCATTGAATTGTGAAAAAACAATGTTACACTAATTTAGTAAGTTTTTTGTGCAATTTTTTTAGAAAGAAGGCATTCGTATGGCAACGCTCTTGGAGTTGTTCGCGACGACGCTTGTGCTATATCTCGTAACGTATGCATATGTTAAGTGGGATTGGCATAAGGCCTAACGACTTAAAAAACAGGTAGCCCTTGGCTACCTGTTTTTGTTACACTAAAAATATGAAAGCGAGGGCGTGATTGTGTATAAGCATTTAATTTTTGATTTAGATGATACTTTGTTGGATTTTCGAAAAGGCGAGAAAGTTGGCTTATTGAATGTTTTCCGTGACCATGAAGTGCCGGATGTTCACCAAGCTTTTGATAAGTATCAACAGATTAATCGTGGGTTATGGGCCGCTTATGAACGTGGGGAAATTAGTAAGGACCAGATTCACAATACACGCTTTGCAACTTTATTTGATCAGTTTGGCCGTGATGTTGATGGTGTTGCACTTGAAAAAGAGTATCGTGGGTATTTAAATGAGAATTACTACGTTTTGGACGGCGCAGAGTCGCTATTGCAACAATTAACCAAGCAAGGATATAAATTGATTGCGGGTACAAACGGGGAGCAACACACGCAGGAACAGCGCATGGCTCATACCGGCTTTATGAAATATTTTGATGATATGGTAACGTCTGATGAAATTGGGCATGCTAAACCAGCCACAGAGTTTTTCGATGCAATTTTTAATAAGCAACCGGCTATGACACGCAGCAACACAATTATGATTGGCGATGGCCTTGCGTCGGATATTCAGGGCGGAAACCGGTATCACCTTGATACGCTTTGGGTTAATTTACACCGAGTGGCAAACAACACGCCATATCAGGCAACATACGAAGTTAACCAATTAGACACAATTCCAGATATTGTGCGTCGATAATTCAAAAATATCAAACCATCCCCTTAAATAAAGTGGATGGTTTTCTTTTTGGCAGCATACAGCAGTCAAACACCTGGCATATAATAGTTGATAAAGAAACATGATAGGAGGGGATACTGATGGAACAAACAAATGGGGTAGTTATTTACGCATCAAAATACGGTACGACTGAGAGGTATGCACAAGCCTTTGCGACATTGATGGGACTGCCGTTGTGCGACTTAAAGCAATGTCAAGCATTGGCGAGTGAACCAGGTATTGAAAAGGTTTATGTCTTTGCGCCAATTTACCGACGGGTTATTATGGGGCTACCGGAAATTTCGCATGTTTTTGACCCAGTTAAGGTTGAAAAGGTATTTGTCGTTGGAATGACATCACCAGAAGACCATGCCACGATACATTTCTTGCAGGAACAAGTGTTAGACTACATGCCAAATGCAACGATGCAGCTGTTGGGTGGCAAGATTGCCTTTGACGAAATTAGTATGTCAGATAAGATGCTGTTGCGGGTGATGTACGGTTTTGAAAAGCGTAAGGCGCTAGCCGATCGCACACCAACTGAACAACGACTTGTTGAAATGTTTGAAGAAGGTAAGGCTGATATGACCGACATGACTAAAATTCATGACGCGGTATCCTTACTTGAATAGTAAATCAGTTGAGGTGGTGTTAACATGAAACGTTTTGCGTCACCAATTGTGTATGGCGGGTTAGATGGCATTATTACCACGTTTGCGGTCGTTGCCGGATCGGTCGGTGGAGATATTTCAAATGTGGTCATTATCATCTTGGGTTTTTCTAACTTGTTGGCCGATGGATTTTCAATGGCTGCAGGCGCCTATTTATCTGCAACGGCCGGTAAAACAAAAAGGGCCGCGTTTGAGGATGGTGTGGCCACGTTTTTGTCCTTTAATGTTTTTGGGTTAATCCCGTTGAGTACTTACTTAATTGTAAATGCTGTGATTCATAGTCCAACCGTGGCTTTTCCGATTTCATTCCTGATTGTGGGGGTGGCTTTGGCGCTGCTGGGGATGGTCAAAGCAGAACTAACCAATAAATCCAAGCGGGCTGAAATTGGTTTAACATTGCTAGTTGGTTACGTGGCAGCCAGTGTTGCTTACGGCATTGGCGCATTATTAAATTATTTGCTATAGAAAAAGCGAGTTTACCAGCAATGGGTAAACTCGCTTTTTGTTATTAAAGGCCTAGATCAAGATGAACATAGGCAAGATTAATGGGCGACGCTTAGTCTTCTCGTATAAGAAGCGTTGTAGTTGTGACACAACCGCGTTGCGAATACTGTGCTCGCTAGCGTTTGGTTCACGCATCGCTGTTAGAATCGCGTGGAAAATTTCCTTGCGACCTTCATTGATCAGGTCTTCTGACTCACGCATGTAGATAAAGCCACGTGACAAAATATCAGGACCGGCTGTGATTTCTTGGTTCTTCAAGTCGATTGTTGCTACTACAACAACCAAACCGTCTTGTGACAACATTTGGCGATCACGCAACACGGCAGAACCAACATCACCAATGCCGTTTCCATCGACATACGTGTCTTCAGCAGGAATGTGGTCTGCAACTCGGGCTGAATCAGCGGTCAAAGCAAGCACATCACCGTTATCGAGGACAAACGTGTTTTCCTTTGGCACACCAACTTCATGACTCATACCTTCGTGAACCTTCAACATCCGGTACTCGCCGTGAACCGGCATAAAGTACTTTGGCTTAATCAAAGATAATATTAACTTTTGTTCTTCTTGGCCACCGTGACCAGAAGCGTGAATATTGTTGATCTTACCATGGATAACAGTGGCACCAGCTTCTTCAAGTTCGTTAATGACACGGTTAACAGATTGTGTGTTACCAGGAATTGGTGAACTAGAGAAGATAACGGTATCATCTGGTTGGATTGAAATCTGCTTGTGAGTACCGTTAGCGATGCGGGCCAAGGCAGCCATTGGCTCTCCCTGTGATCCCGTAGACAAAATCAAGACCTCGTTCGCAGGGAGGTGATTAATTTCGTACGCATCAACCAACATTTCTTTTGGAATATCCAAGTAACCAAGGGCCAAACCATTCGTTACAGCGCTTTCCATTGAACGACCAAAGACGGCAATCTTACGTCCATGAGCAAGGGCGGCTTCAGTCGCCATTTGCACACGTGACATGTTTGAGGCAAACGTGGCAAAAATAATTCGGCCATCGATTTCATCAAACAACTTGTCGATGGTCTTACCCACCCAACGTTCTGACTTTGAAAACTCAGCTCGTTCGGCGTTCGTTGAGTCAGACATCAAAAGTAGGACACCTTCGGAACCGATGCGTGCCATCTTTTGTACGTTAGGTGGCTGCTTAGTTGTTGGGGTGAAGTCGAACTTGAAATCACCGGTCTCAACGATTGTTCCTGATGGTGTATGCACTGCAATTCCAAATGTATCTGGAATTGAGTGCGTTGTGCGGAAGAATTCGACACTCATGTTGTCAAACTTAAGAACAGTATCTTCATCAATTTCGTGAAGTTCGGTACTGTTTAACAATCCGTGCTCATCCAACTTGTTCTTAATTAATGCCAAGGCGAGAGGGCCAGCATATACAGGGACGTTAACTGCGTTCAAGAAAAAATGAATGGCTCCAATGTGGTCTTCGTGACCGTGGGTGATAACCAAAGCTTTAATCTTGTCGCGGTTTTCCTTGAGGTAGGTGTAATCAGGAATCACATAGTCAATTCCTAATAGTTCATCTTCCGGAAACTTAACACCGGCATCGACGACGATGATTTCATCACCAAATTGAATGCCATAAGTGTTCTTTCCAATTTCCCCAAGGCCACCAAGCGCATATACTGCAGTCTCGTCTGGACGAATATCCAGATTCATGACCATGTTAGAACTCCGTCAACTTAAAGTTGGGGCTTTGTTGCTCGTAAGCCAAAGCCTTTTCTGACAATTGTTCAATCAATTCAACGTTGTAGTCTGTGTTTGACTCAACTGCTAAACGTGCAGCTGGTTGATCAGCTGCATCAATGTAAAGTGATTGCGTGTTTTCACGCTTTGGGTTTTGTGTCTTAGTAGGTTGGTAGTAAACCTTAAAAATCATAATCGGTTAATCTCCTTATTTATTACTGTCTTGTACCGAACAATCTTAAAATTAATTTTATCAGAAATACCGGCTAAATACCATATTCAACGAAACTAAGGCGCATGTATCCTAAATATATTTGAAATCATGCGTCGGATTTGGGTAGTCGTTTTTTATCTACTTTTCGGTTAAACTTGAAGTAATGAAGACGGAGGACAGCAAAGATGAGTAAGAACATCTGGGAAAAAATAAAAGATAATGTCCGCGGTGTACAGGGAAAGTTCAAGCGTTCTTATGTGCCAACAACGACACCAGAAGAAGTGGCACTGGCTAATCAACTGAAAATGACGTTGCCATCAACCATTGCAACTTATATTTATGTCAGTGGGGAATGGGATACCATGGCGAGTCGTGCGTTGAGTGGTTCAGTCATTTTGTCAACTGATACGCCGGCTGAACAAAATGCCGTACTACATCAAGCAATTTCATCCGCCTATGAGGCAGAATTGTTTGCGATGGTCGATGCGTTGTCAGCAATTGACTTGGTTAAGCGTCAAACGGGTCATTTTGTGCTTGTTACTGGATTAACTGATTTCGTTCGTAACTATAACGATTTTACGTTAGCACAGCATTTTTCAGAATTGCCAGAGCGACCAACTTCAACGGATCGCCTCTATCATGATTTTGTCCAATTGGCGGCGACGTACCAATCGTTACGGGTTGTTGCTGGTGGTGAAAAGGATAAGCAACAAACAACTTTTGTGGCTCAGAAGTTAAATCGCATGCTGATGGGGTACCGCGATTCACGAGGTAAGTAATCATGTGGTTAGTTTGGGTGGCTTTATTAGTTGGATTACTGTTGCTGGCGTTGACCATCTATCGTCGGTATGGGCGTCGTTTGACTGAACGACAAATCATTGCCTCACAACAAGTTGTTAACGCTGGTATGACCGTGGCACTCCGAGAATTGGCCAATGACTTGCTACTATTTGCAATGGAACGACCAACTTCAACATTAGTGGCTAATATTTGGGGGCATGAGGTCATGGCATTCGAGTTCGAACTACCATACCGGGAGCGCCAAGAAGTTGTCGTGGTCCGGCAAGCATTGAATAATGCGCTACGTGACTATGCGCAGGATGAAAATCTAGTCAGTGCGTCAGAGACAGATATGGCCTTGGTTGTGACGGACGTCTGGTATGACAACCGTAAGCCAATGTTGCACGTCGATGTTGCGCACATCGTTAATGAAGAAACGGCCGCGTATTTACGAGATTTACGTAAGTTGAATCAACCGGTCTAGAGTTTGCTATACTAGTATTATTAAGAATTTTTTGTAGGAGATGAGCAGATGTATTTGATGAAAGATATCGTCCGTGATGGCGATCCTGTGTTGCGTCAACAAGCAGCTAAGGTGACTTTCCCTTTGTCAGATGAGGTAAAGGAAGCAACTAAGAACATGATGGAGTACTTGGTTGTCTCACAAAACGAAGAAGAGAACGAGAAGTATGGTCTTCGTCCAGGTGTTGGACTTGCGGCGCCACAAGTTGGCATTTCACAACAATTTTCGTCGATTTTGATTCCTGATGAAGATGTTGACGATACTGACATCGATGAAGACGCAGCCCCAACGTATTTCTTTAAAGGAACGATTTATAACCCAGTTATCACACGTCAATCTGTTAAGCAAACGGCTTTGTCAATGGGTGAAGGGTGCTTGTCAGTCGATGAAGATATTCCTGGGTATGTAGAACGTGCTTACCGGATTACGGTTAAGTATCAAGATGAAAATGGGGATGCACAAGAGTTAAAGTTGGAAGGCTACCCAGCCATCGTATTCCAGCACGAAATTGACCATTTGCATGGCACGCTATACTACGATCACATCAGCAAGACGGCGCCATGGGATGAAACCGATGGCACACGTTACATTGGGTAATTCGTATGGCAAACGGTGATTCGAATTTTAATTACCCAATGTTAGACGGTTGGTCAACGGCTGATATTATTGCTGTTAGTGGTCTATATTCTGCAGTGGCTACGGCTTATGAATCTGGGATTGATCGATTGAAATTGTTAGCGGCCTACGATGCATTTAAGCAAGTTGTCCCCAGCAAAGCTGAAGAAAAGCAACTTGACCGGGAATTTGGTGGTGAATCAGGGTATAGCATTTATCGCACCATCCAAGCCGCAAAGCAAAGTGATAAAAAACAGCTAAAAATGGAAGGCTAGCGGTATGAATGAAGCGCAATTAAAAAAGCTTGATCAGACTGTATTAGGCTGGTTGGACACGGTACACGATACGGTGCTCAAACGCGTCACGCAGCGCATGCGTGTAGATACAAAAGCAGGTCACCGCGATTTGGTCACTAATGTGGATCGCGAGACAGAACAATTTTACGTTGATGCAATTCGTCGTTTTGATCCTAAAGCGAAAATTCTTGGTGAAGAAGGTTTCGGGGATGCGGTTAATGACATGGCCGGTCGAGTTTGGTTTGTTGATCCAATCGATGGGACGATGAATTTTGTGAAACAACAGGCAGAATTTGCAACAATGTTGGCGCTGTATGAAGATGGTCAGCCAGTGATGGCTTGGATTATGGATGTTGTTAACCATGACATCGTCCACGGTGGTCCGGCATATGGGGTGTATCACAACGACACACCGCTGGCGACACCAAAAGATACAGGGTTGGCTGACGGATTGATCATTTTGTCTGGTGCACGCCTGCTATATGAGCAATTTGGGTTTCCTGAAGTGGCGAAGGCCGCTCTGGGATTCCGTGTGTATGGCTCGGCGGGCATTTCGTACCTACATGTTCTGACAGGTAAGGCCGTTGGATATGCCAGCAATATGAAGCCGTGGGACTACGCTGCGGGGACATTGCTTGGTGAAGCTTTAGGGTTTAAAGTCGGAAAAATTGACGACCAACCTATGAATATGTTAATATCAGGAACAGTTCTAGTGGCAACACAACAAGCATATAGCGATATTATGGCAATTGAACGTGACCTTTAATGCTTATTTCTATAGGTGGGCCGCGTGTAAGCGGCTCGCTTTTGTTAGTTGTTACACCGATTAGAGTAAAAAAGTGACGTATAGTCAAGGAGAATTAGGATTTTGGCAAAGCGCGAAAACATCCGTAACATTGCAATTATTGCCCACGTCGACCACGGTAAGACGACGTTGGTTAATGAATTGTTGAAGCAATCAGACACGCTTGATATGCGTACTGAACTTGGCGATCGTGCCATGGACACAAACGATCTTGAAAAGGAACGTGGAATCACGATCTTGGCCAAGAACACGGCCGTTAAGGTTGGCGACAAGCAAATTAACATCTTGGACACGCCAGGGCACGCGGACTTCGGTGGTGAAGTTGAGCGTATCATGGGTATGGTTGACGGTGTTTTGTTGGTTGTTGATGCCTTTGAAGGTACGATGCCACAAACTCGTTTCGTTTTGAAGAAGGCCTTTGAGCAAAACTTGACGCCAATCGTTGTTGTGAACAAGGTTGACCGTCCAGGTGCTCGTCCTAACGAAGTTGTTGATGAAGTGCTTGATTTGTTTATCGAATTGGGTGCGGATGAAGATCAATTGGAATTCCCAGTTATCTTCGCTTCAGCTATGAACGGAACATCATCATTGGATGCTGACTTGGCTACGCAAGAGCACACAATGACACCAATCTTCGACACTGTTTTCGAAACGATTCCTGCCCCAGAAGATAACTCAGACGAGCCATTGCAATTCCAAGTGTCATTGTTGGATTACAACGATTTCGTTGGACGTATCGGTGTTGGACGTGTCTTCCGTGGTAAGATCAAGGTCGGAGATAACGTTACGGTTATGAAGCTTGATGGTACGCACCAAAACTTCCGTGTAACGAAGTTGTTTGGTTTCATCGGTTTGGACCGTGTTGAAATTAACGAAGCGATTGCTGGTGACTTGATTGCTCTTTCAGGTATGGAAGAAATTTCAGTTGGTGAAACGGTTGTTGATCCAGCCCACTTGGATGCTTTGCCAATTTTGCGTATTGACGAACCAACGTTGCAAATGACGTTCCGTACGAACGATTCACCATTTGCCGGTCGCGAAGGTAAGTTTGTGACGGCTCGTCAATTGGAAGATCGTTTGCGTCGCGAATTGCACACTGACGTTTCGTTGCGTGTTGATGACACTGATGAAGCTGGTGCATGGTTGGTATCAGGACGTGGTGAGTTGCACTTGTCAATCTTGATCGAAAACTTGCGTCGTGAAGGCTTTGAATTGCAAGTTTCACGTCCACAAGTTATCTTTAAGGAAATTGATGGCGTTGAATCAGAACCATTTGAAGCGGTTCAAATTGATACTCCTGACGAGTACTCAGGTTCAGTTATCGATTCATTGAACCAACGTAAGGGTGAAATGCGCAACATGGAGCCAACTGGTACGGGTACGACTCGTATGGAATGGTTGGTACCTTCACGTGGTTTGATTGGTTACTCAACTGAGTTCATGTCATTGACACGCGGTTACGGTATCTACAACCACACGTACGAGACTTACGCACCGGTTGTTAAGAACTGGAACCCTGGTCGTCGTAACGGTACTTTGGTTTCAATTAACCAAGGAGCTGCAACGACTTACGCTATCATGGGAGTTGAAGATCGTGGAACGATGTTCATCCACCCAGGTGATGATATCTATGAAGGAATGGTTGTTGGTATGAACAGCCGTGACAACGATATCTCAGTTAACGTTACTAAGGCCAAGAATCAAACTAACGTTCGTTCATCAAACAAGGACCAAACTGCCTCAATCAAGACGCCACGTGATATGACGCTTGAAGAGTCATTGGAATTCTTGGATGATGATGAGTACGCTGAAGTAACGCCAGAACACGTTCGTATTCGTAAGCAAATTTTGGTTACGGCTGAGCGTGAGAAGGCTGCAAAGCGTCGTAAGATTGCTCAACAAGGCTAATCTATTAAAATAGACTAAGAAAACTCCCGCGACCATCTGGTCCCGGGAGTTTTTTGTAATTTCATGAAGGTCCGAGAGGAACTACTAGTTTTGTGC
This sequence comes from Weissella sp. MSCH1, assembly GCF_045799135.1. Taxonomy (NCBI): domain Bacteria; kingdom Bacillati; phylum Bacillota; class Bacilli; order Lactobacillales; family Lactobacillaceae; genus Weissella; species Weissella sp. MSCH1. Next base: position 82,108 of record NZ_JBJMBA010000033.1, on the reverse strand, counting down.
TAAAATTATAAGAGCAATTAAAGACAGTAAAGGGGTTCTCCTATGCAAAAAATTAACGCACGGCGGGGCAGTCTATCTGTCTTTTGGCGTGAAGTGTTAAAAATGATTGTGAAACAAGTTAAATACATGGACATCCAGATGTTGATCGCAATTGTTGCCTTAATGGTTTTTGGGACGGGAATGGTATTCACCTCAAGTACTAACATGGCAAGTGGTTCCGCGCTAAGCTTTTTTGGAAAACAGGTCCTTTTTGCAATCGTTGCATTGATCGCAATGATTGTGATGACTGTTATCCCAATTCGGTGGCATTCAAAAGGAATCAGTAAACTAATTGTGTTCTCAGTTTACATTTTAATTGGTGTCCTGATTTACACGTTCCTATTTACTGACCCAGTGTCTGGGGCTAAGGGATGGATTAATTTTGGATTTCTATCATTTCAACCAGTCGAATATTTTAAAATTGCTTTGATTTTGTGGTTTGCTTACCGTTTTTCACATCGGCAACTTGATTCAAGTCGGACCTGGCATAGTATTCGTGAACGATTGAATATTCATGATATTTTGCCACCGCTGTTTGGTGTCATTTTATCAGTTGCGATGCCTGACATGGGTGGTGCGGCTATCTTAACATTTATTATTTTGACAATGGTCTTTACGTCAGGAATAAAAGTACGGGGCTTGAGTTTCTATATTTTGGCAATCGTTGCCTTTTTGGTTGCTTTGCCTTATTTGCTACCGATAATTAGTAAGACCGGCTTGATGGCTTACCAATTAAAGCGGTTGGAAACATACGCCAATCCCTGGGCAGATTTAGACAGTGGTCACCAATTGATTAATTCTTACTATGCTATTAGCAATGGCGGCCTATTCGGGCGTGGTCTTGGTAATAGTATTCAAAAAACGGGTTATTTGCCAGAACCGAATACCGACTTCATTATGGCGGTAGTTGGCGAAGAATTGGGGGCTGTGTCAATTTTGATTGTGTTAGCCGTATTTGGTTTTATCTTATGGCGACTCATTCACTTTGCACTCCAGACGCCAAGCATGCAGTACCGTTTGATGTTGTATGGTATCTCAGCTTACATCACCATTCAAATTTTAATTAATTTAGGTGGAGTTGTCGGATTACTGCCAATTACTGGGGTGACCTTCCCAATGATTTCGTATGGTGGATCATCATTATTGTCTTGGGGAATAACGTTTGGCATTGCATTTAATGTCATCGGTTTGATTAAGCAACAACAAGAATACGAAAAGGAGCGTGCGTCGGTATGACATTTGAAGTTACCCAGCGGCGCAGTGTCATTGTCCACCTAAAGAATGTGCGACAGGCACGCCAATTACGGCGCTTTGGCGTGGTGAGTTATATTTCAGAAAAAATGAAGTATGCTGTCATTTATATGAACGAGGCAGATGTCACTACAAAATCTGCGTTGATTGAGCGATTGGGTTTTGTGTCATCAGTAGAGTTATCACACTGGCCAGACGTGGATACCACGGTAGGTAGCCAAGGTGACGGCTTTGAATTATCTGTTGATCCATCAGAATTAGCTGATGAACCAGCTGAAGAAGAGGAATTATAATGCGTATTGTTAGTGGAGAGTTTGGCGGTCGCCCTTTAAAGGCGGTCCCAGGTGATGCAACGCGACCAACGACAGATAAGGTTAAGGAAGCTATTTTTAGCATGATTGGCCCTTATTTTGACGGTGGACGCTCATTGGATTTGTATGCAGGTTCAGGTGGCTTGAGCATTGAAGGTGTGTCACGAGGCTTAGATGAAGCGGTATTGGTTGATCGTCAGTTTGCGGCGATTAAGACGATTAATGACAACATTGCGGTTACAAAGGCACCAGAAAAATTTACAGTTATTAAGAGCACAGCAGACGCGGCCATCCAACGTTTGATGGGATCGACACCATTTGATGTCTTATATTTTGACCCACCATACGCTAAGCAAACTATTTTGGCTGATTTAACCAAGTTGCAAGCTGCGAACTTGATTGCGCCGGATGCTTTGATTGTTGCAGAGACGGATCAGTTCGCGAATTTACCAGAGAATATGCCAGGGTTTAGTTTCATTAAGCAAAAAGATTACGGCATCACTGTTGTGACACTTTATCAATATGAGGGGGAGTAAATATGCGTCGGGTGTTGTTTCCAGGAAGTTTTGATCCATTTACAAATGGGCATTTAGATGTTGTTCGTCGTGCGTCGAAGTTGTTTGATGAAGTGGTTATCGGCGTTGGTACAAACAAAATGAAGAAGTATTTATTTTCTCCTGAAGAAAAGATTCAGTTAATTGAGGCGTCGACGGCTGATTTACCTAATGTATCAGTACGCGAAATGACGGGCCTTACGGTTGACTACATGAAAGAGATTGCAGCTGATACATTGGTGCGTGGTTTGCGTAATGAAACGGACTACTTGTACGAACGTGATATTGCAGAAATGAATCACTATTTGGGTACAGTTGAAACTGTTTTTTTGATGGCACGACCAGAGCACCAAAATATCTCTAGCTCAATTTTGAAAGAAGTTGTCAGTTTCGGAGCGGACGTACATGATCTTGTGCCTGCGCCAGTAGCCGCCGCTTTAATTGAAAAAGTGCAGGGTAAGTAATATGGCGAAAGCAACCCATAAGAAACGACGTTGGCTTAAAATTTCCGGCATTATTGTTGGCATTTTGATGTTGTTAGTTTTAGTTTGCCCATTACCTCTGTATGCTGAAACGCCTGGAGAAGCTGACAACTTGAGTCACTACATTAAAGTCGATGGTAAAAAGCCAAAACTTGATGGTCAATTTATGATTACAGCAGTTTATATGTCACAAGTGAACGGCATTGGCGCCATTATGGCTTGGCTAGATCCAACGGCCTCGCTGATGACATCTTATGAGGCGAATGGTGGCGGTTCATCTGCAGATAACGTCGCCATTAACAAGATTTATATGGATTCAGCTGTCAATGAAGCTAAGGCAACGGCCTATAAAGCAGCAAAAATACCTTTCAAACGGTCTTTTAACGGTATTTATGTGATGGCAGTTCAGGACAATTCTAATTTTAAAAAGGCTTTAAAAGTGGGTGACACGATTACTTCGGTTGATAATCATCACTTTAAATCAGCAAAGGGATTTCAGGATTACATTCGGTCAAATAAAGTTGGCACGAAACTGACAATTTCTTATGAGCGGAATAAGAAAGCTAAACAGGCAACTGGAAAATCCGTGGCATTAGCTGGTACTAAAAAGTTACCAGGCATTGGTATTGCACTGACGGATGATGTGTCGGTTAGTTCGTCACGTAAAGTTTCGGCCAACATGGGTGATATCGGTGGCCCGTCTGGTGGCTTGATGTTTTCGTTGGAAATGTATGACGCCTTGTCGAATCAAAATCTAGCAGCTGGTCGAAAGATTGCTGGAACAGGTACGATTGATAAGGACGGCAATGTTGGTGAAATTGGTGGTATTGATAAGAAAGTCATTGTTGCCCATGAGGCGGGTGCCAAAATTTTCTTTGCACCATATCTAAAGCCAACTAAGAGTAACTTGGCACTTGAGTCAGACGGGTTAACCAATTATCAATTGGCTGTTAAAACGGCCAAAAAATATGCACCAAATATGAAGATTGTGCCGGTTAAGACCTTTGCTGAAGCGGTTAAATATTTACAAACTCATTAAATTAAGAATGACTGTGCGTTTTGACAGGATTGGAAAATTCTGTTAATTTAGTACAAGTTGTTTCGTACAGATAGCTCGATAAGAGCCGAACACAGAGGCGTAACATCACTGCAATTAGCGGTGGTGTCGCGCCTTTTTTATTTTTTTTAGGAGGTCGATAGGAGATGCAAGCAAAGGAATGGCACGTACTTAGAGCTGTACTGGCTGCCGGAATTATGAGTTTTAGTGGTGTTTTGATTGAAACGTCAATGAATGTCACGTTCCCTGAGTTGATGCATGAGTTTAGCACAACAGCAAATGGTATTCAGTGGGTAACAACGGGTTATTTACTTGCGATTGCAGTTATTGTACCGGTGTCTGCATTTTTGATTCGAAATTTTGCGCCACGCCGACTTTTTATTATTGCAAATTTAGCATTTATTCTAGGGGTGCTTATTGACGCCTTTGCGCCAAGTTTGGGTGTTTTGCTAGTCGGACGTGTTTTACAAGGTATCGGAACAGGAATCGCGCTACCGTTAATGTTTCATATTATCTTAACTAAGTCGCCTAGTGATCGACGGGGCGTGATGATGGGGATTGGGACGATGACAACCTCGATTGCCCCCGCCATCGGACCTACATACGGGGGTGTATTGCTTAACAGCCTTGGCTGGCGTGCTATTTTCTGGTTTTTGATTGTACTTTTAGTCATTTCCCTGATGATGGGATTAACAAGTATGCCCATTGAATCAGTTGAAAAAAACGAAAAATTTGCCTTACCAGCTTTTATAACACTAGGCCTTGGCTTGGGATTATTGTTAATTGCGATTGAAAAGATGTCACTGCTATGGATTGTCATTGCTTTGGTTGTGTTGGTCATTTACTACCAATTCAATAAGCGCCAGTCCTTGCTTCGTTTGAGCATTTTGCGTAACCGTAAGTTTAATGCGTATCTTTATAGCTTTTTGGTTTACCAAGCCATTTTACTGGGACTGTCATTTATTTTGCCGAACTATTTGCAACTAGGCTTGCACGTTAGCGCCACGGCTGCCGGATTGTTTATGTTCCCTGGGGCTGTAATCGGTTCAGTTTTGGCCCCAATTTCTGGTCGTTTGTTAGATAAAGTGGGTGCTACGAAGCCGATTTTGATGGGTGTAATGATTGCAACAATTGCATTGTTGCTGATGGCGGGATTGTTTGGTCAATTAAACTTTTGGTTACTGATGGCAGTGCACATGTTATTGATGGTCGGAATTGGACTGTCATATGCTAATTTAATGACAATTACGCTGGCAACGTTGCCTGGTGCAGATAACGCCGATGGTAATAGTATCTTGAATACGTTAACCCAGTTTATCGGTGCCAGTGCCACAGCAGTTGTCGCGCAGATCTTTGCAAGTGCCGTTGCAACGCATGCGAATACCGGCGTCGTCCGTGGCTCACAATTAGGAGTAGTCGTATTAGCTGCGCTTGTTGTTGTGTCATTAGTTGTATTTATAATTAATCGTCCCCAAAAATAAGCTGAAATTCAACTAAATACACGGTATAATACGGGTAGGCAATTAAAGCTACGGGGGACAGGAACATGACAACAGAAAATGAATTGGATTATCCCATTATTTTGGCAGCTGTGGACGATTCTGAGTTAGGTCAATTAACGTTGGCTAACGCTATCCACCAAGCGCATGAGGATGGTGCGGTGTTGATTATCGCGTCTATTTTCGAAAAAGATCAGCTAAATGTGTTTGATGCGCTTTCAAAGGAGCGGACGACTGACGCACGCGCCGACGTCGAAAATGCCTTGAAACGTTACCGGCAAGAGGCGCTTGATGCGGGTGTAAAAACGGTTGCAACTGTCTTGCGTGACGGTGAGCCAGGTAAAGTGATTGTGCGTGACATTATTCCAGTTATTAAGCCTAATTTGGTTGTAATCGGGGCGCACTCGAAACGCTCGCTTTCAGATCGCTATTTTGGGACACAATCAGGTTACGTTGCAGCGAATGCACCGGTTACGGTCATGGTTGTACGGCAATAAACAAAAGATCATTTAACTGAGGGACCCGGTTAATAAATTTGTAAAAGACACCAATTGTTGTTTTGAGACAATTGGTGTCTTTTTCTGGCGGTGTTTGTTAAATGAAGTAATCCCAAGACAGTAGATATTTCACTTAAAATGTAGGACGCTTTAGTTTACATAATATTTTAGGCAAAAATGAAAAATGTTAATATACCGGCCTTTGGCTAGATTATAGGGGCTTGACAAGCTACTTGCATATTGTACGTTCCGGCGTATAATAATAAGAGCTGGAAATGTTCATTTTAAGAGATGGGGGTGATGACTATCGCAACACGTATTCCAGAACACCTTGTCGAAGAAATTCGCGAGCGTGTCAACATTGTTGATGTCATTTCGCCATATGTACAACTGAAAAAACAGGGACGTAATCTGTTTGGGCTGTGCCCGTTCCACGACGAACGCACGCCCTCGTTTTCAGTTAATGAAGATAAGCAAATTTATCACTGCTTCTCATGCGGTCGTGGGGGAAACGTGTTTAGCTTTATCATGGATATTGATAATGCAACGTTCCCACAAGCAGTTGCGAAGGTCGCACCGTTTGCGGGCGTTGACCTTGATGCATCTTACACGGCAGATGAGCCAACTGAAACAGTTGATCCACAAACGAAAGCATTACGGTCACTGTATGCAGATGCAACGAAGCTATACCATCACTTGCTAGTTAACACTGACGCGGGTGATGCTGCGCTGACGTACTTACACGAGCGTGGTTTAGATGACGGAACGATTGATGCCTTTATGTTAGGGTACGCACCTGAAAATGATGTTTTATACAATTATTTCAATGAACAAGGCGTAGATTATCAATTATTGCGAGCGTCTGAATTATTTATTGAGTGGGACGATGGATCGTTGCATGATCGCTTCACAAATCGTGTGCTTTTTACAATTCGTGATGCTGCAGGGCACCCAATTGCATTTTCTGGGCGTCGCTTATCGAATGACGACTCACAGGCAAAGTATATGAATTCGCCAGAGAGTCCGTTATTTAATAAGTCACAAGAATTGTTTAATTTGGATTTGGCTAAAGGTGCCATCCGTAAGCAAAAACAGGTTGTTTTATTCGAAGGATTTATGGATGTCATCGCCGCATTCCAAGCTGGTGTTCAAAATGGGGTTGCCTCAATGGGAACATCTTTGACAACGGAACAAGTCCAGATTTTGTCACGAATGGCCGACAAGATTAGTATCAGTTATGATGCTGATGACGCCGGACAACGGGCGACAAAGCGGGCACTCGACTTAGTGGCACAGAACGGTAAAATGGAAGCCACGGTTGTGCATATTCCAGATAACCAAGACCCAGATGAATTTTTACGTGCCAATGACGTATCAGCATTTTTGAATGTGTTATCACATAATACGGAAGATCCGATTGCTTTCAATATCCGTTATTTGCGGATGGGACGTGATTTAACAAATCAAACAGAAATGTTTGCCTATGTTAGTGACGTGTTAGGGACGATTGCAACTGTGACCGAACCGGTTATGCGCGAAACGTATTTGCGCCAAATTGGTGAGGAGTTCAACATCGGTTTGGACGCCTTGCAGGATCAGCTACGGCCGTTGTTGTTGCAACAACAAGCACGACGATCGAATCCGCGACGCTCGAATAACAAGCGGTCACGCCAAAGCGAGCGCGTTGCTGATGCTGATTTTGGTGCGGCACCGTATGATGAGTGGCAAGATAGTGCGCCTGCACCTGTACCAGCGCCGGTTGCACCGACAATTTCGCGAGTTGAACAAGCAGAGCGAATGTTGCTGGCTTGGATGTTACAGGATAATGATGTCTGGCTACAAGTAACCAACACACCAGATTTTACTTTTGCTGATGTACCGTATGAAACGATTATGATGCTCGCATCAGGTTACCGATCAGAACATGGTAACCAGCCAATTACTGATATGGCTGGATTTATGGATTACGTACAGAAAGCAGATTTGACTAGAATATTGGCCACATTGGATACTTACGCGCCTGAATTATTCACGGATCGATCGCAAGTTGATGAATATATTCAATTTATTAGTCATGACGCACCATTATCTGATAGAATTAATAGGTTACAACGACAAATTAAAGAAGCTAATCAAATGCACAACGATGCATTAGTTGCTCAGTTAAGTGTTGAATATTTAGCTGCGCTTCGTGAACAACAAACACACAAGTAACTTAAGGAGGCCGCTATGGCAGAAAAGCAAGCACCTATCTCAGCTAAGTTTGATCAAGTTGAGTTTGATAAGGCAGTGAAGAACATCATCAAGGAGTTCAAAGCTGATAAAGAAATCAAGGAAAATGCCCTCCAAGATGCTTTGGTTAAGCCAATGCGTTTGAATGCTGATCAAATCGATGAATTATACGAAAAGATCGAATCCGCAGGAATCTCAATCGTTGACGAAAAGGGAGAGCCAACTGCGCGTGCATTGGAAAATAAGAAAACTAAGTTATCAGATAAGGAGTTGAAGCAAGCTGCTGATGCGCCAACTGGTATGAAGATTAATGACCCTGTCCGGATGTACTTGAAGGAAATTGGGCGTGTCTCATTGCTAACTGGTGACGAAGAAGTTGCTTTGGCTGAGCGTATTGAGCAAGGCGATGACACGGCCAAGCAAGAACTGGCAGAAGCTAATTTGCGTTTGGTGGTATCAATTGCTAAGCGTTATGTTGGTCGTGGGATGCAATTCTTGGACTTGATTCAAGAAGGAAACATGGGATTGATGAAGGCGGTTGAAAAGTTTGATTACCGTAAGGGATTTAAGTTTTCAACGTACGCCACTTGGTGGATTCGTCAAGCGATTACACGTGCGATTGCTGACCAAGCTCGTACAATTCGTATTCCTGTGCACATGGTTGAAACGATTAACAAGTTGATCCGTATTCAACGTAACTTGCTACAGGACTTGGGGCGTGAGCCAACGCCAGAAGAAATTGGTGCCGAGATGGACATCGTAACCGACAAAGTTCGTGATATCTTGAAGATTGCGCAAGAGCCTGTATCATTGGAAACGCCAATTGGTGAAGAGGATGATTCGCATTTGGGTGACTTCATTGAGGATAACGAAGCCATTTCGCCTGCAGATTCAGCTGCTTACCAAATGTTGAAGGAACAATTGGAATCAGTACTGGATACGTTGACGGATCGTGAAGAGAACGTTTTGCGTCTGCGTTTCGGTTTGGAAGATGGTCGTACACGTACTTTGGAAGAAGTCGGTAAGGTATTTGGGGTTACGCGTGAGCGTATTCGTCAAATTGAAGCCAAGGCACTTCGTAAGTTACGCCACCCATCACGTTCAAAGCAATTGCGTGATTTCTTGGATTAAAATTAAAGCTAATGAGCCGGGGCGAACGCCTCGGTTTTTTAGTAACGACAGAATACTTATTTTTTCACAGTTAAAAGCATGCCGGGCCAGGATATTTTTTTGCTAGCGTTGCATAAGGAGGGGGAAATGCGAAGATTTTTATTAATGCTTTTGGGGAGCATCTTGTTGTTTGTTGGCAGTGTTCAAGCTGCCGAACGTGATTTTTCAGTTGCCATCGACACGGCTATTTCTGAACAACGGCAACCATCCAATACGGCATACTATGATTTGTTATTGGCACCAGGAGCTACAAAAGAATTAGCTTTTATTCTAACTAACCATACGGATGACGATTTGCGGATTGCGATTAATACGAGTAATGCCACCACATCAAGTAGCGGTCACATTACGTATCAACCATTGACGGAGAATCAAGCGCCGACGGTTCAGATGACGGATTATCTACAAACCGCTAAAACTGTTGTTATCCCCGCAGACGGGCGGAAAACGGTCACAGCAACGCTTACAATGCCTAATACAGCGAACATCGGATTAATGGCAGGTGGGGTGTCATTTACAGCTATCAAAGCAAAGCAGGATATTGATGATAAAGTTCAGTTAGCTCACGCGCTGTCTTATACGATTGCTGTTCACGCCCGTGCGCAGGCACAACTACCTAAAACGTCGTTATCATTGTCAAAGCCAACAGCACTTTCGTTACCGAATCGGACAGGCATTGCGTTTCAGATTAATAATAAAGTTGGACGATTTGTGAATGATCTCTCGGGTACTGCGTCACTAACCGATATCGCAACTAATAAACAAATCATGAAGTCAACGTTCAAACAGATTTCGCTGGCGCCAAACACATCGTGGCCACTAACCGTTTCCCGTAAAAATAAGCAATTACCGCCGGGGAAGTATCGTCTAACCGTTCATGTCAAAACGACGGGGCTGACCCAGTCCTGGCGTGAACAGGTAACGGTCAGAGTGGCGCGCCAAAACCAGCAAGGACGGCGTCTTTCATTGGGGCGGGTCGGAATTGGTATGATAAGTATCGGTGCAATTGCAGCTATTAGTTATTGGATCATTTCTAAAAGCCAACCGAATGGCTAGTTAATAACTAACAAATAAATGGTACTTGGCTATGGCTACTGCGTGCATTTTATTAGCAGACATTCTATAATTAATCTTTAGTTAGAGAAAATTAGGGGTACGGGTTTATGAACTTGCGAACAACGATACTTGCTGTCGCATCAACATTAATGTTTGGTGCGGTTGGTGTGACGGGTCATGCGGATGACGCTAAACTGCCGGATTATGATATAACGGCTTCAATTCCGGCCACTCAGATTAATAAGAATAATTTATCAGCGATTGATCTAAAGTTGGCACCAGGTCAAGAAGAACATGTGACATTCTATATTACAAATAACACGAAAAAGCCAATTGACTTGCAGTTAACAGGTGGGACGGCCACTACCCGCGATAATGGTATTATCAATTATGTGACAGGTAGCCAAAATGTGACTGGTCAAGTGCCGTATAAGGTTGGTGATTATATTACCATTCAAAATACGGTGACTGTACCTGCTGCTGGTGAAACGTCAGTGGCTGGGACGATTAAAATGCCGGACCATGCTATTCAAGGTCAGTTGGTTGGTGGGGTGTCGTTTGTCCATACGACGAGCGCAAACACGGCTTCTGAGATACCTGTTATTTTGCAAAACGATACAACACCGGTACCGGCAGATGTGAAAATCGGCCGTGCCGCGTTGACGCAATTGACGAGCGCACGCGTCATTGGTGTCAAATTAACCAATAATGCTAATCAACTCGTGAACGATGCAACTGTGGCAACTAAGGTTCAGGATCATAATGGTAAAACAGTTTTTGAAAAGACCTCGCATCGCGTTGATATGGCGCCGAAGTCAACTTTTAACTTTGAAATCAAAGACAAGGTGAAGTCGATTAAGCCAGGGAAGTATACAGTTAAGGTTCAGGTTAAAACAGCTGATACGACTAAGACAGCCACTAAAACATTGACGGTAACTGCAGCACAAGTAGCTGAACTGACTGGTTCGGCAGTAGCAGGCAACGATTGGCGACAACCACGTAATTGGTGGAAATTGGCCGTGGGACCAATTATTGTGTTCTTAGCGGTATTCTTACTTGCGCGATACCTATTGCCTGCTCGAAAGCGTCGTGGTGGCACACCGAAAGATTTGAAACGAAAAGATAACTAAACGTAACACCTGCCATATGGTGTTTAAGTGGTCGCTATTCAATTTATTTTGAATGGCGACTTTTTTGCTTCGTTGCAACACTTAACGGAAAAATTTTCACAAGCTTGTGAAGCGTTTGTGCGAATGTGTTTATTGAAAATACTGTTAATACAAGGAATTAAAATTAAAAAAGAACCAAATTTCACAAACTTGCTTGCTCAAAATACTTGCATTTCATTTTTAAAGAACTACAATAATAAAGCAATAATAATTATAAGTAAGTTTCGAGGAGAAGAATTGTGGTTCTTGTATTTCTAGGTTTGTCGCTCTTTGCTGGTTTTATGTTGGCAAACCAAAATCCAATTAACGCTGACATGAAGAAGGTGGTTGGTTCACCATTCATTTCAGCGGCAATTTCATTTTTGATTGGTTCAATCTTTTTAGGTGGTTTAAGTGCGGTTATGTCACATCGTGTGTTCCCATCAGGGGATTTCATTAGTTCGAATCCGGCTTGGATTTGGCTAGGTGGTGTGCTAGGTGCTGTCTATTTGACATCGAATGTGTTACTATTCCCACGATTGGGTGCGATTCAGACGGTTATTTTGCCAATTTTGGGTCAAATTCTAATGGGTACGATTATTGATACCTTTGGTTGGTTTGGTACGGCACAAACGCCTTTGACGTTGATGCGCGTCATCGGCTTGATTGTGTTGATTGCTGGCGTTGTTGTGGCAGTTGTTTTGCCGAACGTCCTAAACAAGGATGTGGAGGCAATGGATAAGGCTATTCAGGAGAGTGAAACAAAGCCGGTCTTGCTCGGTTGGCAAATCTGGGCAATTTTTACTGGAACATTGTCAGCAATGCAGCAGGCGATTAACGGTCACTTAGGAGCATTGTTGCAAGCGCCAGCGCAAGGCTCATTCATTTCATTCTTTGTTGGGTTTATCTTAATTACCATCGTTGCTTTGGTCGTTGATAAGCGCTTGCCTAAGGTTTCAGAGTTAAATCAGGCTAAGTCATGGAACTGGCTTGGTGGTATTTTGGGTGGTCTATTCGTCTTCGCCAGTGTTTTGTCAGTGCCAAAGATTGGCGCTGGTTTGACGATTACGATGGGATTGATTGGTCAAATTGTTGGTTCAATGCTTGTGCAACAATTTGGTTGGTGGCGTTCAGCCAAGGCTAGTGTTAACGGTATTCAAATTTTGGGTGTTGTTGTAATGGCCGTTGGTGTTGTCTTTATCAAGTTTCTTTAATAATTAACACTATTTAAAAAAAGATCCTTTGCGCGGTAATATTACCAATCAAAGGGTCTTTTTTTCAGTGTTACTGATGTGCGAGCTATGATAAACTGGAGAGAATTATAGGTGGGAGGTGAACTGATATGATTGAAAATGATAAGCGCTTAGCGAAATTTAGTTTTCCACTACTTGCGTCGAATTTTGCTTCGGTGTTTGGAGATGGCGTCTATCGGTTTGGCCTGAATTGGTTTTTAGTATCTAGTTATGGTAATGCAAAAATTTTAGGCTGGTTAACGGGGTTCGGGTTTTTAGTTTACCTATTAAATGATGTTTACGTTGGTTCGGTGCTGGACCGGTTTAATCGTAAGTGGGTGTTGTTAGGCGCAGATTTATTTGGCGCCATCGGGGCTTTAACGTTATCGTTGTTAATTGATCCGACTAAGCCCCAACTCTGGGTGTTATTTTTACTAACCTTCATTTTGAATGTGGATGTCTCATTTGCTTATCCAGCTGCGCGCGCAATTTTGCCAGATGTCATCAAGTCGAGTGCACTGGCCCGGTTTAACGCATGGGCCAGTGCAGCCTTCTCGACGGGACAAGCTTTTGGGCCACTAGTCGGTGGTCTATTGCTTCACTTGAAATGGATTAACTTACAAACATTTTTGCAGTTGTTTGGTGTGATGCTCGTCATCACGGTCTTGTTGAACTTGGCTATTAGATATCAGCCACAACCAAAAGATTCTAATACGCCATCGGAGTCATTTCTAGCCAGTTTGGTGGGTGGTTACAAATACGTGTTGTCCCAGCCAAAATTATTTGAGTCGATGTTGCTAACGATGTGGAGCAATTTCTTCTTTGAAGGATTTATTATTGCGATGCCATTTCTGATTCAGCACAATTATCACGGATCAGCTTCGTCATATTCTACGGCTTTAACTTTGGCTGCAGTTGCGGGTATCATTGCGGGCATCATTTTGGCCCGCTTACCAAAATTCAATTCGTTAAATACGCTGTATTGGGATCTGTTTGTTCTAGGTGGGGCTTTTATCATCGGCACATTCATTCAAGAAATTTGGGTGTTTATCGGTCTAGTTATCTTGAATGGGTTCGCTCGAGCATCATTTGTTATTAAGATCAATACGGTTCGTCAACAAGAGAGTGCACCAGCATACTTGGGACGAGTATTTGGTATTTCTTTCTTTGCGACAGATTTATTTGCCCCAATCATAACAATTGCTTTTGGATACGGGGTATCTGAATTAGGCGAATGGACGGTCTTTTTGCTTGGCGCGATGATGGTTGTCGGCATGCTGGCAATTAAGATCATTAGCAAACGTCATGCGCAACATTTCGAATAGCATAATATCTTTAAGGTCGATGATTTGACAGTTAGTCGCTGTTGCTTCAGCGACTTTTTTATTTATTTGGGCTGTCAATAATGGTGGCTTGTGAAATATCAAAAATTTATTTTCGTATATTTGTTATATTTTAACTGTATTAGATTTACAGTTGTAAACCCAAAGGAACTCGAGGAGCTGATGGCATGAGTAAAGATGGGGGACTGTGACTAAATGCAATTGGGATAAAAACATCGATTTGACTGACTGGGCACATTATACCTGCATATGAATAAAATGGAACCGGTTCTAAAGCGACATTGTGAAAAAATTGACAGAGAGATTATGCCCGCGTTAAGGTGAATCTTACACCAAGGCCTTGGGGATATGAATAGAATACGGGGATATAATTTTGCAAGACGAGTCACAGAAGTTTAGAAAGAAGATGTATAAGTCCGGAAAGTTTTGGGTAGCTGCCGGTGCTTTGTTTGTTGGGTTAGCGTTCGTTGGTAACGCGCAGGCTGATACTGTATTACCAAGTGAGCAACGTGTAACGGAGGCGACACAGACCAGTGATGACATGGTTGCCACCAAGTCACCAGATTCAGCGGCGGACGTAAAAACAGAGAGTGTTGTCACGAGCAACCTGCCTGACAGTGCCAGCATCACGGTTGACAGCACAAGTACAAGTGCAAGTACAAGTACAAGTGCAAGTGCGGTAAGTGATACCACAAGTGCAAGCTCCCTGAGTGATAGTGCGATTGCGCCGGATGCTGGATCACAATTTGCAAGCTCGTCTGTGCCAACGTCATCATCAGCTGTGTCGTCACTAGAGGCAACAACCAGTGGTAACGATGACCGTCAATCAGCGGCAGTAACGAGCGCAGATGTTAGTTCGGTTGCAACGAATAGTTCAGCTTCTTCAGTCAAAACAGCCACAAGCGAATCAGCAGTGATAAGCAGCGCGGTGTCAGATGGTTACCATGATGAAGGCGGTGATTGGGTCTATTATCGAGCTGGGAAAAAGTTAGTCGGACGACAAACAATTGATACGTTTGGGGTTTACTTTGACGCCGATGGCAAACAAGTCAAAGGTGATTGGCGTGAAAGTGATGGTCAACGAGCATACTATGATGGACAAGAAGGACGCGCGTTGACACAAACACAAGCAGTCAATGGTGTTATCTACGGATTTAATCAAAATGGTTATCAAATTAAGAATGGTTTCGGCCAAACTGCTAATCGAGATACGTATTATTTCGATGGACAGGGTAGTGTCGTAACGGGAATTCGGACAATCGCAAACAAGGTTTATGATTTTGATGAACAAGGTCGGATGTTGAAAGGGGTCGCCGCGTCAGTTGATGGCAAAATGATGTATTTTGATGATCAAACGGGTGTTGCGCAACCGACTGATCATCCTGAATTTAACCCTGAAACGGAACCGGTTCCTGATGGGAATATCAAGCATAATGCAGCGCATGGTACGACACCGGCAGATTTTGATACGATGGCTGGTTACCTGACGGCTGATACGTGGTATCGACCAACGGATATTTTAGAAAATGGTCAGACATGGCGTGAATCGCAACCAACTGAATTTCGACCATTGTTAGCAACTTGGTGGCCAACAAAACAAACCCAGGCTGATTACGTGAACTACATGAATCACGCATTAGATATGGCAAATAAAAATGTGTCAGCCACTGATTCAGAGGCCACCCTGACTGCGGCAACCGATGCTATTCAAGCGGCCATTGAGCACCAAATCACAGTACGCCAATCAACAACCTGGTTACGTGAATTAATGGCTGCGTTTGTCGTGACACAACCACAGTGGAATAAAACAAGTGAAGATGTTAATGATGATCATTTGCAAGGTGGGGCACTAACATTTGAAAACAATGGCGACACAGACGCTAATTCGGATTATCGCCTCATGAATCGCACACCAACAAATCAGACTGGTGAGCGCTTGTATCACATTGATGACTCACTTGGCGGTTATGAATTATTGCTGGCTAATGACGTTGACAACTCAAATCCACAAGTTCAGGCAGAACAATTGAATTGGTTGTACTACTTGATGCATTTTGGGGATATTACAGCAGGTGATCCAGATGCAAATTTTGATGCGATACGAATTGATGCGGTCGATAATGTCGATGCTGATTTACTTCAACTAGCGGCGCAATATTTCCGGGATGCCTATGGCATGGCCACGACTGATGCGACATCAAATAAGCATCTTTCAATACTTGAGGATTGGAGCCACAATGATCCGGCCTATATGCAAGCACATGGCAATGATCAATTGACGATGGATGATTACATGCACACACAGTTGATTTGGTCGTTAACCAAGCCGGAGGCACAACGTGGTACCATGGCACGATTTATGGATTTCTATCTCACCAACCGAGCCAATGATGATACAGAAAATACGGCGCAACCTAGTTATTCATTTGTGCGTGCCCATGATAGTGAAGTGCAAACAGTCATTGCTGAAATCGTGACAAAACTGCATCCTGAAGCAGGAAATGGGTTAATGCCGACGGAAGAACAAATGGCGGAAGCGTTTAAGATTTACAATGCGGACCAAAAGAAGGCCGTGAAGACTTACACGCATTACAATATGCCATCTGCATACGCCATGCTGTTAACGAATAAAGATGTTATTCCACGGGTTTACTATGGTGACTTATACACGGATGATGGGCAATTCATGGCGACAAAATCACCTTATTTTGATGCGATTTCAGCCATGTTACAAGCACGTACGAAGTATGTTGCTGGTGGACAGACGATGGCGGTTGACAAGCGAGATGTCTTGACTAGCGTTCGGTTTGGTAAGGGTGCGATGACAGCCAATGATTTGGGAAATGCTGAGACCCGAACTGAAGGTGTGGGATTGATTGTTAGCAACAACCCTAAGTTGCAATTGGGACAGCAAGATAATGTGGTCCTACACATGGGACTGGCACACGCGAACCAGGCATTCCGAGCAGTCGTGCTGACGACGGCGACCGGATTAACTATTTATAATGACGATGATGCACCAATTCGTTATACCGATAATAAGGGTGATTTAATTTTTACTAACCACGACGTGTATGGCGTGTTGAATCCACAGGTGTCAGGCTTCTTGGCGATGTGGGTACCTGCTGGTGCACCAGCGACACAGGATGCGCGGTCTGCTGCGTCAACAAATAATTCAACAGATGGATCGGCATATCATTCTAATGCGGCTTTGGATAGTCAAGTGATTTTTGAAGCATTTTCTAATTTTCAGGCTATGCCAACAAGCCATGACACATACACCAACGTTGTATTAGCCAATCATGCTGACCAGTTACACGATTGGGGAATAACTTCTGTGCAGCTAGCCCCACAATACCGTTCCTCAACTGACGGGACCTTTTTAGATGCGATTATCCAAAATGGCTATGCCTTTACTGACCGTTATGATCTAGGGTTCGGTACGCCAACTAAATACGGGGATGATAAGGATTTGCGGAACGTCATCAAAGCGTTGCATGCAAATGGCATGCAAGTAATGGCTGATTTTGTCCCTGACCAATTGTATACATTACCTGGTAAGGAATTGGTACAAGTAACCCGAACAAACAATATGGGGGAGCCAGATACACATTCTGACATCCAACATATTTTATATGTGACGAGTACTCGTGGTGGCGGTGAGTATCAGAAACAGTACGGTGGTGAGTTCCTTGAGCGCTTACGTGCACTATATCCTGATTTATTTACGACACGTCAAATTTCAACGGGACAAACCATTGATGATTCAGTAAAAATTAAAGAATGGTCAGCTAAGTATTTGAATGGTACCGCAATTCAAGGTCGTGGTGCGGGTTATGTACTGCGCGATAATGGTACTAATGCTTACTACAAGGTGACGGCAAATGACGGTAATGTAAACTTGCCAAAGCAATTACTCGGACAACCGGTGATGACCGGATTTTATCATGAGGCAGACGGTTATCATTTTGAAACATTGAGTGGTACATCGGCCCGAGATGCCTTTATTATGGATGACGATGGGGCACTGTACTATTTTGATGATCAAGGCGTCATGGTAACAGGTAAGCAACGTGTACACCAAGATCAATATTTCTTCTTGCCAAATGGTGTTGCTTTGACGGATGCTTTCGTACAAACGGCTGATGGTCAACGTCAATACTATGATAAAACAGGTCGACTGGTTATTAACCAATACGTTACTGACCATCAAGCAAATGCGTTCCGGGTTGATGCAGATGGTAACGTTGTCCGCAACCAGGCCTTAACCGTTGACGGTCATGAACAATACTTCGGCGCGAACGGTGTCCAAGCAAAAGCCGTGCTCATTCGAACCGACGATAATCGGGCACGCTACTACGAAGCAAATAGTGGTAATCTGGTGAAGCAACAGTTTATTCTTGATACAGATGGGCATTGGTTTTATGCAGATGCTGCAGGAGACTTGGCACGAGGACAAATTACGGTTGGCCAAGACACGTTGTACTTTGACGCTAATAATCACCAGGTAAAAGATGATTTCGTCTATGAGAATGACGGTGTGCACTACTTTAATGGCACAACAGGCGCTGAAATCAAACAAGATTACGCTTTTCATGATGGGAAATGGTACTACTTTGATGAGCTGGGACGAATGGTAACGGGCTTGCAACGCATTAATGGTGAGTATCGCTATTTCGATGCTAATGGTGTGCAGCTCAAGGGCGGTACAGTGACTGATCCACTAACACACCAAACATACGCTTTGGATTCGCAAAGTGGTGTCGGCACGTTGGTGACGATTTAACTGAATAACGGACTGGAAAAGACGATTTAGTATCGTCTTTTTTAGTTTCGATAACTAAATAAGTGCTCATTTTTGCGTTGGGGCTCAGAATTAGCGGGCGCGTAAGTATCTTTTCGTGTTAAACTTATTAGTAATTAATATTTTGAGGAGTCTGTTATATGGCAACAATTTTAGTTGTAGATGATGAGCCATCATTGGTGACGTTACTGTCATACAACCTGACTAAATCAGGCTTCGAGGTTGTAACCGCTACATCGGGTGCCGAGGCACGAAATCAGTTGGCAAATCATGCTATTGATTTGATGCTGCTAGATGTCATGTTACCTGGTAAGAGCGGTGTTGACTTAACACGGGAATTGCGAGGCGAACAGAATCGTATTCCAATTATTATGATTACCGCCTTAGATGACGAAGTTGACAAGATTTTGGGTCTCGAAATCGGGGCGGACGATTATGTCACGAAGCCATTTAGTCCACGTGAAGTGATCGCACGCGTTCGGGCGGTTTTGCGTCGTTTGGATAAACAACAAGAACCGCAAGTAACCAAAGCACCAACGAAGCTAAAACAATTTGGTAACTTAACAATTGATTTTGACAAGATGGTTGTGCAACGGCAGGGTGAAATTGTAAAGCTAACACCGAAGGAATATGAGCTATTGGCTTATATGGCAGATCGTGAAGGACGGGTGCTAGACCGCGAAACAATTTTGCATGGCGTCTGGGGCTACGATTATGCTGGACCTGACACACGAATGGTTGATATGCACTTGTCGCATCTCCGTGATAAGGTAGAAGACGATCCTAAACACCCAGTTCATTTAAAAACCGTGCGTGGCTTTGGCTACCGGTTTGATGATCAAGCGGTAGATTAGGGGGCCGTATGCATACAGAATTAATGCAAAACGCCAAAAAGTTCGTTGCTTTTTGGTTTTTATATGCGGTTTTAATTTGGCTGATTTTGTTCGTGGCCTCTGCATTAGGCGACCAAGTTGTCTCATTAAAATTCCACGTGCTGGTATTACTCTCAATGTTTTTGTCGGGTGCCACAACTTTGGCTCTGGATTTACAACAACAACGTCGTGATGCTCACATGGCTATTTTTATTGACAAACTGCGCGATCTACATACTGATAATACGCGAGCTGGTCATATCTTAATGCGACCTGACGACTCGTTAGCACCGCTAGCGGAAGCGATTAATGATGTGCAACGCCTAAATCGCGATCGCATCAAATTGTTGCAACAACAGGGCAGCACTTTAGCTGCCCTAATGACAAATATGCCATTAGGTGCGTTGCGTATTACACCAGAACGCACGATTATCCAAATGAATGCCCAAGCGCAGGAGATGCTTGCTGTTGACCGTGACGCACTAGGACGAGATTATTCGGACGTTATTAAGCATCACCGCTTAATCTCATTGTTGGAGCAGGCTTTAAAAATGGAGACACAAGTTCGCGAATTAGTTAAGTTTGATAATCGCATGCTTGATGTTTCGTTAGTCTACTACGAAACACGCGAACGACATCACGAACTATTGGTTTTGCTATATGATATGACCGAAGTTACGCAAATGCAGGACATGCAAAGCGCGTTTGTTGCTAATGCATCGCATGAATTACGAACCCCCTTAACGGCAATTGCTGGTTTCACTGAGACACTGTTAGCTGGAGCCAAGGATGATCCGGCGGCTTTAGATGAGTTTTTGCATATCATTCAAAATGAGACAAGTCGCCTGTTGGCGTTGACTGAAGACATTCTAGCATTAGCGAAATCACCAGAACGTTTGTCCAAGGTAGCACCTGTGAATGTTGCAAATATTGTGACAGAAATCTTTGAGGCAAACAAAGCGGCTGCCGATACGTTAGGATTACAGCTCCAGAATGAAATTAGTCCGTCGTTTACAGTTAACCAGGATGAAAGTGTGGTTCGACAAGTTTTGACGAACTTAATTGTTAACGCGATTAAGTATAATCGGCCAGGTGGTCTTGTAAAGGTTGCCGCAATGGTGACGGCTAGTGAATTTGTGATGGCTGTGAAAGATACTGGCTTAGGTATTTCAAGTGAAGAGCAAAGTCGGATTTTTGAACGTTTTTATCGGATTGACAAGTCGCGGAACCAAGCAATTCCCGGCACCGGTCTGGGATTAGCAATTGTGCAGGATTTGGTGTCAAAATCGCAAGGAACGATTGAACTTGACAGTCAGGTTGGCGTTGGGTCTACCATTACAGTGAATTTGCCACTACAATAGTAATAATATAAAAAGTGTATTGAAGAAAGAGGATTGAAAAATGTCTAACTCACGTCCAGTTGTTATCGGGGTTACGGGTGGTTCAGGGTCTGGAAAGACAACAGTTAGCCGCGAAATTATTGAACGCTTGAAGGGCGAGTCTGTGGTGATGATCCCACAGGATGCATATTATAAGGATCAAGGTGATAAAAGTATGACGCAACGTGTTGCGACAAACTACGATCACCCAGATTCATTAGATAATGATTTGTTGATTGCGCAACTTAAGCAATTGTTGCAACGTGAAACAATTGAGCAACCAACTTACGATTACGCGGCACACACGCGTTCAGACAAGACAGTGACAGTTGCTGCCGCTGACGTTATCATCGTTGAAGGCGTTTTGTTATTCACAGAACCTGAACTTCGCGATATGCTTGATATTAAGGTTTATGTTGATACAGACGATGATTTGCGTTTCATTCGTCGGATGCAACGTGATATCGTTGAGCGTGGCCGTACGACAGAATCGGTGGTTAACCAATATTTGGCGACAGTTAAGCCAATGTACCACCAATTTGTTGAGCCAACTAAGCGTTATGCTGATATTATTTTGCCCGAAGGTGGTGCAAATGTTGTCGGAATCGGCATGTTGGAAGCACAGATACGTGCAATTTTAGACTTACATAAGTAATTAGATTAGAAAGTGTGATTGCAAGATGGAAGAACGAATTTGGAATCGAATTGTTAAGTATACCGAACTGCAAGGCACATCAGGTCAAGAACATGCCGTTAGAAAGGCATTTCGCGATGATTTGACGCCCTTAGTTGATGAAGTTGTGCAGAATGGTCTTGGTGGCCTATATGGTATCCGTAAGCATTCGGATGCAGATGCACCACGTGTGATGTTTGGGGCACACCTAGATGAGGTGGGCTTTATTGTCACAGCAGTTACGGCTCGAGGCATGTTAGTTGTAGCACCGGTTGGCGGTTGGAATCCTTATACCGTTTCAGCACAACGCTTCACGCTTTTTACTCGTGACGCATCGTATCCAGTTGTCTCTTCAGCAGTCTCACCACACTTCTTACGTGAAGGTGGCGAAAACGGGGCACCGAAGATTGAAGATATTCTATTTGATGGTGGCTTTACATCACAAGACGAAGCATGGTCTTTTGGGATTCGTCCAGGTGACTTTATTGTCCCTGATGTCAAAACTGTTATGTTGGCCAATGGTAAGCGCGTTGTATCAAAGAGCTGGGATAATCGCTTTGGGTTAGTGACAATTTTGAACGCACTTGAAAATTTGCAACATGACGCGTTACCAAACACCTTGATTATGGGCGCTAATGTGCAAGAGGAAGTCGGCTTGCGAGGGGTCGGCCCAGCCGTCAACCAGCTCCAACCAGATTTATTCTTTGCCTTAGATTCTTCTGCCGCTGATGATACTAAGTCAGATCAGGCGCAAGGCCGAATGGACGGAGGCGCCTTGTTACGCGTCTTTGATCCGGGTGTCATTATGCCATTACGTCTAAAGGAATTTGTGCTTGATACAGCCAATGATGCCCACATTCCGTTGCAGTACTTTGTTGCGAAGGGTGGTACGGACGCACATGGCGCACAATCACAAAATAACGGTATTCCTTCAGTTGCCTTGGGGGTTGCTTCTCGCTATATTCACACGCACCAGACGGTTTGGTCAGTGGCTGATTTTGAGGCTGCCCAAGCATTGGTTGAAACCCTTGCTCGTAAATTAGATAAGACAACCGTTCACGATATTGTGTACGGTGATTAATTAATAATAGAAATGGAGACTGACAATATGTTGATTGCCAGCTATAACCCAGCCGGAATGGGTGATGTATTAGTTGTGCTAACGGCCCCAGCTGCTGAGCACACGTTTGAACAAAAAGAGAATGTTGTCCGCATTGCAGATGAGCAGAACATGACGCTTGGTTTTAATTTTTTGCATGCGTCAACGATGTTGGATTTGCCCGAAACAGTTGGTCAAGTATTTTTGACGTCAGATGATGTCGCTAAGCTAAATGCTGTTTTAGTTGAAGCTGGTTTTGAAGCAGAGTTGGTTGCTGATGAAACGCCTAAGTTTGTCGTTGGCTACGTCGAAAAGGCTGAGCCACATCCAGATTCAGATCACCTGCAAATTACAACGACGGTTGTTGATAATGATGAACGGGTTCAAATCGTGTCAGGTTCACCTAACATGCGTCAAGGCATTAAGGTAGTTGTTGCCAAGGTTGGTGCGATGATGCCATCTGGCTTAATTATTTGGCCGGGCGCCTTGCGCGGTGTCGCTTCAAATGGCATGATTACATCAGGTCGTGAATTGCGTTTGCCTAACGCACCACAAGTGCCTGGTGCCTTGATTTTGCCGGATGATTTTGCTGAAGTTGGTACGCCATTTGACGCAAGTTCAGCGGAAGCACAAGCATTATTTCAATAAGGTGAGGTGATACCGTATGGTTGATCGTCGGCCTATTGTTTTTTATGAGCGCTTAATGAACACCTATGATGGTCAGGTAGCAGCTCTAATGGCAGCTAAAACCTCATATATCTTGTTAGCAACTGAAGACACAGATGCTGTTGATTTGACATCGGCTTCAGTCACGGTCGAGACACCGGCGCAAGCCATTGTGGTTACACCGCGGCATCAAGTTACGGTTGAAGTGTTGCAACCACGCGTTATGCCCGCAATGCCAGAAGTCGAACCGCTAGTAGAGGAGTCAAAGACGGTTGACCCAGCACCAGTCAAGCAAACAACCGTAGCATCAATGCCCACTAAGCCACACAAAGTTAAAACAGGCTTAGGATTAAGCCTTGACGATATCTTGTCGGAAGAAGCAAGTGTTGCTGCGCGTGGTGATAGTCAATATTTTGACAACTGATAAGTAAAAATAATGAAAAGAGCTCTGAGGCACCCGTGCCGAATAGCTCTTTTTTTGGTATCATAGTAAGTACTTACAAACAGATTGGACAGAATAGATAATGGACAAGGATACGTTATACTACTTTATTGGGATTAAAGGATCAGGTATGAGTGCATTGGCACTTATTTTGCATGATCAAGGCTTGCAAGTCGCGGGCTCAGACATTGATGAATACACGTTCACGCAAAAGCCATTGGCGGCAGCTGGAATCCCAATGTATAGTTTCGATGCAGCTAACATTAAGCCTGGTATGACGGTTATTCGTGGAAATGCCTTTAATGATGACCAGGTGGAAGTAGCGGCTGCGTTGGGGTTGGGTGATCAGATTAACTTGGTTACTTACCCAGATATGGTTGAAAATCTAGTTAAGCAATTCACATCAATCGGGGTTGCAGGGGCACACGGTAAGACATCAACAACAGGTCTTTTGGCCCACGTTTTGGCTGGAATTGCACCTACATCATACTTAATCGGCGACGGTACAGGTAAGGGTGTGCCAGATGCACGGTTCTTCATTTTCGAGGCGGACGAATATCGTCGACACTTCCAAGACTACACGCCAGACTATGCGATTATGACGAACATTGACTTTGATCACCCAGATTATTACACAGGTGTTGATGATGTTCGGAGCGCTTTTGAAGACTTTGGTAATCACGTCAAGAAGGGGATTTTTGCTTGGGGTGATGATGAACAATTGCGCAAGATGCAAGTTGATGTGCCCGTCTATTTCTATGGTACAAATCCAGAAACTGATGATTTTTACGCCAAAGACATTAAGCGTTCAACAACTGGTTCAAGTTTCGATGTTTACTATCATGATGAGTTTTTGGGTAACTTTGAAGTGCCTTTGTTTGGACAACACGGTGTCTTGAATTCTTTGGCGGTGATCGCTGTTGCGTACTTTGAAAAGATTGATGGCGACTTGGTTCGCAAGGAGTTGTTGTCTTTTAAGGGTGTTAAGCGCCGCTTTACTGAAAAGCAAGTCGGCCCCGTAACCATTATTGATGATTACGCACACCACCCATCAGAAATCACTGCGACGCTTGATGCAGCTCGTCAAAAGTATCCTGGCCGTGAGCTGGTAGCGGTTTTCCAACCACACACATTCTCACGTACCATCGCGTATCAAGATGACTTTGCAAAGTCACTTGAACTCGCAGACAAAGTATATCTAACGGAAATTTTTGCATCTGCTCGTGAGCAAGCGGGCGATATTTCGTCAAAAGACTTAGGGGCTAAAATTTCAAAGTTTGGTGGGATTGTATCACCAACTGATGTTGCGCCATTGTTGGATCATGAAGATGGGGTCTTTATCTTTATGGGGGCCGGCGATTTGCAAAATACAGAATTTGCGTTTGAAAAGATTTTGGCAAATACGCAAACCAATTTGCAGTAAACCAAATTGGCTTTTAGCTTAAAAATTATTTAACCTTAGTGCGACTTTTAATGTTGTACTAAGGTTTTTTGGTATAATAATAGTATGGGGTTAGTAATTGAAACACCAAACCATTGCCGAATAGGGCAACGAAAGAGGTAGACTATATGGATAATTTTGGTTTTGAACAACAAGGACCGCGTTTGGTAAATCCAGACGCAACAGGTCTAAATGATTTCTTTAAAAAGGTTTACACCTACATGGCGTTGGCTTTGTTAGTAACAGCAGCGACAGCATATCTTGGTGTAACACTGTTTGCCGCACAAATTGCAGCTATATTTAGTAGCACAATGTCATCATTGGTGATGTTTGCCGTGATGATGGGATTTGTCTGGTTATTTTCTAGTCGTGTGTACACAAATCCCGGCCAGGCATTCGGAATGCTAATGGGATTCTCTGTGTTGAACGGTGTAACCTTTGCAGTCATTGGATTGACAACTAGCTTGGGGATGATTGCCTCTGCTTTCTTCACAACGGCTTTGTTGTTTGCAGGAATGGCCTTGTATGGCTTTACAACAAAGAAGTCGATGTCGTCACTTTCAAGCATCTTGTTTGGCTCGGTAATCGCTTTGATTATTGGCGGTATCATCAATATGTTTTTCTTTAACAGCATTGTTTACTTGTTCTTGTCAGTTGTCGGTGTTGTCGTATTTGCGATTATGACGGCCTATGATATGAATCGACTTAAGACGATGTATATTGAGTACGGCTCACAAGGTGACGCCACACTGACACAAGGATTGGCTGTGTCAGGTGCCTTGTCATTGTACATGGACTTCATCAATTTGTTTATTTATATTTTGCGTTTGTTCACGGCTTTTGGCGGCTCACGCGATTAAACTTAATTTTATTAACGGCATCTCTGCGGAGGTGCCGTTTTTCTGTTACTATATTAAGTATCAAAACGTTTGGGGGCATCCCCGGAAAAGAGATGAAAATGGCAAAACCAACATTACTTTTAATTGATGGTAATTCCCTGGCTTTTCGGGCATTTTTTGCACTGATCAATCAGGTTGACCGCTTTGTAAACCATGAAGGCCTTCATACCAATGCCTTAGTTGGCTTTAATAACCTATTAGATGGAATTGTCGATCCATTCAAGCCCGATTTGGCGTTAGTTGCCTGGGACGCTGGCAAAACAACTTTCCGCACGGGTAAATTTGATGATTACAAGGGTAATCGTGATAAGACACCACAAGAATTGGTTGAACAATTTGAACCGTTGCGTAAAATGGTGGAATTACACGGGATTAAGTCGTACGAGCTGCCAGGTTACGAAGCTGATGACATTATTGGGACAACGGCTCGCATGGGCGAGGCTGCTGGTTATGCGGTGACCATTGTGACCGGTGATCGTGATATGACTCAGTTGGTGTCTGATGATGTCTCAGTTTGGGTAACTAAGAAGGGAATCAGCGAAATTGATCATTATACGCCTGCAATGGTTGCGGAAGTCTATGATGGTCTCACACCAGCCCAAATTGTCGAAGTGAAGGGGCTGCAAGGCGACACAAGTGATAATTATCCAGGAGTTGCGGGTATTGGCCCTAAAACAGCGATCAAGCTAATGAAGGAATACCATACCATTCCTGAAATGTATGAACGTCTGGACGAAATGAAAGCCTCGAAGCAAAAAGAAAAGTTGATTGCCGGCAAGGAGGATGCACTCTTGTCGCGTGATTTGGCAACGATTCGGACGGATGCACCGGTTGATTATGATTTAACTAGTTTGACGTACAACGGACCGGATTACGAGGCAATTATTCCGTTCTATCAACATCTTGATTTTAAGGCTCAACTAGTAAAGTTGGCGAATCAGGGGCATACCATTCCAGTACCTACGGGTATGCAGAATGGGGACGATGGTGAACCGGCTCATGATATGAACAATACGCCATTGGAAGTCCGTTCATTAACGGCCACTAATCTAACGCATATTGAACAGCTTGGTGATGAGATTAGTTTTTATCTTGAGCTTGATGATGAAAATTATCATACGGCAAACCCAGTTGGTTTTGTGATTGGTAATAACGAACACGGCTATTTTGTGAGTCGCGACATTGAGTTGCTGGTACAAGGCACACCGGTTAACCGAATTCTACAAGATCCAACTGTTAAAAAGAACGTCTTTAATGCGAAGGGCACGATTGTTGCATTACGTCGCTTAGGCCTAACATTGCCTAACGTCGCATTTGATTTGTTGTTAGTTGCCTACTTGCTTGACGCAAATGACAACAACAATGATATGGGGGCTTTAGCCCATGAAAATGGTTACTACGCCGTTCGCACGGATGAAGAAGTTTATGGTAAAGGCGCTAAATTTGCGATTCCTGAGGCGGATGAGGATCTTTTCGAACACTTGGGGCGCAAAGCAATGGCTATTCAATATTTGAAGGACCCATTGATGGCGAAATTGACAGAACACGAACAAACACAGTTGTATGATGACATTGAATTGCCACTGACGTATGTACTGGCCGATATGGAAGCGACCGGTATTACAGTTGATGCGAATACGCTACTTGAGATGCGAAGTAAATTGACTGAGCGGTTAGCGGAACTCGAGCAAACTATTTACCAACAGGCCGGCCACGAGTTTAACGTGCAGTCACCAAAGCAGTTAGGTGTAGTCTTATTTGAAGAGATGGGTTACACCCCAATCAAGAAGACGAAGACAGGTTATTCAACAAGCGTAGAAGTTTTGGAGCAAATGGGCGATGTACCGCTAGTTGCCTCGATTTTGGCTTATCGTCAAATTGCAAAGATTCAATCGACTTACGTTGAAGGATTACTACGTGTGATTCACGGTTCGGATTCTAAGGTACACACGCGTTATCTGCAAACCCTAACTCAAACTGGTCGATTGTCGTCAGTCGATCCAAATCTACAAAATATTCCGGTCCGGATTGAAGAAGGACGTCGGATTCGCAAAGCCTTTGTACCACGTGAGAAGGGGTGGCGAATTCTAAGTGCTGATTATTCACAGATTGAGTTGCGTGTCTTGGCACACATTACAGGCGACAAGCACTTACAAGAAGCGTTTATCAATGGCGAGGATATTCACGCGGCAACAGCGCGTCGTATTTTCGGAATCGGTCCGGATGAGACAGTCGACGGTAACATTCGTCGTCAAGCCAAGGCGGTTAATTTTGGTATCGTGTATGGTATTTCTGATTTTGGTTTAGCAAAAAATATTGGTGTCTCACGAAAGCAAGCTAAGCAAATTATCGACACGTACTTTGAACAATATCCTGGGGTGAAGACGTGGTCTGAAGAAATTATCGCCGCAGCACGCGAGCAAGGATATGTTGAGACGATTGCACATCGTCGTCGTTACTTGCCAGATATTAAGGCGAAAAATTTCAATTTACGTAGTTTTGCTGAACGCACAGCCATGAATTCACCTATTCAAGGCTCAGCGGCTGATATTATTAAAATCGCCATGATTAACATGGAGAAGGCGTTGCGTGACGCTGGTTTGCAAGCTAAAATGCTCTTGCAAGTACACGACGAATTGATTTTTGAAGCGCCTGAGTCAGAATTACCAATTTTGCATGAGCTTGTACCACGTGTCATGGATTCAGCAATGAAATTGGATGTCCCTTTGATTGTTGCATCGCATGAAGGTGAAACTTGGTATGATGCAAAGTAACGTTTAATCGCATACTGACACTGTAAGCATTAGTTTCGGCTAGTGCTTATTTTTGTATTTCCAGGTTAATAAGTCACATGAAAAATGGTAGACTAGAAGATACCGAAAACATAAAGTTTGCTTTAATCCATGGGTGCTAGCCTAGGAATAAAGTGTTAATGAGCACATGCCAAAGGGGGATGAAGACAGATGCCAGAATTGCCAGAAGTCGAAACAGTCCGACGCGGGTTAACCCGCTTAGTTGTCGGGCGAACTGTACAAGGTACTGCCGTACGGTGGGAGAAAACAGTCGACGGCCTATCACCGGAGGAATTTGATGCTGAACTAGCCGGGCGACGAATTGAGGCGATTGATCGTCGCGGTAAATACTTACTGTTCCGCTTTTCCGGCGGGATGACCATGGTGTCTCACTTACGAATGGAGGGGGCGTATTATACTGTGCCGGCAGGAATCGAGCCGGGTAAGCATGATTTAGTGACTTTCCACTTAGATGATGGCATCGATTTGTTGTATCGTGATACACGTAAATTCGGTCGGATGAAATTAGTGCCCGACACGGAGGCGTTACAAGTTGCTGGCTTAGCCAAAATTGGTCCCGAGCCAACCGAGGCGACTTTAAGCTTGGCCTATATGGTGGCAGAGTTTGGTAAATCACGCATGCACGTGAAGCCGTTTTTACTAGATCAAAGTCATATTGCTGGATTAGGTAATATTTATGTTGATGAAACACTATGGCAGTCAAAGATTCATCCTTTGACACCGGCAAATAAACTTTCTGAAGATGAGTTAGCGGTACTTCGGGACAATATTATTGCTGAATTAGCACGGGCAACCGAACATCACGGCACCACTGTGCATAGTTTTACCACCGCATTCGGGGAAGCTGGTGAGTTCCAAAATGAGCTACAAGTTTACGGACGGGTTGGTGAACCTTGTTTACGATGTGGTCATCCCCTAGAAAAGATGAAAGTCGCCCAACGTGGGACGACTTTTTGCCCGGTTTGCCAAGTAGAAAAGGATTAAAACATGTTTAAATTAGGATTGACCGGTGGGATTGCCACTGGTAAGTCAACGGTATCAACACACTTCAAAGAGCAACACATCCCGGTGTTAGATGCAGACGTCATTGCACGTGAGATTGTTATGCCCGGTGAGCCTGCTTTAGCTGAGATTGTGGCAACCTTTGGAGAAGAGATGTTGCTGGCTGACGGTACGCTCAATCGTCAGGCACTTGGGTCAGTTGTCTTTGGTAATCCCGCCAAATTGCAGCAATTGAATGCCATCACGCATCCGCGGGTACAAGCATCCATGCGGGCGCAAATTGCCGCACATGAAGCTGCAGGAGAACCACTAATTGTATTGGACATCCCACTATTATTAGAAGGAAATAACGCTGCCGGCGCCGATGCGGTAATGGTTGTTAGTGTGCCGGAAGAGGTGCAAAAGCAACGGCTCATGGCACGTAATAATCTGTCTGAAGAGGCCGCTTTAAAGCGGATTAACTCGCAGATGTCTTTGGCCGAGAAACGCCAGTTGGCTGATTATGTTATTGATAATGCTGGCACAATTGCTGAAACCTATGCACAAGTGGATGCCGTGTTAGCACAAATTTTGCATTAAAAGGAGCAAATGGGATGACTGAATTTAGTATTCGTCAGCGCTATCGTTTGATTTACGATGAACCTATCAATTTAGCTGCCGTTCAGTCATTGACTAAGGTTTATTTGCCAATCATTGGACGAGACGCATTTACTTTGTACTTAAACTGGGCGATGCTTGGCGAATCCACGGATGCCGCCAATCAACATGCTGATTTGTTGGATGAACTAGCCATGAGTCAGCAAACGTTTTTGACTGCCCGTGAAAAGCTTGAGGGAATGGGACTACTGAAAACCTATCAGCAAGAAACCAGTTTTGGCGTACAATGGGCGTATCAATTGTTCCCACCAATGGCAATGAAAGCATTTTTGGCAGATATCATGTTATCAAGTTTGTTGCATCACTATCTGGGGGATGATTCATTCGAGCGGCTAATTGCTGAAACTAAGCCCAATGAAACGACAATTCCTGGGCAAAATGTCTCAAAGTCCTTCTTCGATATGATGGGGCAAGAATCCTTCCAACGATTGCCAGCCGCTCCGTTCCAGAGTGATGATACAAAGTCAACGTTGCAACGTGAAATTGCCGCGAGTGATCAGCAGCTGAACATTACCTTGATGGCTGATATGTTGCAGTCTTTCGGTATTACACAAAACGACCTACGTCAAAACCAAGCGGATTTAATTATTCAAAAGAGTCTCTATGGCTTGAGTGATGTCGAATTGGTGCGGTTGATTCAGGGGACGGTCGATGCTTCCGGTAAGCTAAGCATTACGAATTTACGCCAAACATTACGGCGAACATACGAGCAAGGACAGCGTGTTTCAGATGCTGTTCAACAGGTAACTGAAAGTCAGCCTAAAACGACAACGCCTAATGAACCAGTGGCGACTAGCAATCCGGCAGCTGGAATTATTCAAACCGCTCGGACAACCGCCCCGTTGGTTTTTCTTAAGAGTCTCCGTGAGAATGCAGGCGGGTTTGTGACTGATAATGAAGTGCGGGCTTTGAATGATATTGCGCAGCTGGATAAGATTAAGCCGGAAGTCCTTAATATCATGTTGTTCGAACTTACAGTTGTTGAAAAGCGTACGAATCTTAGCAAAGCGTTGCTACAAACAATTGTGAACGACTGGGCACAAGCCGGTGTCACGACAGCAGTTGATGCGATGACTTATCTTCAGAAGCGAACGAAGCAAAGACAAGAAAAAGCACAACAAAGTGGTAAGTCGGGGGCAAAACGTTGGCAGCGTAAGGAACCGGTTGTTAAGGAGACCCGTCCGGATTGGGAAAATCAAAAAGCAACGGCGGTTTCGACTGAAGATGCAACGGCGGCTAAAAATGCGCTTGCCGAACTGCGTGCGCGAAGACAACAATCAAAGAAGGAGTAATAACGTATGGCAGATGAACCATTTAATGTAGGCGAAGCGTTAAATCAATTTATGGATAAAAAACACTTACATGCTCGTTATGCAGCAATTCAAAAGGAAGTGTTCGAACAACCGGATATTAAGGCTTTTTTTCAAACCCATAAAGATGAATTATCGCGTGAACTGGTGAATCGGGACTTCTCAGTTTTGTATGAATACTATACGCAGCAAAAGAATGCTGCGGCTGGTAAGCCGGTTGTGCATACAGGATATAAGCCCGTTCTTGCGCTAGCTGAAAATCGCATTGTCATTGTCTATCAACCAGATGAAGCGACTTTGGCCGCACAGCGATTACGTATGCAAGCTAATTTAGTTCAATCGATTGGCATGCCCAAGTTGATTGAGCGTGCCCGTCTTGATGATTTTTCAGAAGCGGACGCTGACCGGAGCGCGGCATTCACAGCTGTGATCGCTTTTGTGAGTGCTTATATTGCAAACCCTAAGCAATACCATCGTGGTCTCTATATTCATGGATCATATGGCATTGGTAAAACTCACCTAATGGGGGCCATGGCCAACGAATTGGCGCAGGAAGGGATTCCAGTAACGCTCGTGCATTTCCCAAGTTTCGCGGTTGAAATGCGTAGCGCCATTGGATCAAAGGAAAATCCGCAAGATAAAATTAACACGATTAAGCAGGTGCCAATTTTGGTACTTGATGATATTGGTGCCGAATCAATTACTGCTTGGATTCGCGATGATATTCTAGGTGTCATCTTAGAGTACCGCATGCAAAATGAACTACCGACATTTTTCACCTCAAATTTCTCGATGAACCAGCTTGAAACAGAGCATTTTACCGTGACTAAGGACGGCGCAGAGCCAGTCAAGGCCGAACGGTTAATGCAACGCATTCGTTACCTGGCTAAGGAAATTCAAATGGCCGGTGAGAACAGACGAGTGATTGATTAATGGGAAAGTACAAGCGAATTTTGCCATGGGTTATTTTGGTCTTTATCAGCCTGCTGTCAGTGGTTGTCCTGCGCCATAACGCACCAATGTACGACACACCAATTGGTGAGGTAACCCATGTACAAACCACGAAAACGGGCCATTCAAGTGATCAATTTGGTAATCATGTCAAGACAACGACACAACGTGTAACGGTTAAGCTTTTAAACACGACACATAAAGGACGGGTTTTGACGATAGTTAATACGTACGACAGTGCGATGGCTATCAATCAACCGGTAAAACCCCATAATCAAATTTTCCTATCGCGGGCTGATGATGCGACCTGGCAATTTAAAACGCTTAAACGTGACACTGTTTGGGTGCCTGTGATGATATTTGTACTTGGTATTCTTATCATTTCAATGGGGCGGGCCGGTCGACTGACGGTTTTATCACTTGGTATTAATATTTTGTTATTTATCGTTACGGTCACGCTTGACTTGGTAACTGACAATGGGAACATCTTCTGGCTGTTTATGATTTTTAGTGTTATTGCGGCCGCTTTGACACTTGGGCTAGTAATGGGCTTTAGAAATCGACAAATGTGGGTGATTTTCTTAACGGTGCTGACCGCGACGGCGTTAGCACTCTTAATTTCGGAGATTGTCTTTACGGTTACTAAACAAAATGGCCTACACTTTGAACTCATGTCATATATTACGCAATTACCTAAACCTTTGTTTATGGCTATGACACTCGTCGGTGTGTTAGGGGCTGTGATGGATGAAGCAACCGATATGATTGCGACGTTATTTAGTGTTCAGAAAGAGCGGCCTGACATGACCATTCGGGAAATCGTTGCAACTGGACGTCACGTTGGTCAAGAAATTTTTGGTGCCTTAAGTAATACCTTGTTTTTAATTTTTATGGCCGAACAAATCCCGATGGCGATTCTGTATTTGCGAAATGGCAATAATTGGGGCTTTACGTATATGATGAACATGTCATTGGGGATGATTCAAACATTAATTAGTGCTATCGGAATTGTCTTAACCGTACCGGCAGGGATTATTTGGGTATTGATCGTTCGTAAATGGCAGCGACGAAAGGAGGCCTTGTCATGAGTGTCACCTTAATGTTGTCGTTAATTCTATTAGCCTTGATGATTATTATCGGGGGCATGAAGGGAATCGGCGCGTTTGTCAGCCTCTGGATTAATTTTGCCATAATGGTAGTGATGATTATGCTGATTAATTTCCAGTTTAATGCCTTGGCTGTCCTTCTAGTGGGTGGTGCGTTTTTATTGACGGTTACGATTCTAAGCGCATGTGCTGACGAACGGACAACGACCATTGCACTGATGGCCAGTTTCATCGTCATGTTCGCCTTAGTTATTTTGATTTTGCCAGCTGAACATTTAGCGATGGCACAGGGATTTGCTGAGGAGAATTCTGAAGAACTCGAAGGCTTATCACTTGGTATTAATATTAACTTTGTCACACTGGGCATTGTTGCAGCATTGCTAGCCACCCTTGGGGCAATCGCTGAGGCTGCCATCGCAATTGCGGCTGGTATTGGCGAGTTATTGGCCGATCAACCCCAAATGTCGTTGGTTAACCTTGCCAAGTCCGGGCAACATTTGGGTCAACAAATTATCGGAACCGCTGTGAATACGGTGTTGTTTGGGTTTATGGCTGATTTTTTGAGCCTGGCCATTTGGTTTGGTAAACTAAACTATAGCCTGGGTGAAATTGTGAATGCGAAATTATTTACCTCATCAATGTTGAGTTTGCTCTATGCCATTTTAGGTGTCATTGTCATTTTGCCAATTACGATGGCCATTTTTTTGTGGCAACAACGTCGTCAATTGCAGACGGACACGAGGACAAATCACGATTATGACGGCAAATAACTAGGATTTATTAGAAAACCATGTTATGCTAGTTTTAAATATGTCATGACTTTTTGGGAATGACCATATCCTGTAGAAAGTAAGATGAGGTATAACACATGAGTAGTGTCCTTGTTATTGAAGATGAAGTAAATTTGGCTCGTTTCGTTGAACTTGAATTGCAACACGAAGGTTACGAAACGCATGTGGAAGATAATGGTCGTGGCGGCTTACAAGCTGCCTTGGATAACGACTATGATTTAATTTTATTAGACTTGATGTTGCCTGAATTGAGTGGGCTAGAAGTGGCTCGCCGTTTGCGCGAAGTAAAAAATACCCCCATTATTATGATGACTGCACGCGACTCAGTGATTGATCGCGTTTCAGGTTTGGACTACGGGGCGGATGACTACGTTGTGAAGCCTTTTGCGATTGAAGAATTGTTGGCCCGCGTACGTGCGTTGTTGCGTCGTATTAACATTGAAACAGAAGAGCACAGTACCCACCAAAGTGTTGTCCGTTACCGTGACTTAACTGTTGAAAAAGAAAATCGTATTGCCCGTCGTGGTAACGATATTATTAATTTGACTAAGCGTGAGTACGAGTTGTTGCTGATTTTGATGGAGAACATTAATGTCGTCCAATCTCGTGAAGAATTGCTGAAGAAGGTTTGGGGATATGATTCTCAAATCGAAACCAATGTTGTTGACGTCTATATTCGATACTTGCGTAACAAGATTGATCAACCAGACTCACGAGCATCTTATATCCAAACCGTTCGCGGTACAGGATATGTGATGCGTCAGTAATCACGGGGGCCGCTAATGGGTAGTGAAACATCCATTATTAAAGAAACACCGCAACGGAAGGGGCTCTCACTTAAGTGGAAGTGGGCCCTAGGTTCTGCTGCCGGTGTTTTTTTAATATTTATTATTTTCGCTTGGTTCATGATTCAAGCATTTTCGACACAGATGCTAAAGACTGAGCGTCAGCAAGTTAGTTCGTCGCTTGAAGTCGTAACGACGCGGTTGCAAAATTTAGATGAATCTAAGTTGCTACCTGCTAATGTCGATGACATGTTGCGTCCAAAGTCAAATGACCTAGATAAAGTGGTTAACGATCCAGTGCTACAGCAAATCACGCGGCAAGACTACACGGTTCGCGTCTACAATGCGAACGGAGCGCAAGTTTATCCGATTGGCGGGCAGGGAGTGGCTTTTCGCAAGGTGACGCATCAGGAAATCACGTTACAACACGATCATGGTCCCGCGATGCTGGTTGGTCGACAGGAATTACGGAATACAGCCAATAAAGTTATTGGGTACGTCGTTATTGAAAATCATTTGACCAGCTATCACGCGACATTTAATCGTGTTTATATGATTATTGTTATTCTGATTGGCTTAGGCTTGTTTTTGGTGGCTTTGTGGGGGTACTGGTTATCTGATTATCTATTACGGCCAGTTAACAACATCAAGCGCGTGGTGGATGAGATTCAATCTGATCCGCAATCACAAGCACGGGTTGTTAATGAGGACCGAAAACCCGACGAATTGACGGACCTATCTGATTTGTTGAACGATATGTTGAATCGTATGCAGCGCTTTATTTTGCAACAACATCAGTTTGTGGAAGATGTCTCACACGAATTACGGACACCAGTGGCCATCGTTAAGGGACACATGGAGTTATTGAATCGTTGGGGTAAAGATGATCCAAAAATTTTGGATGAATCAATTACTGCTTCTTTGCAAGAAATGCGTCGCATGGAAGGGCTTGTCTCTGAGATGCTTGACTTAACACGTGCGGATCAAGTTGAGTTGACATTCCGAGACGGTGATACGGACGTTAAGGATATGATTAATGGGATTTATATGAACTTCCAAATGATTCACCCAGACTTTACATTTGGGCTGGATGATGATTTAAAGGGGCCAACAATCGTTAACATGAACCGTGATCACTTAGAGCAAATCTTAATTATCTTGTCGGATAATGCTGTGAAGTACAGCCAGAATCGTAAGGAGATTCATTTTGCGGCATCGCGTTCTGGCAATATGGTTGAGTTGGCCGTGCAAGACTTTGGTGAAGGCATCAGCCCAGAAGATGCGGCCCGCGTCTTCGATCGTTTCTACCGCGTCGATAAAGCACGTTCACGTAAGCAAGGTGGTAATGGACTTGGCTTGAGTATTGCGCAAAAGTTGGTCGAGGGTTATGGCGGACATATCGAACTCGAATCAGCAATTGGGCAAGGATCAATTTTCAGAATCACGTTGCCTATTAAGCAGCAAAAATAGTAAACTATAAGTTGCGACTGTCTTCCGGTCGCAACTTTTTTTACAGAAATCGAGAGCATTATGATACTAAAGCACGTTATTTTACATATTTTGGATAAAGACGCTGGCAATCTAATTGCCTCACAGGCTGAGATTGATTTAACACAGCCAGGGCTACACGATTATCTGGAAAAAATCATCCTAAAATTTCAGACTGGTGATTATAAGCCAGGCACATTAACCGGTGAAGATTATTTGGCGCAAACTATTGATGATAATAACGGGCTAACGTTTGCCGAAAAGACGACACAACTGGCTGAAAAATTATTTGATAATATTGCCGCAAGTGAGGCCGTACCGGCTGGTGACTTATTAAGCTTTGAATTTGCTGAAGGAACTGATGATTTTTTCGGTCTCATTAAGTTAAATTTTGCACCGCGTTACGCCCACATCGTGGATTATCGGGATGATCAACTAGTTAACAACCTCGTGCTTAACCAGGCTGTCTTGCCGGGTGCTAATCAAAAAGCGGATGAAGGAATCATTGTTAACTTAATGACCGGCGATTATATGTTGGTTGAAAAGCAATATTTGATTGATGGTCACCGCATCAATTATTTTTCAGAGCGTTTTTTGCAATTGGAACCCGAAGTTTCTACCAAAGACAATATCAAAACAATCAAGCGAGCCGTGAAAACAGTTGCTGACAAATTTGATGTTCCTGAGCACGAAGCAATGGCGGCCACCCAGAGTGCGATTTTTGATTCCGTTCAGGAGGATGGTCAAATTAATACTGCTGACATTGCTGAGGCCGTTTTTAAAGGTAATATTTCTGCAAAGCAGGCTTATCAAGAAGTCATTGCGGATAAAGAGATTGAGACTGAAATTGCCGTACCAAATGTAGAGCGCTATGAAAAGAAATACCGGCTCCAACGTTTCAAATTAGATTCAGGGATTGAAATTGCAATTCCGATGGATATCTACCAAGATCGCAGTAAGGTGGAATTTGTGAATAATCCAGATGGCACAATGTCGCTGGTTATTAAAGATATTGAATCAATTGTCAATAAATTCACGTCATAAGGTAATTTTTAATTGATTACACAGTGATAGTTCTTGATTTTGTCATGGTTATCACACCTGTTTTACGCAGAAGCGCGTTATAATTTATGTATTGATATTAAATAGGGGAACATTAATTATGGCCTGGCCTTTTAAGAAAAAAA
Organism: Weissella sp. MSCH1; assembly: GCF_045799135.1. NCBI lineage: Bacteria > Bacillati > Bacillota > Bacilli > Lactobacillales > Lactobacillaceae > Weissella > Weissella sp. MSCH1. The sequence continues at coordinate 43,872 of NZ_JBJMBA010000033.1, read as the reverse complement.
TTATGTTAGCAGTTGTGCCTCTAACGCTATTTAGCGCTGGTGTGACGACATCGCTAACTGTACACGCAGATAAAAAAGTACAACAAAAACCTGCTACCCAAGATTTTGACTTGGATGCCTTTTCAACGGATCTTGATAAGATGGATATGATGGTCGGACCGGTCAAATTCTCATCAAGCTCAGTTTCTATCCATGTTGCAAAATTAGCAAAGGGGACAACTGAGGCGAGTCCGATTCCAGATTCACCATTAGCAAATGGCACGCTACCCGCGGCAGCAACGCCTAAGCTGACTGATGGTAAGTTTGATATCCGTACGACGCTTTGGAATAAGGAAGCTGACGATGCAGAAACGTTCTTTAATACGATTGCGCCAGATGCACAACGTGTGGCCATTTCATATGGTGTGCGCCCATCCGTCTTGATGGCCCAAGCCGCACTGGAATCCGACTTTGGACGCTCGTCATTAGCCTCTGTATACAACAATTATTTCGGAATTAAAGCTGTCAGTGGTCAGGATAGTGTTGATTTACCAACTAACGAAGAAGTTGATGGTAAAACCGTCCGAGTAACGGCTGCCTTTGCCCGCTATGATTCAGCCGTTGATAGTATGGTTGCCAATGCTAGTTTGTTGCGCAATCATGAAATGTACTCAGGAACTTGGCTAGAAAATACGAGTTCTTACTACGATGAAACAAAGGCGTTAACAGGAACTTACGCAACAAGTTCGTCGTATGCACGAAGTTTGAATGCAGTTATCACAACTTATCGTCTAGCAGCTTTGGACATTAAGTAATAAAAAGCACCACCTAACAAGACTTGTTAAGTGGTGCTTTTTACATTTAATCTTCAGTTTCGTCTAGCTCGGCAGACTTTTGTAGCAGTGCTTGAAGCTCATTCTTACGACGATCGCGCGGAATAAACAACCCGAGCATGTCTTCATTAATACCTGCCATAACGTGGATAACTTCACCAGCGTCGTTAGTCTCAACTGTCAATGGTGACTTCAGTGACTTGTTAGGACTAGCGATGACATCATTGATGGTCCAATCATCAATTGACATCCCGCGTGGATTTTTGAAAATAGTCGCTTCTGGATCCTCAGCGGCGCAAATTGCTCGCATTGTTGGGATAGAAACGGGGAGGGCAGATGAGTCTTTTAATTGAACCAATTCATATGCCAAGTTGTTACGTTCGAAAAAACTCTCAACCGACTTTAACGCATTAAGTGCAGACGTGCGGTGAGAAAATGAGTATACCGTGACAGTCATGGAATTCCCTCAATTCATGTAATTACTAATGTATCCATTGTTTCACATATTAAAAAACAGTCAAGTGTTTCAATTGAATAACAAGGATTTCTTTGTTTCAATTTTGTCGTTTATGAAAATATGATTGTAATCGAATGACATTTCGATTTGATTTCACGAGTTGAATTGTCATGCCCTGGAAACAAGCGTAAAATAGCTACCTGTATATTTATGAATTTTTCATAAACGATAATCGAATATTTAAGGAGTTTTCTCATGGATAAGAAGCGTATTGGCCTTGGCGCCCTCGTCATGATGATGTTTACCACCATCTTCGGGTTTGCCAATGGTCCAGTTGCGTTCGCACGTATGGGCTACGCGGCAATTATTTGGTACATCCTGGGAGCATTGCTATTCTTCCTCCCAACATCAATGATGTATGCTGAATTTGGGGCATCATTTAAAGATGCTAAAGGTGGTATCTACTCATGGATGGAACGATCACTTGGTAAGAAGATCGCGTTCATTGCGACGTTCATCGGACTTGCCTCATGGATTATTTGGATGATTTCAGTCTCACAAAAAGTCTGGATTCCATTGTCAACGTTGATCTTCGGTAAAGACATGACGACTACGTGGTCACTATTTGGTATGAATGGTGGCCAAACAGTTGGGGTACTTGCGGTTGTCTTCGTCATTGTGGTTGCTTTCTTTGTCACCCGTGGTGTTAAGTCAATTTCACGTATTTCAGCCATTGGTGGTATGTTTGTCATGGCCTTGAACGTTATTCTGGTATTGGCCTCAATTGCCGTGCTAATCGGTCACGGTGGTCATTTTGCTGAGCCATTACGTTGGCACTCATTCTTGGTTTCAGGTAATCCTGACTACAAGACAATTGGGCAAATGATTTCATTCGCTTTGTATGCTATTTTTGCCTACGCTGGTTTGGAGCAAATGGGTGGTATCATGGAGGATGTTGATAACGCTGAAAAGACATACCCAAAGGCCGCGCTAATTGCGACAACAATTATCGGTCTTGGTTATGCTGTCTCGATTTTGCTTTGGGGTGCCTCATCTAATTGGGCACAAATCGCTGGTGATAAGAGTGTTAACTTGGGAAACATCACGTACGTCTTGATGAATAACCTCGGTACGCAATTAGGCGATGCATTTGGCATGAGTCATGCTGGTGGCGTCTTGCTTGGATCGATCTTTGCACGCTTTGCTGGTGTTTCAATGTTCTTTGCTTACGTTGGTTCATTCTTTGTCTTGACGTACGCGCCTTTGAAGTCATTCATTTTGGGTTCTCCTAAGGAAGTTTGGCCAAAGAAGTTCATTGCTTTGAACAAGCATGATGTACCGGCTGTTGCAGTCTGGTCACAAGCAATCTTGGTTTCAATTCTAATCATTTTGATTTCATTCGGTGGAAAGAGTGCCACACAGCTTTACTTGGTTTTGACAAATATGGGTAATGTGTCATCAACACTACCATATGTCTTCCTGGTGGCAGCTTTCCCATTGTTTAAGCGTCTCAATGATGTTGAACGACCATTTGTGTTCTATAAGAGCCAAACGGTTACTTGGATTATTACGATCCTAGTCGAAGCATTGACCATCATTTCAATTATTTTGACGATTATCTCACCATTCCAAACTGGTGACCTGTTCGGTGGAATCTGGACAGTCGCAGGACCAATTTTCTTTGGTGTCTTAGCTTGGGTACTATTTACACTTGGCGAAAACCGTCACGGTAAGTTGTAATATATAGAAAAACGTGTTCATTGTGGACACGTTTTTCTTTTGCAAATTTTCGAAGACGTGCTATATTTTTAGACAATATTAAGAACGGTGAAGGAGGTTATACATATGGCTGAAGAAAACTATACCCCAATTGATGAATTAACGAGTGAAGAGCACACCTGGTATGCAGTTCGCATGGTTGGTGAAGAAGTCGACACGTTATTAACAGCTGCCCCAGATTACGATGAAGCTGTTGGGATTGCACATCGTACAGCACAGCAATTTCCAGACTTTAAACTCACTGTTCAAAAGGTTATCGGGGTATTCATGGATAATACCCGGTATGATAAAATGACTGATTTAAACTGGTATGGGGTTATGCCAGCTCGTCGTAAGGATAATTACATTACCCAGATTTTCTCAAACTTCAAGGACCTGAACGATTTTTTACAAGATAATCGCGCTGAAAAGTTTAGATTTGTCAGTTTATTAGCGGACTAAATTAATTAAAGGGTTGACGTTTTCAATACTAACGTGTAATATAATATATGTTGTTGAGGCGATGATATATATTATATGCGGATGTAGTACAATGGCTAGTGCTCCAGCCTTCCAAGCTGGGAATGCGGGTTCGATTCCCGTCGTCCGCTTTTCGGCTCTATACTTTCTGGTGTTGGTGGAAGAAATTCCATCAACACCTTTTTGTGTTTAATTCTTAATTGCAAAAAGAAAAACACCAGTTTCCTGATGTAGACTAAAGTCGCCAAACCAAATCTAAAGGAACTGATGCATATGAATAATACTATCTTACGTTACGTCGGATTAACAGACCCAAATTTTAAATTTATCGTGAACTCCGACAATGAATATAACCGTTATGAGCATCGTGGCAAGGATAACCACAAAGCATTGATTACACGTGCCACTCTTGAGAGTGACATTATGCGTTGCCCTGACTGTGGCTATTTAGAGCACGTCACTAAGTACGGTTATACCGATGATATCGAGATTTATCTGCCAACTACGAACGGCTATGACAATCGACTCATCGTGAAGAAGCAACGATTCCACTGCGATAACTGTAATACGAAGTTCAATGCGAAGTCACACGATTTACTCGACAATTCTAAATTTTCTCGTCCGTTGGTGAATCAGATTATCGCGATGTCACAAGATGATATCTCTCAAAAATCAATTGCGCGTGCATTGCGTGTATCGACGAGCAGCGTGCATAGAGTTATCAACTCAGATCAAACATACTATTACGATTTCCAGCGACAATTACCTTCGGTATTATGTTTTGATGAAGTGCGCACTTCAGCCCACAATATGTCCTTTGTGTACGCCGACGGCGAAGCACATCAGTTGATTGAGATTCTGCCTGACCGCTTATCTAAGAACATCAAAGAACACTTTTTAGGCTACTCTCTTCAGAATCGTCGACAAGTTGAATACGTCATCATTGATTTAAATGCGAACTACGGCCAATTTGTCCGTGGCTTATTTCCCAACGCCAAAATTATTATTGATCGCTTTCACATCGTTCAAAGAGTAGCACAAGCTCTCACCGGACAACGCGTAGCAGACCAACGCAGCATTGAGGATAAACGGTATTCTCGCGAATACGCCATCATGAAGAGTCAATGGCGTTTATTTATGAAGTCATACGACAAGCTGAACAAAAACACTCGCGTTTATTTAGCTGGTGTAAAAGAATTGATGACCGAAGAAGAAGCATTGGACCTTGTTTTTCGATCATTCCCAACGCTTCACGCCACTTGGCTCACATACCAGGCCGTTTTAGAAGCAATGCACGAGCAAAATATACAAAAATTCTCTGATATTCTTGTCGGCTATTCACCACTTAGAAACGCCATGGACACTGCAATATCAACATTCAGCAAGAATTTAGCTGGTGTGTTGGAAAGCCTGCGGTCACCTTGGTCAAACGGTGTCATCGAAGGTATCAATCGTAAAATCAAACAAATCAGTCGCACTGCCTACGGTTACCGCAATCAACTCAACTTCTTCCGTCGCATCCGCACACAATTGGTTCACCCACGAATCATTCCCGCTTAAAAAGAAAAACCTGGATTGCGTGGGCAATTGGCCGTTGCCAATTGCCTACACAATCCAGGTTATAAAAACTCAATAATCACCGATTTTAGTCAGAATTTTCTCCGACCAACACCATTTGACAAAGAGCCCGCTTTTCTAAAGTAGCAATCAATGATTGCTACTTTTTTAATGGTTAAAAATCTTTGTAAAGTTAGTTTACAAAGATTTTTTTGTGATATAATGGATTATTGTAAAAAAGAGAAATAGGTAAGGATCGATATTCCATGAAAATTAAAGGCTTAACGCCCATCTTGTTTATTTTATTGATTATTTTGTTTGTTACTGGTCACGCAGACTTTTTGGAAGGTCCGTTGACTAGCTTCATGCACATGTCAGAAGACTGGATTGGTGGTACGAACGCAGTTGGTTGGTCAATTGTTATTTTGACATTTGTGGTGCGATTGATTTTGTTGCCAATGATGATTCACCAACAACGTGGCGCAACCATTCAGCAAGAAAAGATGCGTTTGTTGCAACCGCAGATGAGCAAGATTCAAGAAGCACAGAAGACAGCACAAACACAAGAAGAAAAGATGTTGGCATCACAAGCTATGATGGCAGTTTACCGTGAGAACGGTGTTTCAATGCTTGGTGGTATGAATTTTGCCACATTGATTATTCAATGGCCTGTCTTTATGGGATTGTACGCTGCTATTAAGAATTCACACGAAATTGCACACGCTACTTTCTTTGGCATTAACTTAGGATCACAATCACCTGTGTTAGCAATTGCCACGGCTGTTGCCTATGGTGTTCAAGCATACTTGTCGTTGATTGGTATTCCTGCTGAACAAAAGAAGCAAATGCAATCAATGATGTTAATGATGCCGATCATGATGTTGATTATGACTTGGGTTACTAACGGTGGTATTGCGTTGTACTTCTTCGTTGGTGCACTGGTTATGATTATTCAAACGTTGATTATCATTGTTTGGCGGCCAAAGTTGCGCGCGCAAGTTGCTGAAACGTTCGTCGTAAAAGATGTCGTTGATGATGCACTGGCTGGACGCTTGCAATCGGAGCCAACAGGCCCATTTGCTGAAGCCATGAAGGCAGCGCAAGCGCAACAACAAGGGACAGAACGCAAAGATATTACAGGTAATGTCAGCGAAAGCGATACTGATTCATCAAAGTCAAACGGTCGTAATGCTGGTAAACAAAAGCGTTAATTAAAATTTTTAATCCTAAAAAGACCAAACACTTACTGTTGTTTGGTCTTTTTTTGGTTCATCCGATATTAAAGATTATTCATCATTAGCAATAGGTTATGACGTACAATAGTCACATGGAGGGTGATATCTATGACAATTAATCATACGACTGATACAACTCGCTATCCCGATTTACGTGGTAAAACCGTAGTTGTGACGGGTAGCTCGTCAGGTATCGGTGAAGCGATCGCACGTCACATGGGGTCAGAAGCGATGAATGTGGTTATTAACTACATGAGTGCTGATGAAAAGGTAATCGACGGGCTGATCTACCTAATTGAACAATCAGGCGGACATGCCGTCGGTATCCGGGCTGATGTGGGAACAGAAGCCGGCGTCCAAGCAATTTATGATAAGGCAATTGAAGCGTTTGGTGATATTGACGTATGGGTCAATAATGCTGGCTTCGAAATTCAATCAGCTACGCACGAGACTTCGTATGAGGACTGGCAACGTGTGTTGCACGTTGATTTAGATGGGGTATTCTTGGGGACTAAAATTGCTGTGCAACACTTTTTGAAGCACAATAAGCAAGGTAGCATTTTAAACACGTCGTCAATTCACGACATTATTCCTTGGCCTACCTATGCGTCTTACGCAACGGCTAAAGCTGGCGTGCTGATGTTTACTAAAACAACGGCTTTGGAATATGCTGAGCAGGGTATTCGGATTAACGCGATTTCACCAGGTGCTCTAGAAACGCCGATCAACGCGCAACGATTTGCAGATCCCGCCGTCCGGGCTGACACAGAAAGTATGATTCCAATGAAGAAAGTCGGAGACCCAGTTGATGTTGCGAATGCGGCGGTTTGGTTAATTTCAAACGAAGCTTCTTACATTACCGGTACAACGCTTTATATTGATGGGGGAATTACCCTCTATAATGAATTCCAAGGTGGCCGTGGCTAACGCCATAGTCGATTGGTTGATGTTAACCGTGACCTTTAAACTGGTCGCGGTTTTTCGCTATTTTTAACCGATTAAGAAAAATTTTGGTACACTTGAGTTAATATGGTTGGTTTTGCCCCTTGATTTAAACGAGGGGCAACCGATTACCACACGATAATTTATTCAGATTGGGGATTGTGCCATGGCAGAACAAACAATGGCCACGCGGGTGATTGAAAAAATTCGACTTCGCGATTTCATCATCTTTACAATTGGAACCAGCATGTATGGTTGGGGACTAGTTAACGTTAATATTCCGAGCCACTTGGCGGAGGGTGGGGTGACCGGAATTACGCTGATTTTTAGAGCGCTATTCCATATTAACCCGGCCCTATCAACCTTGTTCTTTAATATTCCCTTGTTGTTGCTTGGTTTACGAATGCTCGGGAAGCGGGCCTTGATTTATACATTGTACGGGATCGTTGGCTTGTCCTTTTGGCTCTGGTTCTGGCAACTGTACCCCATGCATTTAGATCTACATCATGATTTGCTTATTTCAGCCATTTTAGCCGGTTTCTTTGGTGGACTTGGTTCTGGCTTAATTTATCGTTTCGGGGGCACAACGGGCGGTACAGACGTCATTGCGCGTATCCTAGAACAAAAGTTAAATATTCCGATGGGGAAAACGTTATTTGCGTTAGATGTGGTGGTCTTAACAGTGTCACTAGTCTACATTAACATTGTGGAAATGATGTACACACTGATTGCGGCGTTTGTATTCGCCCAACTTGTTAACTTTACCCAAAAGGGCGCTTATGCAGCTCGGGCATTCCTGATTTTCACAAATTACCCCGAAGAAATTTCGCATGCTATTATGCAAGAACTTGAACGTGGCACGTCACTGTTGCATGCAGAGGGGGGCTTTACGCATAATGAACGGAAAGTTGTCTATGCCGTCGTCGATCCTTCAGAGATGAACATTGTACGTCGGTTAATCAATGATATTGACCCGCAAGCCTTTGTGACTGTGATGGATACACAGGAAACATTCGGTGAAGGGTTCAGTTACGCGCAACCCAAGAAGCGCCGGTTCAACCTTCTACCTTAAACTAAAAAGACGAGATAACCTCAAATGGGTTATCTCGTCTTTTTAGTTAACTGGCACAACAACAATTAGAGGTTTGCGTGTTGTGCATCAGTCATTTCTGTTGCAATCCGTGCCATCTCAGGTACTGATTCATGCATCCCCGTAGCGATCCAGCGAATAGCTAGTGCCAACATGCCAGATGCCGTAAAGTCAGAAACGTAATCGATAGATGTCGAATGGTTTGCTTGGCTGCGGAACAATTCTGCATACAACCCATGCAAAATATCGCGCAAAGGTGGGTAAAATTGCTCTCGTAATCCGGCGTTCAACAAAACGGCAATCGCCATTCCGTTTGCTTGGATAAAGCCAAAGAAGGCACTCGCAATTTGTTCACTTTCCAAAGGCAGAGCAGCAGCTTCCTTCGCAAAGTCATCTGTTAGTTGTTCAACAATAGTCTTGATGACCGCTTCCTTTGTGCCAAAGTGGCGATAGAAAGCCATCCGTGACACGCCTGCCATGCGGGTAATTTCAGTAACCGCAAGTTGGTCATAGGACTGGCTTTGCAACAAAGTCAGCGTTGCATCAATGATTTGATCGTCAGTCTGCTGACGAATACTCTCCGTTAACATGTTCTTCATGCTTCCAATATACCGACTTTTAAGGTTGAACGGGGTGGGTTCTCGATAATCGCAAGCTGACCTTTAACGCCTTTAACAATCATTTAACTTTGCCACTGAAATTTAAGACTAATCCAATAAAAAAATCCCAAAACAATACCAATTGATTGCTTTGAGATTAAAGACTTTGTTTATCGACGTTGATCGATATAGTTTTTCAACTCGGGTGATAGGACTGTTTGGACGTGTTGTAAATCAGCTTGCTGTTCAGCACCAACCATCGCGTAAAGCTTTGCGAGATGATTTTGCCAACGCTGAATTTCAGTGATGACGCCATCCGTTCCCTCGTTCAAGACCGTGTGTAGGAAATGTCCTGCGACACCGACCGCTTTTGCACCCAAAATTTGAGCTTTCAAAACGTCGAGTGGGTCTTGAATACCGCCAGTGGCGAGGATTGTTGGCGCATCAGCGACTAGTTGCGCTTCTAACAAACTTTCGGCAGTTGTTTGACCCCAGTCATACAAATAGCCGTGCTCAGCCGTCATTGCCCGATTACGACGATCTTCGATAACGGCAAAGTTTGTCCCAGAACGGCCACCAAGATTGATATATTGGGCGCCTAAATCACGTAATTGGCCAATGGTTTCCTTAGCCATGCCAAAGCCGACTTCTTTAATAATCACGGGGACGGAAACCGTCTGAATAATATTGGCTAATTCGTCTTGCCAAATATAGTCACGATCACCCTCAGGCATGACAACTTCTTGGGCGACGTTAATGTGAACTTCTAAGGCATTTGCGCCAATCATATCAACAACTTCTTGGGCATGAGCCGCGGTATGACCGGCACCGATGTTGGCCATAACAAAGCCATCGGGGTTGATTTTTCGAACGACTTTAAATGTGTCAATCGCATTTTCGTCCTTTAAAGCCACACTTTGTGAACCAACAGCCATCGCCAAACCGGTCTCCTTGGCAGCAGTTGCTAACTGCGCATTAATCTTACCGGTTTTTTGGCTACCGCCGGTCATCGCTTCAATATAGAAGGGGGTTTTAAAGTTAAAAATTGGGTCATCAACCGTTAAGTCAACATTAGCGACTTTCGTTTCAGGTAACCCTTGGTGAATAATTCGAACCTGGTGTAAAGATGACACTGGCGCATGGCGCCGGAATTCGGCTTCTGCCAATGACAAGTGTTCATCTTTACGATGTGCGTGTGCAGATTCCATAATACTTTCTCCTAATTAAATGCAATTGCTAAAGGTAACGGCGTAATTCCAGCACGTTGCCAAGCATCTCTAATTGCGCTTGCAACTGTCGCATCATTTGTCAGGGCGATGCCATTATCACCACCGCCAGCTCCTGATATTTTAGCACCTGCACCAGCTTCTGTGGCGATTGATAGGAGTGATAGGAGTGCCGGTGTAGCATAGGCGAGTCCAACGCGACTGGCATAGGCAAATAATTGTTCCTGGCTCAATTGCATGGCCGCACGAACTTTATCAAAATTGGCTTGGCGCAATCCTGTTTCGATCATACCCACTAAAGGGGCGGTATTCTGTGCTAAAAGTTGTTTAGCAGCATCCCGATCGGTTAGGCCACCACTTTCGAGTAGCGCTTGTGTATCCGCAGGTGACCCAGTCCAACCGACCAAGAGTGACCAATCGTCTGGTAGTGCTAAAGGTTCAATTACCAAATCCGGCCAGGTTGCTGCCAACATTTCAGAAACATAACGATGTTGGTCAAGCCAATCGAATATAACGGGTGATGCGAATTTTTGGTAGCGAATAATGCCACCAAATGTCGCCGCAGCCAAATCTCCCATAGATCCCGCCTTAAAATTAGGGGTCGTTAAGGTCGCTAATGCACCTAGCTTATACTGTTGTAGTGGCGACATTGGTAACTCGCTGAGCGCGACATAAGCCTTAATCAAAGCCATCACGACGGCTGCTGATGAACCAAGACCTAATTTTTGTCCGGCCATGGTTAGTTGACTATCAATAGAAACGGTCAACCCAGTAAAAGGTTGACCGTTTTCTATGGCATACGTCTGGATTAATTGCAGGGTGCGAAGGACTAGACGCCAGTCATCATCCAAAGCGACCGTCAACAATTCAGAGCTTGATAATTCACGGTGGCCAAGCAAATTACTCGTCACACTGATTAATGTATCTGTTCGTGGGTCAAGATTGACCGTGACAAACCGATCGACTGCCATGATAATGCTAGGTTGTCCAGGCAGTGTGACTGCATATTCACCGGCTAAGTATAATTTGCCGGGGGCTTTTGCCATAACCATTAAATCTGATCTCCTTCAACGATTTTGGTACTTGGGCCTGGCGTTGCAGTGCGAACGACAACACCAGGAATTGCCTCAACTAAAGCCGCTGTGATGACCTCAGTATCAGCTGGTCGTGAAATTAACTTGACGTTTGGTCCAGCGTCCATTGTCGCGTAGACGGAGATGCCACGTTCACGAAGCGTGGTTGCTAGGTTGATTACCTGCCACGAGGAATCAGTCAAGTAATTAAACGCTGGCTGGGCAGTGGCGTTTGTCGCATGCATTTGTAGCGCATTGGCTTCCGCTAATTGACCAATTTGATCAATATCGTGGTTCGCAATGGCTGTTTGCATAGCAGGCACCAAGGCATTCGACCGGTTAACCCAATCATCATAGAAAGGTGAGGTTGCTTTTGCATGCTGCATACCACCACGTGAATCTATTTTTTTAGGCTGATCGTTAATAATCACTGTTAACAATTGTATTGGCCAGTCAATTGTCTCGACCAACGGCTTAGCAACTGAAGTTAGGTCATCATGACCGCGATCCCATTGGGCGAAACCACCAAAAATCGAGCGCGACGCTGACCCAGACCCACGACGCGCTAATCGTGACAGTTCAGCCGGCGATAATGCCAAACCGGCTGCGCGACTAGCTGCACCAGCTAAGGCTGCAAATGCAGAGGCCGAAGATGCCAAACCAGCTGCCGTTGGGACGTGATTAGCCGAACGAACGTGGGCATAGCGCGTTTCGCCAGCCATTTCACGGACCAAATCTAAGAAGCGGGTAACCTTGTCGTAGCCTTTACCAGTCATTACCACATCATCAAGTGTTACGTCATCCGCGACCAATTCTGCATCAAACCAAACAGTTGTGTCGGTATAAAATTCATCCAGGGTTAGCGAAATTGACGTTGTTGTGGGGAGCATGAGCGTTGTATCTGCTTTACCCCAATACTTCAGTAGGGCGATGTTCGTGTGTGCGCGTGCTGTGTAGTGTGTCATAACTGCCTCCTAGATTTGCGGGTACTGTTGTGACCACACTTCTTGTGCACCAGCCGCTTCCAAAGCCAGCATAATGCGGTGGGCATCAGTATCATCCTTGGCTAGTGCTAACATAGCACCGCCAACGCCACCACCAGTTAGCTTGGCTCCTAAAGCACCAGCTTCACGAGCTGCTTGCACAAGGGCTTCAAGCTGGGGGTGTGAGACGCCGAGTGCTGCCAGGTGTTGGTGGGCCGCATTCATGTGGTTACCCAGGGCAACGATGTCATCGTGAGCTAAGTCCTCACGTGTATCACGGGCAATGGCACCTAATGCATCGATATGGGCCTGCGTTTCAACAGGCTCATTGGCTAATTGTTCACGGACAACCGAAACCGCCAGACCGGTTTGGCCATGTACACCCGTGTCAGCAATGATCAAGGTACCATGTAGCGCCATTGACATTGGTTCAGGAACCGAACCTTTTACAAACCAAACCGGCACATCATGGGCAGTTGTTGCCGCATCGATGCCGGAAGGTGAACCGTGGGTAATGGCCTCTTCGACATTAGCCCAGCGCTGCAATTCTTCATCTGGTAAGGGCGTATCAAAAAATGCGAAAAACGCCCTAATAATGGCGATTGCCGATGCAGCAGAAGACCCCATTCCGCGTTCTTGGGGGATGTTTGATTGAATCCGCAAAGTAAACGGCGCATCCAGTGCGTCGAAATGACGCAAGAGGCGCAGAATTAATTGTCGAACGCCTTCATATACTTCAGCCATCGTTGCCAGAGGTCCTTGATACCCTTGTGCAATCACGACTTGTCCAGCTTCTCGAGCTTCGATTGTTGCTGTCATTGCCAAATCCGGTAACGGGAGGGCAATGGCAGGTTGGCCATAAACGACCGCGTGTTCGCCAAGCAAGATCACTTTGGCGTGGCTAGAACCACTCGCTAGCTTTTCCACTATTAGAAACCACCAATCCATTCTCATTTTTGTTTTTAAACTGCTACTATCATACCAAACCCGCCTATAAATAGGGAAATGAATCAGTAAAACGTATGGTATAATTTAAATATTATAAAAGAAGGTCGTGGTACGCTCTGATGCTAAATAGAGACATCTATGCGGTTGTAGACTTAGAAACAACCCGTACAACGAGCGAAACGGGCCGTATTATTCAGATTGCGGTCGCATTCGTACAAAACAAAAAAATCATTAATCAATTTTCAACATTGGTTAATCCGGGCGAGCAAATTCCCCGCAATATTACACAATTGACCGGTATCACTCAAAATATGGTAAAGGGGGCACCGTTCTTTGAAGACGTCGCAATGACACTTCATGCGATGCTACAAGGCACAATCTTCGTTGCGCATAATGTCAATTTTGATTTGCCATTTTTAAATGCAGAGTTCGAACGTGTTGGGTTAACCGCGCTTAAAAGTACTGCTCTGGATACAGTGCCACTTAGTCAAATTCTTTGGCCGACAGCACCAGGTTACCGATTAGTCGACATGACAAATTACCTGTCACTCGAACATAATCATCCGCACCAGGCTGATAGCGATGCATTAGCAACCGGCGAGTTGTTAATTGCCATCTTAAAACGGGCTGAAGGGTTACCGATGATCACGCTTCAGGCATTAGCTGATTTGCCATTGGTTCTACCACGTGACACGAAAACCGTATTTGAAAAAGCGTTAGCGAAAAACCAAGCAGAGCCACAACCATTGCCTAGTCACTTACAAGTGATCGATAGTTTAGCGTTACGTCGTTTTTCAGAACCGGCACCTTTGGTTACTGGCAAGGCGACAAGTTATCCTGCTAAAAAGGCTGCTAAAGAGCAACTATACGGCAAGACGCTGGCGTACCGTGAACAGCAAGCTAAGTTGATGAATGCCATTTACACGCATTACACCGAGGCTGAACTGTCTGAAACACCAGGAGAAACAGCCTTTGTTGCGGAAGCACCGACGGGGATGGGGAAGACTTTAGCTTATTTGTTGCCATACGCATACCTAGCTGATGAACAGCACAAGCAAGTGGTCGTCGCAGTTCCAACAATTACGTTACAACAGCAAGTGACCGAAACAATCAATACAACGTTGAAGGATATTCTGCCGTTTGAAGTTCGCGGTGCCAGTTTGAAGGGGCGCACACATTATTTGAACTTGCAAAGCTTCAAGCGCGCACTCCGCGTTGATGAAGGATCAACATCCCTCCAATTTATTAAGGCGCAAATCCTAGTTTGGTTAACCGAAACGTTAACTGGTGATTTTGATGAGTTGAACTTAATTAACCCGCAAGTTGATTTTATGGCGAAATTAGCCCAACCGGCTAATAATCCAGCAGGATCACCTTATTACGGTCACGAGTTTAGTGAACGTCAACACATCTTGGCGCAAAACGCACAATTTTTGGTTGTTAACCACGCCTACTTAGCGGAATATGCCGCTGAATTGGGTGATAGTATTGATACACCATATTTAATTATTGATGAAGCACAAAATTTGCCAAATGCAGTCTTAGAACAAAGTCGCCATCAATTACCATTTCAGGTTTGGCTGACACGTGTTCAGAACGCGACAAATTTGGTTTTGCGCGATAACGAACCTTCAATTGGGATTATTTTGAACCGGTTAGTTGGTGGGCAACAGCTCAAGTCACGTTTTCTACAAAGTCTTGAAGCATTGTCTTCAGAATTGCCCAAATTACAAGTGGCATTCTACCGTCGCTTCTTGTTAAACGGACACACGCCGGCAACGGAAGGCCATTACGAGGTTGAGCTACCAATCTCTGATTTAGCACAATTTTGGGTTGATCAGACACATCGTTTGCAAAGCATGCGACAGGCCGTACGTGACCTAGCAGATTCCTTGGATTATTTGTTAGCCCAATTTAGCAACACAAAGAACGCCTTCTCACTTAGCGAACGCCAACATCTGGCTGATTTTCGTCGGTTACTTGAAAGTATTGCGAAATACGAACAACGACTAACCACTTTCCAACAGGATTTGGTTGATTTCCCAGATGCAAGTGTGTTCTGGTTAACTGAAAATCAAAATCACGATAACAGTAATCTTAAATTGAGTGGTGGGTTGTTACACACGCTTGATTTCTTTAAAGACAAAGTTTATCCGCATTTCATGCCACCAACGGTGATTGGTGCAACCTTGTTTACCTCAACAAAATCGGGTTACCTATATGATCGGTTAAATATCGACCGTGAGACGGTTTTTGCCCGGCGTTACCCCGAAGTTTTCGATTTCGCGCACCAAGCCGAACTAGTGATGGTTGAAAATGCGCCATCGCCAACTGATGGTGGCTACGTCAGCTACTTAGCGAAGCAGTTGGTTCAGTTAACTACGACGGTGCAAGAGAACACACTGGTCTTGTTTAACTCATTAGAAACGATTCAACAGGTTTATAATCATATGCAGTCAAACCAAACTTGGCAGCAGGGCAATATGACCTTGTTGGCACAGGGGATGACAGGTACGCGTAGCAAAATTATGAAGCGCATGGCCAATGAGTCACATTT
Source organism: Weissella sp. MSCH1 (assembly GCF_045799135.1). Classification (NCBI taxonomy): domain Bacteria; kingdom Bacillati; phylum Bacillota; class Bacilli; order Lactobacillales; family Lactobacillaceae; genus Weissella; species Weissella sp. MSCH1. The sequence continues at coordinate 28,155 of NZ_JBJMBA010000033.1, read as the reverse complement.
GGTTGTACTTGGTGCGAATAGTTTCTGGGAAGGTATTGATCTGCCGGGTGACCAATTACGTTTGGTCGTGATTGCCCGCTTGCCATTCGATCAACCTAATACCGTCCTCCAACGCGCTGAAGAGGCTGTTTTGATGGCACATGGTAAACAGCCGTTCTACCAGAGCACCTTACCCAAGGCTGTCTTACGGCTTCGGCAGGGAGTGGGGCGCTTAATTCGCAAGCCGGATGACTTTGGTGCGGTCGTTATCTATGACCCACGCATCTTAACAAAGTCGTACGGGAAGACCCTGCGAAATATGATGCCAGATCAAATGCCACAGCACGTTTCGCAAGACCGAGATGTTGTCCCTGAATTGAAGAAATTCTTTGACCAACACCGCTAATATTGGTAAAGTAATAGATGATTTTGTTTTGCATTGACAAAACAGCTAAAGGAGCCACGTAAGATGGAGATGCGTACAATGTCCCGTTCTCGGCGTCGTGGCCACGGTCGGCGTTGGCTGATTGGCTTAATCGTTGTTCTGGTGCTTATCGCAGGTGGTGCAACTATTGCGTCGATTGCGCTACGTCCCGTGAATACTGCGCGGGAACGTGTGACGGAATTGGCGATTAAGCGAAATAAGATCACCTCAGCAACTCAATTTTTCCGAGTTTCTCGACAGCATACGTACTACAGTGTGATTGGTGAGAATAAGAAGCATCAAGAAATTGGTGTCATTGTTAAGGATAAGTCGAAAAAGATGACAACCGTTCAAATGAAGAATGGCTTATCTGCTGCTGAGGTGCGTAATCTCGTTAAATCAAAATATCAGCCAAAGCGAATTACCAGTTTGGGGCTTGCCATTTATGAGCAGGTCCCAGTCTGGGAAGTAACCTTTACTGATAAGCAAGGTAATCTTAATTTAATTACCTTCCAATTCTCGGATGGAAAAGCAGTTCGAACCATCCAACACTTATAAGTTGATATTAATTAAGGGAGTTCATAGAGATGGATACAATTCGCATTGAAGACGCGAAAAACTATGTCGACCAAGAAGTTCGTCTAGGCGCTTGGCTACGTAACAAGCGTGGTTCAGGTAAGATGCAATTCTTGCAATTACGTGATGGTACGGCCTTCTTCCAAGGTGTTGTTTCAAAGGAAGCAGTTGGTGAAGAAATCTTCGCCAAGGCTAAGGCTTTGACACAAGAAACAAGCATGTACTTGATTGGAACGATTCGTGAAGACGAACGTTCACCATTCGGATACGAAATGCAAGTTAAGGATTTGACGGTGGTTGGCGAATCTGATGGTTATCCAATCACGCCAAAGGAGCACGGTACTGATTTCTTGATGGATCACCGTCACTTGTACCTACGTCACATCCAACCATTTGCAGTTTTGCGTATTCGTAACACAATCATTGCTGCAACTTATGAATTCTTCAACAAGGAAGGCTTCGTCAAGATTGATTCACCAATTTTGACAGGTTCAGCTCCTGAAGGTACGACCGAATTGTTCCACACGGAATACTTCGATACGGATGCCTACATGTCACAGACTGGTCAATTGTACGCTGAAGCAGGCGCAATGGCCTTTGGGCGTGTCTTCACATTTGGACCAACGTTCCGTGCCGAGAAGTCAAAGACGCGTCGTCACTTAACTGAGTTCTGGATGATTGAGCCTGAAATGGCTTGGATGACGCAAGATGACTCATTGGAAGTGCAAGAACGCTACATTGCCTACTTGATTCAAGCTGTTTTGGATCGTAACCAATATGAATTGGACTTGTTGGGCCGTGACAAGGAGTTGTTGCAATCATACACACAACTTCCTTATCCACGTGTTTCATACGATGATGCTATCAAGCTTTTGCAGGAAAACGACTTTGACGTTGAGTGGGGTGTTGACTTTGGTTCACCTGAAGAAACGTTCTTGGCTAACCACTTTGCAAAGCCAGTCTTTATCACAAACTTCCCTAAGGAAATTAAGGCCTTCTACATGAAGCGGCACCCTGATCGTGACGATGTCGTTATTTCAGCTGACCTTTTGGCACCTGAAGGATACGGAGAAATCATTGGTGGTTCTGAGCGTGATACAGACTACGATTACCTTGAGCAACGCATCAAGGAACAAGGCTTGGATTTGAAGGAATACTCATGGTACCTAGACTTGCGTAAGTATGGTTCAGTGCCACACTCAGGCTTCGGTCTTGGTCTAGAACGTGCTGTCACTTGGATTACTGGTGAGGAGCACATTCGTGAGGCGATACCGTTCCCACGAACAATGAACCGTTTGTGGCCATAAGCTAAAAATAAACCTAAAAAACCGGTACAATAACTGTATCGGTTTTTTAATCACAGATATTACTGCATAAAATGCGAAAGGAGACCGTTAATGACATCAGAACTAAATTGGACGGCCTACCTAAAAGCTGGCCAGACCACAATTAGTAACTATTTATTACAGCATTATCGCGACCTTGGAATGAGTAACGATGAATTTTTAGTTTTCGTACAAACCAAAGCCGGTATCGACCATGGCGAATTAGAACCTAGTACTACAAAAATTGGCGAGGCGCTTGGATGGGAACCGCAACTTGTATTCGGCCATCTGGAATCATTACGTGCAAAAGGCTTAGTTAAATTCGTGAGCGTTCGCGACGGTAGTGGGCGAGTGACAACCCAACTTGATTTTGAACCTTTGTATACACAATTAATGCGTATTTCAGGCGGGGCAAAGCAAGCAGCTGCGCAACGGGTTGAAACCCAAGGTGAACCGGCCCAAAGTAAAGATGATTTGAGTCGAGCCACAATTTACAACCTTATTGAACAAGAGTTTGGCCGGCCATTAAGTCAAATGGAAATGGAAACCGTTAAAAACTGGTTTGATGTTGATCACTTCCAGCCGGAATTCATCAAAGCAGCCGTGCAGGAAGCTGTTTTGAATGCAGCCTTAAACTTGCGTTATATCGAAACCATTTTGGTCGCTTGGCAAAAAAAGAACTACCATTCAGTTAAAGAGGTTCGCCAAGAACGGCAAAAACGATCACAATTTAAGCAGCTTAATCAAGAAGAACGCGTCAACATTCCAACTGATGTTGATATTCTTAACACTGATTGGTCGCAATTTAAGTAACAGAAAAGCCCTTTGGAATACTCCAAAGGGCTTTTTCATCATCTTGAACTTTCTCGCGTCGCAGGTGCGCTACTGCTTGAAGCAGGCTGTGTTGACGACGCACTTGAACTTGGTGCATTCGAACTGCTACTTGCGGGTTGTGATTCGCTACGAGAAGCACTTGATTCAACTTGTGAAGATGAAGTGCTTCGTTCTTCGGCACTTGATTCACTCGCAGAAGTAGGGGTTTCGCTTGCTGGTTGCTCAGTAGAACTTTCAACTGGTGCAACTGATTGTTGAACAGTTTGTTGTTCGCGTTGGACAGTTGGCGTGCGCGTTGTTGAAACAGCGCCTGTACCACCAATTGTCTTTTCGTTGGCCACATCAGCACCAACTACCTGGTATTCCTTGATACCATTGACCGTTACTTGACGGACAGTATCCGGCATCGTCCAATCAGAACCATCATCGCCACCCGACATAACATAATCCATCAAGGCTTTGTAAGCGTGAAGGGCGACGTATTGTTCTTCACCCTCAGCTAGATAGTGACCCGGTTCGTTTGGCCTGTCGTATCCAGTCCAAACTGAAATTGAGGCTGACTTAGTAAAACCAGTAAACCATGTATCGTGAGCAGCACCATCAGGAACATCAGCGCCATCTTCATAACCAACAACACCAGTTTTACCAGCTTGGCTATAGGCATTCGTGTTGATCATCTTGGCATATGAGTCGGTAATAACTGACTTCATCATATTTGTTAACATGAAGGCCGTTGATGACTTCATTGCTGTTGAGCCTTCGGCCTTGTAGTCTTTCACAACACCACTTTGTTCAGTAATCTTCGAAATGTACTGTGGCTTATAATAAGTACCACCGTTGGCAAACGCTGCATAAGCGGCAGCTTCTTGTTCAGTTGAAACATTAATACCAATGGCACTTGAACCAACCATTTCGTTGGCTGGAATATCAATGCCCAGTTTCTTCAAAAATTCTAGCGACTTTGTGTAACCGACCTCTTGCAAGGTACGGATAGCTGGAAGGTTACGAGATTGTGCCAATGCATTACGCATGGTCATTGAACCCATAAACTTGTGATCCCAGTCGTTTGGTTGAATATTTGTACCTGGGTAAGTGTAAGGTGTGTCCAAAACTAAGTGATTAGTTGACCAACCCAGGTTTTCAACTGCGGGACCATAGTCAACAATGGGCTTTGCAGTTGACCCTGAAGAACGAACTGTGTTTGTGGCACGATTTGTTCCCTGCAAGGCAGTCAAATTACGACCACCAAGTTGGGCAATAACTTTACCATTATTCGGATCGGTTACTGTCATACCGACTTGCATATCATCGTCTTTCCAGTTGACATAGTCGGCTGTGTTACCAATGGCGTACGCGCGATCTTGTACTTTCTGGTTCAAATTCGTTTGAACTGTCAAACCATCTTTGTTCACGTCGTAGCCGAGTTTCTTAATTTCGGCCAACGTTGACATGATGTACGCATCATCAACCTTTGCTTCTTCATCTTGAGTTGAACTAGAAGGGTGGGTCGTCATCAAACCATCAGTCACAGGCAATGCCATATACTTCTTAGCTTGAGCTTGCGTAATCACGTTGTTTTGCGCCATTGCTTCCAAGACTTCATCGCGACGTGCCTTGGCACCCTTTGGATTGACGTAAGGGTCATAACCAGAAGGGGATTGTGGTAATCCTGCCAACAAGGCCATTTGTGGCGTTGATAAGTTCTTCAAATCCTTACCGAAGTAATATTCAGCGGCAGTTTTCATCCCATAAACGCCGTTACCCATATAAACTTTGTTCATATAAAGCGTTAAAATCTGATTTTTTGAATATTCTTTTTCTAGCTTCAACGCTAACCAAGCTTCTTGGGCCTTACGTTTAATCGTTTGATCGCTCGCAGCCGTTGAGAAAGCCGTCAATTTAATCAATTGTTGCGTTAATGTTGAGCCACCTTGCAGGCCAAGTGACGACCCGGTAAAGTTGGCAAACGCTGCCCCTAAAATACGTCGGGGATCCACACCGTGGTGCTTATAGAAGCGTCGGTCTTCAATTGAGACCACTGCCATGCGCATTTCTTTAGGAATCTCTGATTGTTTAGCCATCTCGCGCTTGCTACCTGTTGTGTAGAAAACGTTACCGTCTGCATCAAGCAGTTGCGTCTGAGATGTGCCAACTAAGGCAGAGTTGGTGATTTTTGGAGCAGATGAAGCGTAGTAAGCGAATACGCCTGCGCCACCCAATGCACCAACTACGCCCAATGTTGCGAGCGTTAGGATAGTATATTTTGCATATCGCTTGGCCTTTGAACTAGTTTTCTTGGGCTGTTTGCGGGATGTCTGAGCATTACGTTGCACACGGGACATCTCTTCTGTCATAACGAAAGTTCTCCTTACTTAGTTACGTTGATTAAGCAGTTCATCGACAGCGACAAGGTAAGGGGTCGTGGGGTTAATGCCCAACGGCACCTGCGCACCTTGTGCGACAATGACATCATATGGTATTGATTTACGCGCCGTCTCTTGCGCGTCCCAGTAGTCAAATAACAGCTGGGCCCAAATTACGTACGTCTCACGCAATGTCGTAAATCGAATAATCATAAAGGCCAGGCCTTCTGAAGCGACCACCTGCTTTAAATGCTTAATCTGATGTTCATGGACGTTTTTCAATGGAAAAGAGCGTTTGTTAGTTGTTTCTTTTGCATCGAAATCAATATAACGGCCGTGATAAACACCATTATAATCAGTTGTTGAAGCCTGACGAAAGTATGCTTCAGTAATCTTGGCAGCCGAACGAGCAGGGTAGCTCACGTTTACGATTTGAATCGGCGTCGGTTTCTTATGAATAACCGCCTGACCGGAAACTAAATAAAACTGATTAGCATCATTTAAGTCACCTTCAAGCGACATACCACGATTACTTTGCGAACTTGATTTTGCCACTGGCTTCGCAAACGCACTTGCATCAAAGCGGCGTCCATTTGGATAATTAAAAGCCATTTCGTACTCCTGCGTCTTAAGGTATCCTTAGTATTATACCAAAACAAACAAGATACTAACAATAGGACTAAAACGAAACATAAATATATGGAGGTACACCATGGATCGCATTTGGATGACTGGCTTTCGTAGTTATGAACTAGGAGTAAATGGGGCCAAAGACCCTAAGCTAGCTGTGATTAAATTTGCCATTGAGCGATTATTACGGACAAGTATTGAAGATGGCGCGGACTGGCTGATTACTGGCGGTCAAATGGGCATCGAACAATGGGCTATTGAAGTCGCACTTGACCTACAAGCGACAGATTATCCCGAGTTTCAAATTGCATTAATGACCCCGTTTGCCAAATTTGGCGCGCAATGGAATGAAAACAACCAAGAAAAGTTGAACCAGCTAAAAAGTCGCGTCAATTTTAGTAGCACTGTTCACCAAGGTGATTTCGGTGGGCGGGCACAAATGCAGGCTTATCAGCGGTTCATGTTGACCCACACTGACAAAGGCATTATTTTCTTCGACGAAGAAGCAACTGAGTCAAAGGCCCGTTATGATGACACCGCCATGCACGAGTATGCTGAAAACTATGATTATCCAGTTACCCGCATTGATCTAGATCGGTTACAAGACTATGCCACTGAATATCAAGACTTGCAATGGGATAACTGATAAGTTGTTAAGAAATCTTCATAAACTGGTTTTGTCATGACGCCTAAAAACTGGTAAACTAGACTTATGAACTAAACGGAGGAGTCCAAGTGATGGAAAATGTTCTACACAACCGCGAAGAAATCCTGAATAAGGAATTTAAGAAGACACGTATCGGTGCCGGATACGACATGACAGATGTTGATGCCTTTTTGGACGAAATTATGACGGATTACCAAGCGTTCCAAAACAACATTAATGAGTTGTCGACGCAAAACGACAAGTTAAAGGCACAAGTTGCAGAACTAACGAAACAAGTTAGTGCTTCAGCTACGGCACCTAAGGCTACACCAGCTGCGCCAACGGCAAACACGAACATGGATATCTTGAAGCGTTTGTCTAATTTGGAACGTCGCGTCTTTGGTACACCAACGGAACCAGCTGCACCTCTTTCAACTTCTGTTGAAGAAAAGGCTACACAATCAGCCGAATAGGTGTATAATAAGTAAATGCGATGTGTTAGTGGGTAATTGCGTGTGGCTTATGTCGCATGAGGAAAGTCCATGCTCGCACTGACTGTGATGTCAGTAGTGTTCGTGCTAGCTGAAAAAATAAGGCTAGGCAGCCGATTTAATCGGTTGACGGCCAACGAAAGACCTACGGGTAACTATGGTTTAGTAGTTGTGAAAGTGCCACAGTGACGAACCGTCAAAGAAATGCGACGGGTGGAACGCGGTAAACCCCTCGAGCGGGCAACCCAAACTTTGGTAGGGGCGCTTGACCTAGCGAATTGAAGCGATGGTCGGGGAGACAGAAATGTCTGAGATAGATGATTGCCACCGGTTATAGACCGCCAATCTGTAATCGGTACAAAACATGGCTTATAGCTGACACATCAGGCAGCCGACGTCCTCGTGGCGTCGGCTTTCTTTTTGCACTAAAACCCTCATTTTGGGGGATACATACAAGAAAATGCAGGTGAAAAATATGCAAAATTTTAAATTGATGGCCACGATGGGTGCTGGACTTGAAGCGCTTGTTGCACGTGAATTGAAGGATATGGGCTACGCGACCCAAACCGAAAATGGACGTGTCTTCTTCCAAGGAACAATGGAAGATATCTATCGTACCAATCTTTGGTTACGTGTCGCTGATCGTATCAAGATCGTCGTGACTGAATTCGATGCAAAGACGTTTGATCAATTATTTGAAAAAACAAAGGCTTTTCCTTGGGAAGATTTGTTGCCTTACGATGCAGAATTCCCAGTGAATGGACGTTCGAAAAACTCAATCTTGCACTCAGTGCCAACGGTCCAAGCGATTACAAAGAAAGCCATTGTTAACCGTTTGACTGACGCTTATCACGCCCGCGGGTACTTACCTGAAACTGGTAACCGATTTGTGTTAGAAACGGCAGTTGATAAGGATCACGTCATGATCACTTTGGATACGACGGGGGATTCTTTGTTTAAGCGAGGTTACCGTACCGAAAAGGGCGGTGCGCCACTTAAGGAAACTATGGCAGCTGCCTTGGTCAATTTGGCACACTGGTTCACTGATAACCCATTCGTTGACCCAACAACTGGGTCTGGAACGATTGCAATCGAGGCGGCCTTGATTGGGCGTAACATCGCGCCTGGACTGAACCGTGAGTTTGATATCACATCATGGGACTGGTTTGATAAAAAAATCGGTGAAACTTTGAAAGCACAAGCACGTCAGTTGATTGACTTCGATGTTGAATTAGACATCACTGGTTATGATATTGACGAAAACATGATTGAAATCGCAAAGGCTAATGCCGAAGCAGCTGGAGTTGGCGAAGATATTGTCTTCAAGCAATTAGCTGCTAAAGACTGGTCAACCGATAAGATTAACGGTGTTCTTGTGGCCAATCCACCATATGGAGAACGTCTGGGTGACGAAGATGCCGCCCGTCAGTTATACAGTGAGATGGGGCACATTTACAACCACATGCCTACCTGGTCAAAGTACATTTTGACATCAGACGAAGGTTTCGAAGAAGCGTTCGGTGCGAAGGCAACTAAGAAGCGTAAGTTGTATAACGGTGCTTTGAAGGTTGATTTGTACCAATACTGGGGTAAGAAGATTCGCTAATCGTGCACAATGCACAATTTGAAAGGGGAGACAACACATGAGTTCACTACTTGATGGCATGAATGACAAACAGGCTGAGGCGGTTATGACAACGGAAGGTCCGTTGCTTATCATGGCCGGCGCCGGTTCTGGTAAGACACGCGTGTTGACTCACCGCGTCGCCCACCTAATTAAAGACTTGAACGTGATGCCTTGGCGAATTTTGGCCATTACATTTACAAACAAAGCCGCCCGTGAAATGAAGGAACGTATCGGCCAACTGGTTGACGCCGAAGATGCAGATGCGGTCTGGGTATCAACTTTCCACGCCTTAGCTGTGCGAATTTTGCGTCGTGACATCGACAAACTAGGCTACAAAAAAGATTTTTCAATCATCGATGCCGGTGCACAGCGAACACTTGTAAAGCGCATCCTGAAAGATTTGAATGTGGATATTGAAAAGTATGATCCACGTTCTGTGCTAGGTGCTATTTCCAACGCAAAAAATGCCATGGAAAAGCCGGATGCCTACACTGAAAAAGCTAATGGGCCTTTCGAAGAAATTGTAGCGAAAGCATACACTGAATATCAGCACCAACTTGCGATTGCACAATCGGTCGACTTTGATGATTTGATTATGTTAACGATTGAATTGTTGCATCAAGAGCCGGAAGTGATTGAATTCTACCAAGAAAAATTCTTATATGTGCACGTCGATGAGTATCAGGACACCAACGACGCCCAATATGAATTAGTCACGCTATTATCAGCAAAACACCGCAACTTGGCAGTTGTGGGAGACTCTGATCAGTCTATCTATGGTTGGCGTGGGGCCAACATGCAAATCATCTTGAATTTTAATAAAGATTACAAAGATGCTAAGACTGTTATGTTGGAGCAAAACTACCGTTCAACGCAAACTATTTTGGATGCTGCTAATGCAGTTATCGAACATAATAATGAACGCATTGCTAAAAATCTGTGGACTGACAATGGCATGGGCGACAAAATCACTTATTACCGCGGACAGTCTGATAAAGATGAGGCGTTGTATGTTATCGCCCAAATTCGTGATGGTGTACAAAATCAGGAACGGAATTATCGTGACTTTGCTGTGTTATACCGTACGAATGCCCAGTCACGTGGTATTGAAGAAGCTTTGGTGAAGGCCAACATGCCTTATACAATGGTGGGTGGTTCAAAGTTCTATGAGCGTAAGGAAATCCGTGATGTTCTTGCCTATTTGGCTTTAGTGACCAATCCAGCTGATAATGAAAGCTTTTTGCGCGTGGTTAATGAGCCAAAACGTGGTATTGGTAACACCTCAATCGAAAAGTTACGTGCCTTTGCCTTACAGAATGATTGGCCATTATTAGATGCCGCCACAAATGCGGTGATGATTCCAGGCTTAACAACGCGTGCCGCTAATCAACTGACGCAATTCGCTGAATTAATTAGCACGCTCCGTCAGCAGACAACATTCGACCTAAGTATTACGGATTTGACACGTCAAATTTTGGATCGTACGGGCTATGAAGAACAATTCAAAGCCTCACCAACGCCCAAAAACCAAGGTCGATTGGAAAACTTGGCAGAATTCCTATCAGTAACTGAAGAATTTGATAAGAAGTACGAACCGACGGAAGAAAGCATCTCTAAGTATGTGGACTTCTTGGGCGAATTGGCCCTTGTGTCTGACCTTGATAGTGTGGATGAGGACACAGATAACCAAGTCACTTTGATGACGTTACACGCTGCCAAAGGATTGGAATTCCCTGTGGTCTTCTTGGTTGGCATGGAAGAAAACCTCTTCCCACTATCCCGCGCAGCAGCTGACGATGCCCAACTAGAGGAAGAACGTCGATTGGCATATGTGGGGATTACGCGTGCCAAAGAGAAACTCTTTATCACTAACGCGTACTCTCGATTGCTGTATGGTCGGACGACAAGTAACGTTCCATCACGATTCATCGATGAAATTAGCCCTGAGCTGATTATGCAGCCAGCCGGTCAACAATTATCCGCTACTGCAAATCGTGACGGTGCCTTACCATTCGCACGCCGAACGCAACAAGCAACGGCAACAACGTTTGCTGGTCGACAACGTCAAGCTGCGCAAAGTGGTACGCCGTTCCGAACTACCTCGACAGTTACGTCAGCAACGCCTGGCACTGGCGCTGATAAAAAGGCCTGGACGATTGGTGACGCTGTTAGTCATAAAAAGTGGGGTGTCGGCCACGTTGTCAAAGTTTCAGGTACTGGTGAAGACCAAGAATTAGATATTGCTTTCCCTGATCAAGGGATTAAACGTTTGCTTGCTGCCTTCGCCCCAATTCAAAAGGTGGAGTAGCACTTGCAGGAGGTTATAGAACAATGGATAACTTTCAAGATATCGCAACGATGACTGTCATTGAAGCGAAAGCAGAAATTGACGCGCTACAGCAAGATTTGAAGCAATGGGCGCAAGAATATTACGAAAATGATGCGCCGTCTGTTGAAGATGCCGTCTATGACCGTGAATACAATCGATTGGAAGCGCTAGAAGCAGCCTATCCCGAGTTAGTAACGCCAGACTCAATCACGCAACAGGTTGGCGGCAAAGCCACTAAATCTGATTTGCCAAAGGTAGTTCACGACATCCCAATGCTGTCGCTAGGTGATGTCTTTTCGTTGGATGAATTGTACGACTGGCTGGCAACAACACAAAAATCATTTAACACACCGCTTAGCTATAATGCTGAGTTGAAAATTGATGGTCTTGCGATTAGTTTAATTTATGAAAACGGTGAACTGATTCAAGCGTCAACTCGGGGCGATGGTAACATCGGAGAAGACGTTACGGCAAATGTACGCCAAATTAAACGGATTCCCAAAAAACTGAATGAACCAATTTCAGTTGAAGTACGTGGCGAAGTGTATATGCCGAAAGCAGCTTTTGTGACGTTAAATGAGCAACGCGAACGTGACGGTCTGTCAACATTTGCCAATCCACGTAACGCAGCGGCAGGATCGCTACGCCAATTAGATGTCAAGGTGACAAAACAGCGCCAACTGGATGCCTTTTTATATGCTGCAGTTGACGCCGAAAATACACTTGGTGTCACAACACAAGCTGGCTTATTACAACGGTTAGCTGAACTTGGACTGCCAGCTAACCCAACGAACGCAGTTGTCGCTTCTGAAGCAGACATCGCAGCCTACATTAATGATGAAACAGCCACCCGTGATGAGTTAGCTTATGGAATCGATGGCATTGTCATCAAAGTTAATTCCCTAGCTTATCATGAGGAGTTGGGTAACACTGTTAAAGTGCCACGTTGGGCGATTGCGTATAAGTTCCCGCCCGAAGAGGCTCACACTGTTGTACGTGACATTGAATGGACCGTTGGCCGAACAGGGGCAGTTACACCAACAGCTGTGATGGATCCCGTCCAGTTGGCAGGGACAACCGTCGCCCGCGCTTCGCTACACAACCCAGATTATTTGAATAGTAAAGATATTCGAATTGGTGACACTGTGACCTTGCACAAAGCAGGGGACATTATTCCAGAAATTGGCCAGGTAATTTTGAGCCAGCGTCCAACAGATAGTGAAGTTTATCAAATGCCTTTGGGCTGCCCAGCTTGTGGTCAAGAATTGGTGCACATTGATGGTGAGGTGGCTTTGCGCTGCATTAATCCTTTCTGCCCAGCACAAGTTCAAGAGTCATTGACGCACTTTGCTTCTCGCGATGCGATGAATATTGACGGACTTGGACCAAAGATTGTTGGACAGTTACTCTCACGTAATATGATTAACCAAGTTTCTGATTTGTATCGCCTGACATTTGAACAATTGCTCACTTTGGACAAGTTCGGCGAGACATCAGCTAACAATCTATTACGCGCTATCGAAAATTCTAAACAAAATTCAGTCGAACGCCTGCTATTTGGGTTGGGTATTCGTAACGTTGGGGCAAAAGCTGCTAAGACCATTGCTGCAAAATTTGTGACATTAGATGCCATCGCCCACGCAAGTGCAGATGATATCGCAGAATTACCTGGCATGGGCTTGATTATCGGGCACAGTATTGCGCAGTATTTTGATACTGAGCATGCACAAGAGTTGGTCGCTGATTTTGAGCAACTCGGCGTTAATACGCGTTACACGCAAGCCGTTGAAATTGCAACGGATACTATCTTTTCTGATAAGAAGGTTGTTTTAACTGGTAAATTAGCGCTATTCAGTCGCTCAGAAGCGACCGCTTGGCTTGAATCTCAAGGGGCAACCGTTAGTGGTTCCGTTTCTAAAAAAACTGATTTGTTAATTGCCGGTGCTGATGCTGGATCAAAGTTAACCAAAGCACAAGAATTGGGCATAGAGATTTGGTCAGAAGCGCAATTGCGTGATAGTATGGATAACAACAACTAAAAATGAATATTTGTTGACGATAGGCAATATTTCGTCAACTAAAGGAGTAACACATGCGTGCATTAAAATGGATTGCCGGTATTCTCGGTGTTGTTGTGCTAGCAGCCGCGCTCGTGTTCTTTGGAAATTTCTTTTCAAAGAACTCATCAAACGTCGCGACAAAATCTGGCACAACAAAGTCTGCGAATTCTTCATCAAAGAAAGGCATTCAAGTCACTGGTAAAACGGATGATTCATCATACAAAACTGTCATCAAAGACGGTAAGTATTTAACAAGTAAGGCCCGTGGAATTACGGCTGGCCGAGAATCAAACAACTTCAATATGGTCAGTTTTGAAAGTGGTCTCTTGGACTTTTCAAAGGAACACTTCAATACATCTAAGTACGTGTTCCAAGAGGGACAATATCTCTCAGCTACAACGGCGACAGAGTGGTTGGATCGTAAGGCGGCCGATAATACAGATGGATTAAATCCAGAAGATAATGGTAAAACTGACGATTCACGAGCACCTTTCTACCTACAGACACTTGAAGAGCAAGATTTCATGACGCAAGATGGTAACGACTTGAAACTCGCTGGAATCGTTATCGGTATGGCTATGAATACGCAGGATGTCTACCAGAAGGAACAATGGGGTGCGAACTTTACGCAAGACATTTCAAAGGCTGACCGCATTGCGCACGGTAAGGAAATGGCTGCAGAAGTTGTCAAGCGCTACCGTGCTATAAGTGGTGTTGGTAATGATGTGCCAATTTATGTGGCAATGTACGCCCAAGCACCTGAGGATTCATTATCAGGTGGTAATTTCTATAGCTGGAGTGTTGCTAACTCGGGCGATACCTTGGGCAATTGGACTGACTTGGATCGTCAAACGGTTGTTTTGCCAATGCAAGATGGGACAACATCAGAAAAGTCCGTTGGTAGTGCTTTGAATACGAGTTTTAAGAACTTCACGGATAAGCTCCAAGGATTCTTCCCAAACTTGTCTTCAATCACTGGCCAAGCTTCTTATGATGGCTCGAATTTGAAGGGGTTGAACGTCACTGTTTCAACACAATTCTACTCAGCAACAGAAATTGAAAGCTTTGCTAACTACATTGCTGAAACAGCACCAAGTTATCTACCAAATGGCGTACCTGTACAAATTCGTATGGAGGCCTCAACTGGTATGCAAGCCTACATTATCAAGGGTGCCAATGATAGTAAGTACACTGTTACAATCCTTGGTTCATACTAAAACGTTTAACCGACAATCCCGTAAAATGGATTGTCGGTTTTTACTTGCATTTTACTAAGAATACCCGTAGTATAGAAAAAATGAAATTTTGGGGGAGTAAGAATATGGGAATGCATCAATACCTATCTGGATTAAATGAATTGGAAATGATTACGCGTGCACCGGGTTACTTCAAGTACCAACCACATTCTGTTGCAGCCCATTCATGGAAAGTAACTGAAGCTGCGCAATTTTTGGGTGACATTGAGGAACAAGCTGGCAATGAAATTGATTGGCGTATGTTGTACGAGAAGGCCTTGAATCACGATATTACGGAGCGCTTCATTGGTGATATTCGAACACCAGTTAAATACGCATCTGCAACTTTACGTCAAATGTTAGCGGATGTTGAAGATTCATTATCAGACAACTTCGTCAAAACAGAAATTCCAACGGAGCTACAAGCGGTTTACAAGCGTCGCCTTCACGAAGGCAAGGACGATACTTTGGAGGGACGTATTCTTTCCGTCGCCGACAAGGTTGATTTGTTGTACGAAGCATACGGCGAACTACAGAAGGGTAACCCTGAGCCTGTGTTCCTGGAAATTTACAAGGAAAGTCTCGCCACTATTTTCGCCTTTCGCGATATGCCAAGTGTCGCTTATTTCATCAAGGAGGTTTTGCCAGAACTATTGGCAGAACAATTTCCTGGATCAGAACAACTCCAACGTATCTACATTGGAATCTTTAATTCAAAATAGAGAATTTCCGGTATAATAATAGTAAGAGACAAAAAGCCACTGCATTCTCAGTGGCTTTTTGATTGTTTTACCAACCAGTGATGATTAATTGTAATCATTGGTATTATGGAGAGAGAATCTATGAGAGTAAGTCGCACTTTATTGTTCAGCGCAGTCGTTGTTGCTGAACTTGCGGTTGGCCTGGCAAGTCAACCCACTGTGATTTCTGCTGCACCGGCAACGGCGGAAGAAATCAATAATAATTATCAAACTGTTCGATCGACGAAAGATTCGTTGGGACACAAAATTTTTGCGCAACAGCAAATTGTGGCGAAAGACAATGCTGATGTCTATCGTATTTTAGCAAAAAAATCCGACGGATCATTTCAACAAATTGCCTCTACAAACGATAAAGGTGTGCTGAAAAAGTTGACGCATTATCGGGCGCTGCCATATATTCAAAATACGTCGGCCCTGACACCACAACAAGCATCATTAAAGTCACACACAAAATTACTGTCATTTGTGGGCGGACAATTGTCGAATAATTTGTCATTTAAAACACTGAAAACACTAAAAACCACGTTGGTAACCGCTGATGCGCAAGTGTCGATTATGGCTCCCGTCAAAAAGGGACAGTGGACAACAACACTCTACTATCATATTAAAAGTGATACTGGCGACGATGGTTATGTTAGTGCGAAAGCAGTTAAACAATTAACCGACCCCAATCAAGCAAGTAGCGCGTCGACAAATAATGCCACTTTGCCGTTTGATAAAAAGACAGCATTAAAGAAAATGACGTCTGAAATCAACGCATTACGCCAAAAAAATGGCGAAAAAAAAGTGGTATTAAATAATAAATTGCGAAAAATCGCTCGTTATCGCGCACAGCAGCAAGCCAAAATGGGGACACTCGATAACCACATGGGCATGCAGACGGCCTTTGATCGCAATGGTGGTAACACTTGGTCACTATCTGGGGAAAACCTTCAAATGGGGGACACAACCACATTTGGGACATCAGCAACTGATTTTGGTAAAAATACGGTTGCTAACTGGTACACTGATAATGGAGTTGCCAATTTTTCTCACCGAAAGCTGATGTTGTCGCCGTACATGAATCAAATTGGGGTCGCGTTAAGTGAAAAAGACGGTAAAATCTTTATCGTAACGGAATTTGGTTCAACTAAAAATATCAATCAAACTGGCATCGATGCTTGGAATGATTATTTCAAATCAACCAGCGAGACGGGGACGTTCAATCGACCAGCGCATGATCTAAACTAACAATACGGAAGCGAGGGGCAATATGATAAATCGCGATGATAGTCATGAATATGAGGTGGTTTCAAAATATGAGCCAACCGGTGACCAGCCAACAGCGATCGACAAGCTAGTAACCGGTCTTAAAAACGGGGTAAAAGAGCAAATTTTGCTAGGTGCCACCGGAACAGGAAAGACATTTACTATTTCGAATGTGATTGCCCAGGCCAACAAACCAGTTCTTGTCTTATCACATAATAAGACGCTGGCTGGCCAATTATACGGTGAATTTAAAGAGTTTTTCCCAAATAACGCGGTTGAATACTTCGTTTCTTACTATGACTACTATCAGCCCGAGGCATATGTACCATCATCTGATACCTATATTGAAAAAGACTCTTCAATCAACGATGAGATTGATAAGTTACGTAATTCTGCGACGGCTTCCTTACTTGCTCGAAACGACACCATCGTCGTGGCATCAGTCTCGTCTATTTTTGGATTAGGTAGTCCTGAACAGTATAATGACCACGTTATCAACGTCCGTGTGGGTGACGTGATTGAACGTAACGACCTCATGCGTCGCCTCGTTGATATTCAATTCCAACGTAATGATATTGACTTCCAACGTGGTCGTTTCCGCGCTCGTGGTGATGTTTTGGAAGTCTTTCCGGCATCATCTGATGCTAAGGCGTTGCGCATTGAATTCTTTGGTGATGAAGTTGACCGAATTCGTGAAGTTGATTCCCTTACTGGTGAAGTAACGGCTGACCTAGATTTGGCCACCATTTTCCCAGCTACTCACTTTATGACCAATGATGCCATTCGTGAGCGAGCACTAAAGACCATCCAAGCTGAATTGGATGCCCAGCTAAAAGTCTTTGAAGAAGAAGGCAAATTGTTGGAAGCACAACGCCTGAAGCAACGTACTGAATATGATATTGAGATGATTCGCGAAATGGGCTTCACCAGCGGCATCGAAAATTATTCACGCCACATGGACGGACGCGCCCCAGGCGAACCACCGTTCACGTTACTCGACTTTTTCCCAGATGATTTCTTAATTATTGTGGACGAGTCTCACGTAACCATGCCCCAAGTACGCGGTATGTACAAGGGTGACCGTGCTCGTAAGGAAACGTTGATTGACTTTGGATTCCGACTACCATCGGCTCTGGACAATCGACCACTACGTTTAGAAGAATTTGAAGAGCACGTTAATCAAATTATCTACATGTCAGCGACACCTGGTGATTATGAAGAAGCGCGGGTTAGCCATGATGATGTCGCCCAACAAATCATTCGTCCAACTGGACTGCTCGATCCGGAAATCGAAGTTCGGCCAGTTATGGGGCAAATTGACGACTTGTTGGGTGAAATTAACGAACGTGTCGCCAAAGATGAACGTGTGTTCGTAACGACGCTTACCAAGAAAATGGCGGAAGATTTAACCGATTACCTTGAAGATGTTGGCGTTAAGGTTAAGTACTTGCACTCTGATATTAAAACGCTTGAGCGTACTGAAATTATTCGTGATTTACGACTTGGTAAATTTGATGTTTTAGTAGGTATTAACTTGCTTCGTGAGGGAATTGACGTACCGGAAGTTTCTCTGGTCGCGATTTTAGATGCCGACAAGGAAGGGTTTTTACGTAATACTCGCTCGCTGATTCAAACAATTGGACGTGCAGCCCGTAATGAAAACGGTCACGTTATTATGTACGCCGACAACATCACTGGGTCAATGCAAGCTGCGATGGAAGAAACTGCCCGGCGTCGTACGATTCAAATGTCATATAACCAAGAACATGATATTACGCCTCATACCATCAAAAAGGAAATTCGCGGCCTGATTTCTGTCAGCCATGATACGACGGAGACTAACGAATCAACTAGCTTTACTGAAGTTGCCTTTAAGGACATGGCTCGCCCAGATCAGGAAGCAATGATCGCTAATTTGGAAGACCAAATGCGCGCAGCTGCCAAGCGATTGGACTTTGAAGAGGCCGCCAGCTTACGCGATGCTGTCATGGAACTTAAACTACAACTTGGTGTCTGACGGCATTGCACACTATGTTATAATAGTTATTGGTATTTCTGTTGTAAACACAGAAAAATATAGATTGCTAGGGGATTATCATGGATTTTAGTCTAGCTGATATTCAGGCGTTAATGCGTGATTTCGAGAATAGTTCATTGCGTGAATTCAAACTCGATACAGATGACACCCATTTATACTTGAACAAAAATGAAGCGCAAACGACACCCGTGTATCAAGCAACAACGGTTGATACACCAGTTACTGTTGATGAAACACTAACAATCACGGCCCCATTGGTTGGGACATTGTATTTAGCCTCGAAACCGGGTGTTGCAAACTTCAAGCAAGTGGGAGACCCAGTTTCGATTGGTGAAACAGTGGCAATTATCGAATCGATGAAGTTAATGACTGAGGTACACAGTGAGGTAGCCGGGACTATTGTGGCTATTAACGCTGAAAATGAAGCGGTCGTTGGTTATGACGACGTTTTGTTTACGGTACAACCGAATTAATTCATGAGAAAGAGAGGCCGGAACGTTGTTCCAGCCTCTTTTACGTTAATGGAGTTTAAAAATAATGTACAAAAAAGTATTAGTTGCTAATCGTGGTGAAATTGCAGTCCGTATCATTCGGGCTTTGCATGAGTTGAATATCAAAGCAGTGGCAATTTATAGCACTGCAGACAAAGAAGCTTTGCACGTACAACTAGCCGATGAGGCAATTGGAGTTGGCGGACCTAAGCCGCAAGATTCGTACTTAAACCGGCAAAACATTGTCAGTGCAGCCTTATTGACCGGTGCTGAAGCCGTCCACCCAGGCTATGGCTTCTTATCTGAAAATGCCATGTTTGTGAACATGTTACATGACGTTGGCATTGATTTTATCGGGCCTCGAGCTGAGACCATCGACTTGATGGGGGATAAAGCGGCGGCACGAGAAACCATGCGGGCGGCGGGCATTCCCGTCATACCGGGAAGTATCGGTACATTAGCAACGAGTCAAGAAGCTGCTGAAATTAGTGCTGAAATTGGTTATCCAGTCATGCTTAAAGCAGCCGCTGGTGGTGGTGGTAAAGGTATGCGTTTCATTCCTGACGTCACAACTTTAGTTGAACAATTCGATCGCGCCCAAGCTGAAGCAGTACGTGCTTTTGGATCCGGTGAGATGTATGTTGAAAAAGTGATGACAGACGTTCGCCACATCGAAGTTCAAATCATGCGCGATGCAACGGGACAGACCGTTTATTTTCCGGAACGTGATTGCTCTATTCAACGTAATCACCAAAAAATGATTGAAATGTCGCCTGCAGTTGGTATCACAAGTGAGATTCGCGAAAATCTAGGTCAACTGGCAGTAAAAGCCGCGAACGCTTTAAACTACGTTAATACCGGCACCTTTGAATTTCTTGCTGACCGTGATAATCATTTTTATTTTATGGAAATGAATACCCGGATCCAGGTTGAGCATCCAGTCACCGAAGCCGTGACAGGGTTAGACCTCGTCAAGATGCAAATCCTTGTGGCTGCAGGTGAACCATTGCCAGTTGCCCAACAGGATATCCAAGTTAAACAGCATGCAGTAGAAGTTCGTTTAAATGCTGAAAACCCACACAAAAACTTTCAGCCGAGCGCTGGACAAATTTCATTTAGTTACTTACCGTTTGGTGGCCCTGGCGTGCGTTTTGATTCGGCGATTTATACCGGCGAAGAAATCGCTCCCTATTATGATTCAATGATTGGTAAAGTGATTGTATCTGCCAATAGTCGCGACGAGGTCTTCACAAAGTTATCTCGTACACTGGACGAAGTGGTTATTCACGGTATTGATACTAATCTCTCAATTCAACGGGACTTGGTACATAATCAGGCCGTACAGCAAGGCATTGTCCCAATTGATTTTGTGGAAACGACATTTTTGCCGGCCTGGTCAGTAGAGGAGATTCAAGAACCATGACGCAATTATTTGAAAATAACCCGGATAAATTTAAACACACAGCACCAGCGGATGCCCGGACTCGTGGTCAAAAGGGCGACTGGGTAACTTGTGCTTTTTGTGGCGCACAACAGTATAAAGAAGAGCTTGGCGAGTTCTTAGTTTGTGGTGTTTGTGGCTATGGGTTCCGCTTAGGGGCGGCCCAACGTGCCAACATGATGACCGACAGTTTTACTGAATGGCACGCTGACATCGAAATGACAACACCGGATTTCCCTGGCTATGCCGAAAAGTTAACGCGCGCTCAGGCTGCGACTGGCCTAAAAGAGGCTGTTTTGACTGGTGAAGCCATCATTGAACATCAGCGGACTGCCTTGGCCATTATGGACGCTGGTTTCATGATGGGGTCATTAGGTGCTAAGACTGGTGCCAAGTTGGTGGCTCTATTTGATGATGCGACGGCAAACGGCTTACCAGTTATCCTTTTTTCTGCATCTGGCGGTGCGCGAATGCAGGAGGGGATTCGAAGTCTGATGCAATTAGCAAACGTTTCTGCAGCAATCGCACGGCATCGCGAGGCGGGTTTGGTATACATTGTTGTCTTAACAGATCCAACCATGGGTGGGGTCACAGCTTCCTTTGCCATGCAAGGTGACATCATCTTGTCTGAGCCACACGCTTTAGTCGGGTTTGCTGGTCGCCGAGTTATCGAACAAACAATTCATGAAACACTGCCCAAGGATTTCCAACGCGCTGAGCATATGCAAGCTAGCGGATTCATTGATGCGATTGTCGCGCGACCTGAGTTGCAACATTACCTTGGTCAGCTCTTGCGCGTACACCAAGCACCAAAGGAGGATGCCCATGTCTGACAAAACACCGATTGAAATCGTTCAGGCTTCCCGTGAAGACCGCTTTTTGGCTCGTGATATTATTGCTGGTTTGATAACAGATTTTCAAGAATTACACGGCGATCGTGCTCAAGGAGATGATCCCGCCATCATTGGGGGTGTTGGCCTGTTGGATGAACAGCCAGTTACAGTTATTGCCATCAATCGTGGTGCTGAAATCGCTGAGAAATTACAAACACGTAACGGATCACCTGAAGCAAGCGGTTATCGAAAAGCGTTGCGCTTGATGCAACAAGCCGATCGATTCAATCGACCAATCATCACCTTCATTAATACACCAGGCGCTTTTCCAGGCAAGACTGCTGAAGAAGGCGGGGTTGGTCAAGCAATTGCTGAGAGTATCTTGCAAAGCATGTCTTTTAAGGTGCCAATGATTGCCGTTATATACGGAGAAGGCGGGTCAGGTGGTGCTCTAGCACTAGCAACATCTAACCGAGTATGGATGTTTGAACACGCCATCTATGCCATGTTGTCACCAGAAGGGTTTGCATCGATTCTGTTTAAAGACGCCAAAAGAGCAGATGAAGCCGCCGCATTATTGGGCTTAACCCCGCAGGAATTGTTAGCAGCTCATGTGGTGGATCGTGTTATTCCTGAACTTGATGATCATGTTGCATTTTACGAACAACTTCGATTCGATTTAAAAAATGAAATAGCCGACTTACAAAAACTGTCGACTACAGAACTGATTGCACAACGTCAACAACGTTTTGCACAATTTTCATAAATAAAAAGGACCTCAAATGAGGTCCTTTTTATTTATAATTTATTACTCTGACAACCCGACTTGAAGTGCCTTAATCCGCTTAGAAGCAATCCAAAGCAAGAAACCAGCCACAATCGTAATACCACCGATAATCAAGAAGTAATTAATTTCTGTTGATTTTGAGTACAACTGAACTAACTGGGCATTCGCCGCTTGGGCGGTTGCATCAGATAGATTCCAAACAGTTAACATTTGTGCCTGGAATGCCACCGGCGCCATCTTTGCTGACGCTGATAGGCCAACTGGCGAGATGAGCATTTCACCAACTTCAACCAACGCCCACGAGGCAATCAACCACAGTGCGTTGAAGTGGTGATTAACGCCATACAGCATGCCTGGAAAGGCCATCCAAACAAATGATAGCCCCGCAAAAACAAGCCCTAGTGAGAATTTAACACCCGTTGATGGTTGCTTATCACGTAGCTTTTTAGACCATAGCCACACAAAGAATGGTGTAAACAACATAATGAACAAGGGATTTAATGACTGGAACCAAGATGCTGGTGCACCGTGCAAGGCTGTTTGATCAGATGCAAACAACGCCAAGACAACAGATCCTTGTTCTTCGATTGACCAGAAGAGCATCGCGGCAATAAAGAGGGGAATGTATGCCCAAACGCGCTTGCGCTCCGCTTTGGTCGTCTTATCAGAAGTTAACATGACCACAAAGTAAATAACTGGCACCAAAATTGCCACGAACGTCAGCAAATTAATGACGTTGTTAATGTTTAATGCATGCATCATGGCCATCGCGCCAATGATTACAGCGAATACGACGATAATCCCAACAATTTTACAAATCAACGGCATGATTTCTTCTGGTTGCAAAGGAGAAGGGGCTTGGTGCGCTGTGTCCTTCAAATGCTTGCGTCCATCAAGGCTGTATTGGATCAGACCGAAGAACATCCCAATCGCCGCTAATGAGAACGCAACGTGAAAATTAACATGCACTTGGAACCAACCAACCAAAAGAGGTGCGACAAACGCACCCAGATTGATACCAAACACGTAGATAGAAAAGCCGGCATCACGGCGCTCATCCCCAGGCTGATACAAGTTACCAACCATCGTGGCCACGTTCGGCTTCAATAGACCCGTTCCTAAAATAATTAAGGCAATTGATAGGAATAATCCCAGCTTAGCTAATGGAATTGCCAAGGAAATGTGCCCGAACATAATCAAGACACCACCGTAGAATACCGTTCGCCAAGGTCCAAGTACTCGGTCAGACAAGTAACCACCAATAATACCTGACAAATAAACCAATGATCCATAGATTGACATGATGGCGGCACCCGTTGCTTGGCCAAAACCTAAGCCGCCTTTATCAACCGCATAAATCATGTAAAATAGCAAAATGGCACGCATACCATAATATGAAAAACGCTCCCACATTTCGGTGAAGAACAAGGTCATCAGGCCTCGAGGTTGGCCGAAGAAGGAGGTATCACGTTTCTGTTCCATCAGAAAAAACCTCACTCTTAACAGTTACTCATTGTACTGAATTAATATTCGTAAATTTGACAATGCATTTATTTTACGCCGGTTTTTCATAGAATGCAATTTTTCTTAATTTATCTCACATTAAACAGAAAAAAGCGCCTTTGTTACCTGACAAAGACGCTTTTAATATTCTCATTATGACATCACTGCATTCGCTGGCGTAACCGTAGCTGCTGGCGTTGGCAAAATTTCTGATGCAGCTTCACGATCCAAAAGCAACGTGAAGTTAGGGTGGGTTTGCAAGATCGACGCTGGGACCTCTTCACTGATTGGACCAAAGAAAGCTTCCTTGATAATGTTCGCCTTCTTCTTACCAAACGCGATCATCACGATTTCCTTGGCGCTCATGATTGTCTTAGGCCCCATTGACACGTAACCGGCAGGAACTTTCTCTTCAGAACCAACAGAATGAACCAACGCGGCGTAAACTTGGTCATTTGCCTCAGAAGGGATATAGCGTGTCCCGTCTTCAAACTTGGTCACACCAGGCAGGTTACCTGCGTAACGACCATCTGAACCAATCCCGAGTAGCATAAAGTCCAACCCGTTAGCTTGTGCCAGACGCTCATCTAAGGTATCCCAGTTTGACAAATCCAAACGGTGGTACAAATAAGCGGGCATTTCCGCTGGATTCAAAAAGTACTTACGTAACGTTGAAGTTGTCATACCTTCTTCTGAATCTTCTTGTGGCACTTCGTCAAAGTTCCACAAGTGAAGCTTAGGCATGTTTGGATCATGAATACGTTCCGTAAACTTTTCCAAGCATTGCTCGTAAGAAGCGACAGGTGAGGTACCAGCCGTCAAGGCAATGTTACGTACCTTTGGATCATAAATTTTTTGTAGTAGAATGTGAGACGTTTCGTTTGTTACATCTTGCTTTGTATCAACAATTTCAATTCGCATATTTATTCTTTCTCCTGACTTTTGTTTCACTTAACACTTACAAGTGTAGTGGGAGAATTTGACTAATTTTTGAAGGGTACGCAAAGAATATTAGTGAGTGGTCTAGTATTGGTCCAAGCAAAAAGCGCTATCGACCATCGATAACGCTTTCACCATTATTTCTTCTTTTTAAGCGAGGCTAGTTCTGTCTGAATGCGAGCTTGCGCTTCTGCAATTCGATCCAAACGAGGCTGGTTCTTAAAATTCATTTTTTCTACTTGAATTTGTAAGTCTTTTGTAAATGCTTGGACATCGGGTACAGCCTGTTGTACATTCGCCACAGCTTCCTTTAGTTGCTTGGTACCGGCAGTTGTTCGCTTAACGGCCGCAACCCAAGCCATGACATGTTGCTTTTGTGTTTCAAAAAAGGCTTTTGCTTGATCCATTAGTTAGTCCTCCATGTGACTCGCAATCCGGTCAGCCAATGCACGATAGTCGTCTTCTGACGTTGTTTCACTGTGGTCAGGCATTGGCACATCAAAAGTATCGTCCGCGTAACGTGGAATTAAGTGGAAGTGGGAGTGGAACACCGACTGTCCTGCGGCTTCACCATTATTTGACAGAATATTCAGTCCAATAATCTTTTCATCACTTTCCTTAATTGCGCGGGCAATTTTAGGTAGCTTTGACAAAACACGCGCCGCTAACTCTTCATCGTATTCAAAAATATCTGCGACGTGTGTCTTTGGCACCATCAAGGTATGACCAGGCGTAACTTGACTCAAATCTAAAAATGCCAACACATCATCATCTTCATATACCTTATAAGCGGGGATATCACCCGCGATAATCATATCAAATACATCTGCCATGAGAATGCCTCCAAGTTTTATATATTACTTCTATTATAACGTGCTTTGTGCTGTGTGTCCGGGCGTAAATATTAAGGATTATTTGGTAAAATAGAAATAGACGAAAAAACGGAAGTGAAAATATGACATTATCAGTTAAAAATCTTTCGGGTGGTTAT
This sequence comes from Weissella sp. MSCH1, assembly GCF_045799135.1. Lineage (NCBI taxonomy): Bacteria > Bacillati > Bacillota > Bacilli > Lactobacillales > Lactobacillaceae > Weissella > Weissella sp. MSCH1. The sequence continues at coordinate 2,604 of NZ_JBJMBA010000033.1, read as the reverse complement.
GGTCAATTGGCTGTACTACACGATATTTCATTCGATATTCAGGCCGGCGAATTACTAGCGTTGGTTGGATTGAACGGTTCAGGAAAGTCGACGACCATTAATCACATCATTGGTTTATTGGCGCCCAAGCAAGGGCAGATTACCCTAAATGGGGTAACGCTCCAAGCTGATCCCGTCAACTATAAATCTCAAATCGCCTACATTCCAGAACAACCAGTTTTGTACGACGAATTAACACTTCGTGAGCACCTCGCATTAACGATTGATGTATATGGATTAAATGAAGAAACTGCTTGGCAGCGTGCAACAAGTCTCTTGCACACGTTCCGCCTGGATAACAAGCTGGATTGGTTTCCAACCCATTTCTCAAAGGGTATGCGACAAAAAGTAATGATTGTCATGGCTTTTATCACTGATGCCCCATTTTTTATTATCGACGAACCATTTCTGGGGCTCGATGTGATTGCCGTTAACGATTTGTTAACACTAATTGACGCGCGCAAAGCGACTGGTACGAGCTTCTTGCTAACAACGCACGTGTTAACGACCATTGAAAACCACGCTGATCAATTCATTTATTTGCGTGATGGGCAGGTTGCCGCGCAGGGAGCCGCGCAAGACTTCGCAACATTAGTGCCGGATATGCAACCCAACGAGGTAAACTGATGGATAAGCGGCACTTATTTCAACAACGATGGACACAACAATGGCGTCTCTTCAGTAAGTACTTACGATACGTGTTTAACGACCACGCTGTCTTGGCGTTATTTTTCTTATTAGGGGCAGCTGGCCTTGCATACCGCAACCTTTGGCAACATGCGCCGATTACGCTGGAAACAAAAGCCTTGCTGTTAATTATCCTAGTCATCACTTTGGTCATCTTCAAAACACCGGCTAATTTTTTAAAACCGGCTGATCCTGTGTTCTTAATGGGTGATGAAACCGCGTTGCGACGTTTGTTCAAAACAGCTACGCTATACAGTGCAGTCATTAACGGTGTGATGCAATTTATCATGACACTTCTTTTGTGGCCGATGATGTTTCGCCTGCTGACGCCGTACTTGAGTGTGGTCATTTTAGTAACACTTGTCCTGGTGATAACTAAAATCATCCTGACAATCACCGCAGCTAAACGTATCGCAATGTATCGACAAGCCGAAGCAGGTGACATGATTGATTGGCGTGCATTAATTGCGAATGAGGAAAAAAGGCAGAATAGCATCCTAGCTTTTTTCAACTTATTTATTGATGTGCCCGGTCAACGACCAAGTATCAAGCGTCATCGTTGGGCGGATCGATTCATCGACAACTGGCCAGGCCGGCAGCAGAATCCACTCGTTAAACTAATGGTGACGACTTTCATCCGTCAGAGCCAATTTGCCGGGGTCTGGGTGCGCTTAACTGCCATCGGTATCGTAGCCGGTCTGGTTACGACAGGGTGGCTACAAACAGCTCTCTACGCGATTTTAATGTACTTGATTGTGTTGCAGGTATTACCTTTAGTCGCGAGCCATCAACAACTCGTTTTTGACCATTTATTCCCTGTTACAATTGGCCAACGTCAGCAAGCATTCCGCTTTGCCATAACACCTTGGTTAGTCTTAACCATTATGATTTGGTCGCTGGTGGGATTCGCAACGACGCCTTCTGTCACACTTCTATTACAAAATGTCATAGGACTTGTCGTAGTAGGCGTTATTTTGGTATTCTGGTATACGAATCGCAGAATTGCAAACACGTTTAGAAGGAGAAATTCACGTGCGTTTACGAAATAAAAAGTGGACAAGCCCTTGGTTGGCAGAACACACGGACTTAGTTATTACTCAGGACCGTGCAACCGGCCTACAAGGCAACTGGCAAAGCATCTTTGAAAAGGTGCAACCATTGCACGTCGAGATTGGGACTGGTAAGGGACAATTTATTATTGGCATGGCCAAGAAATACCCTGAAATTAACTTTATCGGCATGGAGATTCAAGAGGGGGCGGTTGCAGTCGCCGCACGTAAGGCCGATGAAGACCCAGCTGACTTACCTAATTTGAAATTCATTTATGGTGATGGTGCTGGCGTTGAGACGTACTTTACAAAGGGTGAAGTATCTAAACTCTTCTTGAACTTTTCTGATCCATGGCCAAAGAGTCGTCACGAGACACGTCGTTTGACGTACAAGTCATTTTTGGCCGGTTACCAAGCGGTATTGCCAGCGGGTGGAGAACTAGAGTTTAAAACCGACAACCGTGGCCTGTTTGAGTATTCATTGTATTCATTCGCTAACTACGGCATGGTCTTCTACAAGGACGGCATTTCACTGAACTTGCACGAGGACGAGGAAAAAATGCAGGATAACGTTGAGACAGAGTACGAGCAAAAGTTCGCTTCTCAAGGATTCCCAATTTACAAATTTACTGGTTCTTTCAAGTAATACAAAAAAGACGACTAATCACGTTGATTAGTCGTCTTTTTTGGTTCAAAGTCAAATGGTACTGATGACCGGTAAAATTTAATATTTTGAACCTTGCTTAGGCAGCTGATTTCACATTGTTGAGATCAGCTGCCTTTTGCTTATAGTTCATTGAGTAGAAACTATTCTTGAATGAGATAAGAA
>NZ_JBJMBA010000032.1:0-96952 GCF_045799135.1 Weissella sp. MSCH1 | reverse complement strand
TTGAGTTGCCGCTCAACGTCTTTTTCTTTGCCTTTATTACCACTATTATACCAAAAAGCAGGCGCAAACCCTTGATATACATGGGTTTGCGCCTGCTTTTATTCAAAATGTTCAGCTGAGTTTTGTCCCAGCCTCTTTTTTCTGATTTTCTACTTATTGAAGAACACGGTCGAAATAATATACAACACTGCCAAGTGACTTGGATAGAAAATGTAGAAGAACCACTTATCCTTGCGTCCTTGCTTACCGTTGTACAACGCCAGTAGCGGTACCGCAAAGATCATCAACCACTGAATATCCGAAAAACCATGTTGTGCACTTTGGAAAAGCATCCAGATGCTAAAGGCACTAAAAATTAACAGCGCCACTGCTCGCTTTTCACGGAAAATGTGGAAAATCAATGCCAGCAACAAGAACAGGAAGCCACCCTCAATATTCATCAAGTTTGGTACTGCCACCATATAAATGCGCATTGGCAAAACGTTACCCGTTGACGCCAAGCTCAACATAACGGCCATCAATCCCGTCGAACCAATTAAATAAATAATTCCCAACAAGCTCCAGCCGAACGCCTTCTTGTTAGCAATTGGGTGCCGTAAGCCATCCCAAATCCACATCACCATCACGCCCAAAAACAGCGTGCCGAAAATCGAATTCATCAATACGACGTGTTCATTTGGCAATTGCGTTTGCAAGATAACTTCCATCACGCTGGTAATCCAAAACCCAATCAGAAGGTTACGCATATAGCCAATCCGACTGTGTGTGTAATGGAACCCTTCTGCCGCCAAAAACAGGAAAATCGGTGCGACCACGCGACCAAGCATTGTCATCCATTCAGGTGCGCCAACATATGAAAACATCTGGTGAATGTGGTCCGAGACCATCAAAATAATACCGATCACTTTTAGTGTAAAACTTGTTAGACCATAACGTTCTTGTAATTTAGCAAGCATTGTACATCCCCTCAAAAATAACTCTTATTAACTAACACACAATACTATACGTTATATAATATCGTTTAGCAACACAAAAGAGTCATTTCCGAAAAAGTCACTTGCATTAAATGGCATCAACAACTGCTAATAATTCAAGTAATGCCAACGCAACTTCGCTCCCCTTGTTACCGGCCTTACCCCCAGCACGATGTTGTGCTTGCTCAAGTGTATCAGCAGTTAACACCCCAAATACCGTTGGTACACCAGTCTTCAAGCCAACTTGGGCAATACCAGTCATCGCCCCATTAATCACCAAATCGTAATGATCAGTTTCACCACGAATAACGGCCCCCAACGTGACAATGCCATCATACTTAGCGGTGTTAGCCACTTTCTCGGCTACTAGTGGAATTTCAAACGCTCCAGGCACAATGTAAACATCGATATTTGCCCTGTCCACCCCATGCATCGTCAATGCCTCTTTTGCCCCCGCTAGCAGTGGGTCAGTGATTAGCGTATTAAATCGACTCATCACAATGGCAATATGACGTCCTTCGTGCTTCGTTAACGTTCCTGTAACTGTTGTCATCTGAATTTACTCCTTTTAAATCATGTGTGAAAACTTATCGCGCTTCGTGGCCATGTACCCGGCATTGACTTCATTAACGCCGACAATCAATGGTACGCGTTCAACTACTTCAATACCGTGCTTGGCTAAATCATCAATTTTAGCTGGATTATTCGTCAATAAACGTACTTTTTGATAACCAGCATCTTTTAAGATTTGGGCCGCCTGGGCATAATCGCGTTCATCAGGTTGATGGCCGAGGTGTTCGTTCGCTTGGAACGTATCATAGCCATTTTCTTGCAACACATAGGTACGCAACTTTTCAGCGAGTCCAATACCACGCCCTTCTTGGCGCAGGTAAACAACGGCGCCACCCTGCTGATCAATCTGGCGGAGCGCTTCGTGTAGTTGTGGCCCACATTCACATCGGTATGACCCCAACACCTCACCGGTTAGACATTCAGAGTGCAATCTAACTAACGGCACTTCATCTGTCGTCACAGTACTTTGAATTAACAAATCTGGTTCACGGTCAGCCACTGTATAATCCGTTACACGAAATTCGCCGTACGCGCTTGGCAGCTTAATCGTTGGCCCCATCCGATTTGGTCGTTCCACTAACGCTTGGCGGTACGCAATCAATTCCGCAATCGTCAATGTCACTAGTTCTTCCGATGATGCCACATCAGCCAACGCCGTTTCACGTGCCATCCGACCATCTGCGTCTAGAATTTCTATAATAAAGGCGACAGGTGGTACCCCTGCCAACTTAGCCAAATCAACGGCCGCTTCCGTGTGACCAGCTCGTGCTAACACGCCATCGGAAACGGCAACTAACGGAAAAATGTGGCCTGGGCGTTCAAAATCTGTTGATTGCGCTGACAGATTTGCTAATTCCCGCAGCGTCTGCGCCCGATCGACTGCAGATACACCCGTTGTCGTCCCTTTGTGGTCAACGCTCACCGTGAACTGCGTCCCAAATTTTTCCGTATTAGTTGCGACCATTTGAGGGAGTTGTAATTGTGCCGCTCGTTCGGCAGACATCGGTGCGCACAACACGCCACGTCCAACGCGTAACGCCTGGTTAACGTTTTCAGTTGTTGCAAATGAGGCTAACCCCACTAAATCGCCCTCATGCTCACGCTGGGCATCGTCCGATAAAATAATCAATTGACCTTGTTTAAGCGCCGTAATTGCGCGCTCGACACGCTGTCGGATTTCTTGATTCATTTTGTTTACTCCTTCGTCAAATACTTCGCTAACACATCAGTTTCCAAATTAACGACGTCACCAGTTTGAACAGTACGCAACATCGTATGCGTTAAGGTATGCGGAATTAACGCAATCACAAATGCCGTCGCACTAGCCGTCACGACCGTCAAGCTCACACCATTGACCGCAATTGACCCTTTCGTAACAATTTGGTGCATCAGCCCCTGGTCTGCCGGAGTAATCGTTAAATAGACTGTTTCGTCAGTTTGTGACATGGTTGTAATCGTGCCAGTCCCATTAACATGCCCTAACACAAAATGACCATCAAACCGATCACCTGCCCGTACGGCTTGCTCTAAGTTAACGACTTCACCAACCTGATAGTCTTGCATCCGGGTAACAGCCATCGTTGGCACCATGACATCAAAAGTAGCCTCGTGATCGTTATATGTCGTAATCGTCAAACAAACGCCGTCCACCATGATACTGTCGCCTAGTTTTGCGTCTGCAAAATAAGCAGAGGCTGTTTTAATCGCTAAACGGCGTTCTTTTTCATTTCGCTTAGTCAAGGCGACCACTTGCCCAACTTCAGATACAATTCCTGTAAACATTACTTCGCCTCCCTGTAAATGACTTGATGTAGCGCATTACCAACACGTGTCTGTGTTGCAACGGGGCCTTGATTGCCCACCACACCTTTAATGCCAGTTCCTAACACAGCGTCCGTTTGGTAAATATCAAAACGTTGCCAGAGATTAGTCGCTAGAAAGGCACGCACTAGCGCTCCGCCACCTTCAACCAGTAATGATTGGATGCCACGTTGTCCCAAATCATCCAACAACGTGTCTAGTTCACCATCGAAATGCACCGCTTGTGGCACCCGCTGGGCAAACGTGGTGTTTGTCGTATAAATCAACGTTCGCTCATCAAAAAAGGCCGGGTGATGTTGCAAGCGCCCCCGCCGATCGACAATCACGCGCCACGGTTGTTGGTGTGTGATTGGGACATGGCGCACGGTCAGTTGTGGTGCATCAGTTAAGGCCGTCTCGCTGCCAACCATAATGGCACTCATTTGGGCACGTTGCTGATGAATCGCCACATCCGCTTGGTCATCAGTTAATTTAGTGGCTTGTCCCCGTTTGGCAGCAATAAACCCATCAATACTTTGTGCCAACTTCAACGTGACATAGGGCCGTTGCGTTTCAAAAAAATGATGAAAGGCCGGGTTTAGCACCGCACTACCTTGCTGGTTCAACAGCGTGACTGCGATACCAGCCTGCTGTAATTTGGCAATACCCCGGCCACTGACGTGCGGATTAGGATCGCCTTGCCCAATTACAATCCGCCCAATCTTCGCCGCCACGAGTGCATCTGCACAAGCACCGACCTTACCGACGTGCGTACACGGTTCTAGCGTGACATACATCGTGGCCCCAACCAGATCCGCCTGATGTTCCACCTGATTCATCGCCGCGACCTCCGCATGCTGATGACCAAATTGGTGATGGTACCCTGTCGCGATAACGGCGCCATCTTTCACAATAACCGCCCCAACCCGCGGGTTTTCCCATGTTGCGGCCGGATCAGCCTGTTGCGCGGCTTGATACGCTAACTGCATCATTGTTAAATCATCCATGTTTCCCCTAACTACTCCGGGTAGTAAAAAAGCCCCAAGTCTGCTATATCAGCAAACTTGGGGCTGTTGCCAGGTCCGATCAAGCCTTGATCGGTCTGACACCTCGTTTTGGGTATCGAAAAAACTGCGTAAAGGGGCCAAAAAAATAAGCCACTAACGCGATAAATTTTGATATCTTCTCCCATCCAGACTTTACTGTCGGTTGCAGATTCACACTGCATCAACCGGATTGCTTAATCGCAACCCGGGTCACGGACTGAGGCATACGCCATCACCGTCGGTCGGGAATTTCACCCTGCCCCGAAGATTTATTGATTATTTATTTAACACAGCCATCATACAGTTCTCATGAATAATTTGTAAACCCTTATTTTTTGACGCACCTAACAAAAAGTACCGGCACGACCCCCTAAAAAGCAGTCATACCGGTACTTCAACGTTATTCGTTATTTTTTAAATTAGTTAACCGCGACCCGTCGTTAACTTCAAGCCAACAGCTCCGATAATAATCATACTAATAAACAGAATGCGCTTCCAATCACGGGACTCGTTGTACAGCAACATGCCGGCAATTGTCCCACCAGCGGCCCCAATTCCGGTCCAGATTGCATATCCGGTACCCATCGAAATATCACGCAAGGCCAGCGTGAGTAAGCCAATGCTAAGTGCCCCGCCTACCGCCATACCAGCGGCGGCCCACCAGGCGCGGCGTTTCTGCCACTCATTAATCATGATGACACCTGACACTTCCATCAAGCCTGCTAAGACTAAAAATATCCATGCCATCACGCCTTTTCCTCCGCCAATAATTTCAGACCAATAATGCCGCCTAATAAAATGACCAAGAAAACTAATTCCGCAATTGTCATACCATCACCAAACACGACCCACCCGGTTACCACCGTTGCCACGGTACCAAGGCCGACAAAAACTGCATAGGCGGTGCCAACCGGGAGTTGTTCGCTAGCTGTTAGAAACAGTAACATTGACAATCCCAATGCAATTAGCGTTGCGACCCACATCAATGGGGTGTGCGCATGTTTAATACCCACAACCCAACCATCTTCAAAACCAATTGCCAAGATAATCTTGAGCCACGGATTCTTTAACATGCTTTTGCTCCTAATCACTTACTTAATGTGATTATTATACTAGTTTCTGCGCCATTTCGGCTAATTTTGGCCTGAATAACAGAACAGTGCTGATCAGCTCAGTAAACTTTGCGCTCAACAACGCTCATACGGTGCACATTATTTGAATGCGCCCGCGCAAACATTTCAGCATTACTAATGGTATTCGTTTCGTAAAAATGCGTGCCTAATTGATCACGAACCACGTATGTTGTCATTCCCTGTTTCATCATATCCCCCTACTTACCGAACCGTTCCGCCAAAGCTTGCTCATCTGGATGAAAATAGTGATAGCGCGAAACTGGTAAATAAGCCTCATCGCCCCCAATCTCGATTTGCTCCCCTTCATACACTGGCTTACCATCGTGAATACGTAAATTCATCGTCGCTTTCTTAGTGCCAAACGAATCCAACGTCTTCATTTCTTGCAACTTATCAGCAAAAATCAACAATGCTTCAGACCCTGGAAAGAGCCGATTTGAAAAATCATTTTTCAAGCCAAACGCCATTACCGGAATGTCCAAATCATCGACCACATTTGCCAACTGAATGACCTGTTGGCGCGTCATGAATTGCGCTTCATCAACCAGGACGATATCTGGCAACTTATCAGCCGACGTTACTAGCGCCATTAAATCGTCCGTATCATGAATGATGCCAGCAGACTCACGTAACCCGATACGTGAGGATACTTCGCCAATCTTTGTGCGATCATCCAGCGCCGACGTCAATAACAATGGGTGACGGCCTTGGATTTTATAGTTGTGTGCCACTTTCAAGATTTCGATGGACTTTCCCGAAGCCATCGTGCCATATACAAACGTTAATTGCGACATCCAACTCACCTCAAAAACTATTTTTAACTCGATTTAGTTTACGCGCTTTTGCCGATTTTGCAAGCGCCGGTACCAAACGATAAACCGGACATTTTTCACGAATGTTCGCTTTCGAATTTCAAAAACCGCTTGACATGGTCAGACTGTCACAGAGTCACTCCTTAAATGACGAACATAACTTTCCGTTAGGTTGATGAACATGAAACACTTCCGAACAAAAAAAGACCACTGGATATACCAGTAGTCTTTTAGCATTTATTTAAATTTCAGCTAACGTAGCGGAGTGGCGTTCGCCATCAAAGTAACGATCCAAACCAGTCGCAAATGGCGTCTTATCAGTTGCCACCGCTTCGAACAGAGTCAAAGCTGCTTGCAACTTGCGGGCATCCACATCCCCAAACACCGCTTCGATATCAGTTGTTGTCAGGCCCAACACAATATTAGTTACCTTGAGCAAACGCTCTTGCAACGTATCGTTCGCCAAGTAAGCCCGCGCTTCATCAGCATCAGCCAACCCATAGTAAACTGCGCGTTCGCTGGTTCCCAAGGCCCGCAATTGTGGGAACACCCACCACATCCAGTGGGAGTCTTTCTTACCCGCCGTTAATTCATCTACTGCCGTTTGAAAACTATTGGCTTCGTCCTGCGCTAAAATAAATCGCTTGATATCGTTTGCTAATGCTTCATCCATCACATGTCACCTCATCCGTATTTTGACCTTATTCTAGCACATAATCAGTCCTGTCTTATTGGCGAGTGTCCGACAACTGTTGATAGTCAGTAATGTGTTGCAGTTGTTTGTGCGTCACATCATCCGCCTGCGGAGACAGAATTGCGCTCATAATATTATGACCGTTCATGCTATGACCCAGGCCAAGTGCATGCCCTAATTCATGGGCCAGTGTTTTGGTTAATGTATTCTGATTGGACAGCGTCAAGATATCACCTGACACGCGTAACTCACCCGACTGTGAATTCATCCAAGCCAGTGCATGTGTTCCTGAATCCGTCCCTTCGTCCCCCATCTCACCGGCGCGAACAATCACATCTGCATTCTGCGTCACAGGGACTAATTTAATATGAATTTGCTGATTAGATTGTTGGCGCCAAAACTTGATTGCACCGTGCAACGCCTTTTCAACATTTGGGGTCGTCGTTTGAAAATCACTGGTCATGATGGCGACGGTTAGCTCATCATTGTGGCCAACATACATACCGTAACTATCACTTGTTGGCCCAAACTTACCAGCCTGACGCAATTGCCGATTTTCCCGGTCGGCCTACGCAATGGTCACGTCATTTAACTGACGGCGACGCGACTGATAATTAATCGCGTTCATGATAGGTTCGATACTACTACCAAGTGCCCCAAACACCAGCAACAAAATAATGGCCGTATACACAATTTTGCGCCACCCCCGCCGTTTCTGTGGCTCAGGTTGCGGGGCAGCCTGTTCATTAATGCCATACAGTTCATAAATTTTGCGGTCTAATTCATCATCTGGCACGTGTCACACCCCCTCCGAGACACTAATCATAGAACGTTTGCTACCCTCACGACTTTAAAAAGGGACCCCGTACATGAGCTGCTTGCCATCCTCTCCTCAATTCTACTGCCGTATCGCACCCGCTTTAGTTATTTTAGGCAACTTTTTTGAATATTCTCCCCAGCAATACGCGCAAAAAAAGAGAACTAATTATAACCAGTTCTCCTCGCTTATTATTATGCGTAATTTTTCAAGTATGAAATCCCCATCGCACCTGGACCAGCATGGGTTGATTCAATTGGCGTCGTTTCTGCAATATCAACAATCGCCTCTGGGAATTCATCACGTGCCCGGGCAGCTAATTGCTCGGCCTCTTCAGCTGCATCAGCGTGTGAAATACCAATCACGGCAATGCCGTTCGGCTCGGCGTGCATCCGCTCGAAAATCAAATCTTGGTACCCCTTAATCGTCTTCTTACCGCGGCCCTTGACTTCCATCGTAATTTTTCCCAATGGCACGTGAGCGCCCAGCTTAATATCCAGTAACGTACCAATTAGCCCTGACGTCTTCGACAAGCGCCCCCCAGCGACTAAATTCTTCAGTGTCGTCACCGTCAAATATAATTCAGTATTATCCTCAACGCGTTGTAATTCGGCCAAAATCTCATCACGCGTTGCACCAGCCTGGGCCATCCGGCCGGCTACCAACACTTGTGCAGCCAAAGCCCGGTCGATGTAGTTAGAATCACGGACTACAATGTCATGGGGCACTAAACGCGCTGCTTGTTCAGCCGCCTGAACCGTCCCTGACAAATGGTGTGTCAAATGCAGTGAAAGGACTTCGACGTCTTCTGGTACTGTTTCGTAAACTTCCGTAAACGCACCTAACGAAGGTTGCGATGTCGTTGGCAAACTTTTAGATGCGGCCATTTTCTCAATAAATTCACTCGGTGTGATTGACACCCCATCGTGATAAACAGTGCCGTCGATCATCACGGTAAGCGGCACAACTGAAATATCGTGCTGCGCGACTTCTTCAGGCGTCAAGCGTGCTGTTGAATCGGTAATAATTTTTACTTTAGTCATCTCGTTTCCCCTCGTTACTAAATATTTGTAAGTTAATTCGTTTTCAAAACTTATTCATCTAGTATCTAAAACTATATCACATAAAGTCCGATTTTTACAACGTTTTTTGTAAGCAAAACCAAGCAACCCACTTTTAAAAAATACGTCAGCACAAAAAACCACCTGATTCGCGCACGCGCCTAACCAGGTGGTTTTTAAATTGTCATTATTAGTACGGCATCTCAATGGCGTCGAGCACGGCCATATCGGCAGCTGTAATGTCAAAATCAACATCCGCATTTTGCGCCACATACTCAGGGTGGTTAGCCTTTGGTAGTGGCAACGTCCCCTTGGCCAACGCATACCGAATGGCCAACTGCGCAACAGAACGATCATAGTGCGCCGCAATTTCCTGCAGTTCAGGCATGCGGAGCAAACGGCCCGTCCCAATTGGGCTGTACGCTTGCACTAGCAACCCATTGGCTTCCGTAAACGGTTGGTTCACGTCTTGCGTCATGCCAATGTGGTAAATAATTTGGTTAACGACCGGCTTAATCTCGGCCGCATCCAGAATATTCTTCAAGTCCTCGTTATTAAAGTTGGACACCCCAATACTCTTAACCTTGCCAGCCTTAACTGCGTCTTCCATCGCATGCCAAACCGCTACGTTTTCCTCATAGTAGTTATTGCCAGCTACTGGGCGCACATTTGGCACAGCCATTTGATTCCATGGGCGTGGGGCGTGGATTAACAGCAAATCAATATAATCAGTTCCCAGCGCAGCTAACGACTCATCAATTGAGCGGGCCGCATCTTGATAGTTCTTAATGCTGGCATCAATTTTCGTTGAAATCGTCAACGTCGCGCGATCAATACCTGATTCAGCGATTGCTGCGCCAACTGCATCTTCATTTTGATACATTTGAGCGGTATCAACATAGAGATACCCCGCCTGCAATGCAGCAGCCACTGAATCGTGGGCTTGTTGCTTGGTTTGTTGCCACGTTCCTAAGCCGACCTTAGGAATCTGAATCCCGTTATTTAACGTGTATGTTTCATGCAAAAATGACATTTCCTTACACCTCGTTACCTTCATTATTCATTGACTGCTTTAACTACAAGCATCATGATACGCCGTCAGGTAAAGGTGGGCTGAAAAAAGTCAGGCTTGCTGATATTTTGCCAAATACGCCTGCAAATAGTGACCGGTCACGCTCTCAGGACTGGCTGCTAAATCAGTCGGCGTACCACTACCCACAATCTGACCACCATGCGTGCCACCGCCAGGCCCCAAATCGACAATCCAATCTGAGTTAGCAATGACCTCCAAGTCATGTTCAATCGTGATAATCGTCGCCCCACGCTTTAACAGCAAGTTGAACACGTGCAACAAATTCTCAATATCGAGGGGATGCAACCCCACTGATGGCTCATCAAAAATAAACAGACTGGTTTCCTGCTTCTGATGAATCTGCGTGACCAACTTCAACCGTTGGGCCTCGCCACCAGATAGTTCAGGCGTACTTTCACCCAACGTCAAATAGTCTAAGCCCAATTCTGATAAGGCGGTCAACGTCTTCAAAATTTTCGATTCATCTTGGAAAACGGTTAGGGCTTCCGTTACGGATAAGGCCAATAAATCAGCAATCGTGTAATCATGCCACTTAACGTCAAGCACGTCCGAACGATATCGAGTACCTAGACATGTTGGGCACACTTCAGTTACGTCAGGTAAATACTGTACGTCCATCGTAATTTGACCGACTCCGCCACACGTTGGGCATGCCCCGGCTGCGTTATATGAAAAATCACTGGCCGTGAATTGCCGTTCCTTAGATACAGGTAAGGCCGCATACATTTTACGCAAGTTATCCAAAATATTCGTGTACGTGGCCACGGTTGAACGGGCATTCTTACCGACCGGCACAGAATCAACCATCACAACCGTCTGCACACCACTGTTATCTAAGGCCTGAGTACCATCAGGTAACGCGCGTCCCTCATTTTGGGCCACAATACCTGGGGCCAGCAAATCCAGGATTAACGTTGTCTTGCCAGCGCCACTCATCCCCGTTACACTCGTTAAACGATTCTTGGGAAAACGTGCCGTAACATCACGTAAATTATTTTTCTGTGCGACCGCAATCTCAATGGTGCCATCATCAAAAAGCGTCTCGCTTGGTGCCAGTGTACGCGTCTGTGCTCGTGCCTGACCATTTAAATATGGCGCCACCAAGGTCGCCGATTGTTTAGCAGCGGCCACATCACCAGCGAAAATAACTTCACCGCCATGTTCACCAGACCCTGGCCCAATCTCGATGACATAATCGCTCGCGCCAATCACTTCCATATCGTGATCAACCACCACGAGTGTATTCCCTTGATCAAGGAGTGTCTTAAAAATACGGAGTAAACCAGCCACATTTTCTGGGTGTAGCCCAACAGTCGGTTCATCAAGTACGTACAGAACACCCGTCGTTTCATTGCGAATCGTCCGGCCTAATTGAATACGCTGGAGTTCACCAGTTGATAGGGTGTTACCACCCCGTGATAGTGTCAGATAATCCAAGCCCAGTTGCGTTGGGGCATCCAGCAATTCCAATAATTCATCGACCAGCTTTTGCCCCATTTTTTGCATGTCAGTCGGCAATGTGGCCGTTAACTCACGGACAAAAGTTACCAAATCTTCAATCGTATAATCCGACAATTCTGCAATGTTTTTATCGCGCAAGTGTTGGCTCAGCAACGCTGGATTGAAACGGGTACCATGACAAGTCGGGCAAGTTTGAAAGGTATAAAACTGATTTAACCGCTTAATCGTGCGTTCATTGGTACTGTTCTTCATGCTATCTGTAATCGCGTTATAGGCATTCTCAAAGACTGCGTGGTCCATGTGAAACACCTTGCCACTCTTACTTGGAATGTTAATTTCATATTCCCGTCGCTCACCATGGAGCACCTGCTCTTGTTGCGCCTTTGGTAAATCTTTGTAGGGCACATCAATATTGATACCCGCTGCTTCTGCTACCAAGGGCATAAACGTGCGGCCTGGTGTCCGCCAAGCGTTCACGGCGCCATCGCGAATCGTCAATTCCTCATTAATCAACAACGCGGGATTGATTTCTTGCACTTCGCCCGTTCCTTGGCAAGTTGGGCAGGCACCAGCTGAATTAAACGCAAAATCTTCCGCCCCGTATGGCATGAAATGCACGCCACAGACTGGACAGTCCATCCCCGTCATATCAACATCCATCGCTACCGCTAGCGTCGGACCAATGCGGTGGCCATTCGGACAGACCATTGAACCGAGTCGAGAAAACATCAAGCGCAACACATTTAACGCCTCTGTCATGGTCCCGACTGTTGACCGAATATCCGGTACTTGCGGCCGTTGGCGTAACGCTAAGGCGGATGGCAAATGTCGGATTGACGTCACATCAGCCTGATTTGATTGACTAATACGGCGTCGTGTATACGTTGATAGCGCATTAAGATACCGGCGCATCCCCTCGCCGTATAACGTCCCCATCGCCAGTGAACTTTTACCAGAACCACTCCGCCCGGTAATCCCCGTCATTTTCCCCAATGGAATATCAACATCAATATTTTTTAGGTTATTCGTTTTCGCCCCACGTACTTCAATCGAAAATGCCATGTTCATTCCCCGCATAATTAATTACTTATTTTTTATATGCTCATTGTATCACGTGGCCCAAAATCTACTGAGCCGAAACTATGCAAAAAAATCCGCAGCCCTGACAGCTGCAGATTTTTCGTTGCTACTTTTTAGATAGGCGGTTCGTTAAAAACATCGCCGGAATGATAATCAACAATGACAGGCCGGCCGTCCAGGCAAATCCTGTTTGGTAACCGGCGGCAACACTGGTGTGCGTCGTCATATAACCAGCCACAATTGTTGCAATCACAGCTGAACCAAATGCACCACCAATATTTTGGAACGTTCGTGACGCAACAGAAATTGCGCCTGAATCGCGCTTATCGCCACCGACAAAAGCATCTGTCATCAAAGGCGCTAAGATACCACCCGCACCAATGCCGCGTACAAATAAGATAACAGCAACTAACCAAAAGGCGGTCTTACCATCAAAGTAAGCGAACGGAATCGTGCCGACCAGCGTAATTGCCAAACTCACAATCGTCACGTAACGGGCACCAATGCGATCAATCAGCTTACCCACAATTGGTCGCGCGACAAGCATGCCGACCCCCTGTGGAATTAATGATAAACCAGCGACAATCACTGAATCGCCACGTAAGTTCTGGAAGAACAATGGTAAGAGCAACATTGCCCCGTTAGTTGCAACCCCACCAACCACCATACCGACCATAGCGGCAGTAAAGTTTTTACGCGTGAAGAGACGAATTGGTAAAATCGCCTGCTCACCCCTGAAGTACGCGTACACACCGTATACCACCATTAAGGCAATTCCGGCCAGAACATACGCAACTGTAGTGGCATTCGTAAAGTCACCCTTTGTACTAGCTTGCACGATACCATAAATAATGGTCGATGAAATTGCAGCAAGCAATGTCACCCCGACAACATCAAAGCGGGCCTGACGATTCTTTGCTTCAAACGTTGGCAACTTCCAGGCAATCAAAATTGTTGCCAAAATGACAATCGGCACATTGATGTAGAAAATCCAACGCCATGACGCATACTCCAAGACGATACCGCCGATAACTGGCCCCAAAATCGGTCCTAACATAATTGGCAGGCCAACTACAGCCATCAAGCGCCCCATCGCTGCACTACCAGCCAAGTCCACTAACAGCGTCGTCAACAGTGGCGTCAGCATGCCAGCAGCCGCACCTTGGAATAAACGGAACACAATTAAACTATCGATATTCCAAGCCAAAGCAGATGCCAACGAGAATACACCAAACGCAATTTCGGCTGCTAAAAATACCCACTTGCCACTAAAACGGTTGACCAACCAACCAGCAAACGGTACCGCAACCGCTGTCGCTAGGACATACCCCGTAATCACCCACTGGATTGTTGAGAGACTGGCCCCAAAATCACGCGCCAAATCATTCACCGCGATGTTCACCATCGTTGCATCAAGCATCGGCGCCAGCGCACCAAGTACCAGTACCCAAGCCATGTTCACGACGTGCTTTGGCAATGCTGTCGTTTTCTTCTCGTCCATCTCATTTACCTTCTCTTACACTTTGTTTCTTTTTAAGGTACACCGTGTACCTTTCGGACAAAAAGTATTATAGGCGTGCAATTTTAAAAATGCAAGCACTTTAGATACAACGTGTATCTTATCGGTTGAAAATCGTGTAAAATAAAGACATATAAGCATTTTGAAAGGCTGGTGATTTGCTATGGCAACGCGTAAAACTGGGGATGACCTCACCAACGTTATTTTTTCGGTGACCCGCGACATTATGGCGGCTGAAGGTTATCAGGCCGTCACTTTCGCCCGAATTGCACGTGAATCTGGGACCTCTCGGACTGTACTCTACCGACGCTGGTCTTCACCGTTCGCCCTAATGACCGAGGCCATTCAAGCCAAGGCGCATGACGTCCAGGGCACTTTGGTTGACGCTGATTTTAATACCGGCTCACTACGGGGAGATTTGATTGCGATGTTAACACGCTACAAGCACTCGGCCGATATTATGGGGCGCACCTACAATCGTGCCATTTTGGGAGAAGTCAGCAAGGAAGATAATCAGGATGTCACCACTTTTCTGGCCCAACTGAAACAATCAAACCTCTTCATCATGGAACGCATCTTATCAAAGGCGCAATTGAACGGCGAAATCAATAACACCACCACGGACTTGGTGAAGTTAATGCCATTTGAGCTACTTCGCTACCGCTTTTTAATCAGTGACGAGCCGATTACTGACGACTTTATCGCTGAAGTCGTTGATGAAATCGTCTTGCCCGCGATTATGCAACAGCAACCCCACGCCTAATCAAAAATCCCGTATTAGCTTCACAAACTAATACGGGATTTTTACCATTACAACGGCTTTGTTACTTCAGTTCGATCCATGACATGGCTCAAATACGACGCCACATGCTGATCTTGGGCGACTTTAATCAGGTCAACCAGTTCGTCAAAGCGATCTTTCGTCATTTCACCCAGTGCCCGAGCATTATCTAAGTAGGCAATTAATAATTGCAAGGCAAAGTACGCTTGACGCATTGTGTAGCGACCAAATAATTCGCTTTCAATCAGCATTACGAAGTCATCATCAGCCAGCGCCGTGATGGCTTGCTGCCACTGACCACCGGCGGTTTCCATCAAGTCGCCTAACATCGTTTCAGTCCAGCGTAACTGATCCGTTGCCAGTAGGTCACCGAGTTGCATTTGCAGCTTTTCGATAAAAATCGTGACTTGCGCATGATTCATTTCACGCAAATCAGCTGACGGCGTACTCATCAAAACCGGCAACTTTTTGAGTTCCGGTACCGGCGCCTGGTCACGCACAATTTGTTGCAAACGCAATCGATCAGCGAAAACTACGTGTCCCTGCTCATC
Organism: Weissella sp. MSCH1; assembly: GCF_045799135.1. Taxonomy (NCBI): domain Bacteria; kingdom Bacillati; phylum Bacillota; class Bacilli; order Lactobacillales; family Lactobacillaceae; genus Weissella; species Weissella sp. MSCH1. The sequence continues at coordinate 81,557 of NZ_JBJMBA010000032.1, read as the reverse complement.
ACCCTGTAGGACTGGCCCTAGTACATCATTCACCTGTTGTACCCAAACTTGTACGTGACGTTGGGCCTCGCGCTCGGGTTCATACACAAATGACGTTGCGATATTCTTAACCATCTGAGCCTTTGTTTGCCCATACAACGCATCTAACACAGCTAACTGCGGATTGTGCGCCAACGTCGCTTGCCAGTGACTAAAATCGTAGTCAGCTTGCCAATCTGGGTCCAAACTTTTCAAAAAGAATGGCTCCATATATTGGTAAAACAAGCGCGCATCTTGATCCTTCAACTTCAGTTGCTGGAAGAAACGCTCATTTTCCAAGTAATCCCACAAACCACCAAAACCACGGCCAACCGAGACAAACTTTTCTTGGCCAGCCTTGCTGTCCCAGTACTCATCTGCAAAGACATCCAAGGCATCTTTATCATTCAAATCAATACCAGCCGCCATTGCAGCAGTCGCAACACGCTTATCCGCCGAAAAGTACCCGGGATAGGTCGCTTCATGCTCGAACTGCCAAGCTAATTGTTGGACAGTACTGGTAAAGTCAGTTGCATCAACAGCTACAACTGGCGTCGACGCAATCAATGCCGTTAATGCATCCGGTAAGGCACTTATCTGGTCGGGTGTTAACACAACGGTTGGTACAAAATAGTTAAATAAAATTCGCTTCAAGCCAACCGTCGTCCACTTGCCAACTGGTTCATGGGCAATTTTCTGCATCATACCAATAAACAATGGCAACAAGGTATCTGTCATATCGCGTTGGACGTCGGCAGACAATGCTTGAAAGGTTGCATTGGTGGCTAAGTTCGCCATCAATGGTGCGATAGCCCGATTAGGTCGTACCTCATCAGGATCATCTGTCGCCACCATCTGGTTCGCCAACTCTTTTCGATAGGCCACCAATTCATCGCGAACCCAATCGTCAGTCACGGCTGCGGGTAAATCTGGCTGCACCATGCCACTGTACATTAAGGATTCGAGCAAATCTGCTGTCATGCCGATGACAGTTGCATCATCTAGCCCTTGGAATTGCTCGTGTGAACCGATGGTAAACGTCAGTCCCAGCAAGACATCATCAATGCCCCACGCAATCGTTGGCTTATTCGTCACCAAATAAATATCATCCAAAATGGCCGCACTCATCTTTTGCGCATCTGCCCACTCGGTCTGCTTGGCAAACGCCGCTGACAATTCCCGGAATTGTTGGCGATTACGCTTCAGCGTGCGCTGATTAACTGGCCCAACCGCATTACCGGCCGTGGACAATCCTGCGCGCACCTCATCCACAAGTGATTCGTCAATAAAACCATCTTGATCTAGTTTGAGTTGCATGATGTTACTGATCTCCTTATGACTTGTTCTTTGTTGGTTTGAATTATACACCAGTGACCAATCAAACAGGCGAAATCAGTTGAACAGTCGCCCATCAAAAGCAGTACAATAATAATTATTACCTCGCCAAAGGAGTCGGTTAATGGACATTCGCTTACATCCCGCGTATGAAGCGGCCATCACAAGAATCGAAGATTTAAAATTAACCTTAGCAACTGCCTATTCTCGATTATCTGATTTGCAAACGACCCAAGTCCCCTTCACTGAGGCACGTTATATGGCAACCATTGGCCGTTACGAATTAACGGCTTATGAACTATACATGACGGTTCAGTTTTTGAAGAAACGCCGCCAATTAATGTTACAAGCAATTAATCAAGGTGAGACACCTGATTTGGAAGCCATTGAAATTGAAATTAATTTATTAAACGGTCAGCTTGATGTCAAACGGCAAGAATTGGCCGACCGATTACGCCGAGCACAACACATTTGGGATGCCAAGCTACTTTCCGTCGAAGATACCAAAAGCGTAAAAATGATTTATCGAGAACTCGTCCGTCTGTTGCACCCAGACCTCAATCCCGACCAAACAGCAGTTGAAAGAGAATGGTTTCAAGCTGCCATCACGGCCTATAAAGCTAGCCAGTTGCAAGAGCTGGCGCTTCTCTTAGAAATCGTGCAACTGAATAACCAAGCGGCGGAGCAACATGAAGTTGTCATGCCTATCGAAGATCTACAGGCACAAGGTGACCAACTCGCTAGTAAAATTGATACTTTACAAGCCGAAATTGATCGCATCATGACCAGCTTTCCAATGTATTTGGCCGACGCCTTGCAGGACGATCACTACATCACAGAACAGGTCTTACGTATTCAGCAACAAACCACGCGACTAATGGCGAAACGTAGGCAATTGCTGACAGATTTAGCGCAAATGGGATGGGTACCGCATGACTGAAAAATTTGAATTAAATCCGTTAAACAGCGGTTCAGCCTTACCAATTGAATTGAAAACGAATTCAACCGCTCTCACAGACTTAGTTGATGACCTATTTGGTGAACGTATTTACTTAACTCATGTGCAAGTACGCGGCTATTATTATCTCTCAGAGGAAAACCAGGCCTTCCACCGCGCTGCTGGGTTACCAGGAACCGCATTGATTTTACGTCGTGATAAAACAAACCAATTTGACGACTACGCCATCAAGGTCCTTGATTCAGCTGAACATCACATCGGTTGGGTGCCACGGAATCAAAACCATATTGTGGCTCGTTTGATGGACGCCGGTAAAAAGATCGACGCTGAAGCCCGTGCTGGTAATAATTCACTGGCCGGTGAGCTTTCAATTGATATCTATCTTGAAGATTAGTGATGAAAAAATCCCCCTAACTGATTTATGGTTAGGGGGATTTTTTATTGCTAATTTGTTTACTTAACCAACGTTGTTTCCACAAAACTTGCCAAGTGATCAAGATCGCTCAATTGTGCGTTGCAAAGTGAACTATCACGGCAAATTAAATTACCGCGCTTGGTATAGTTACCATCCGCGCCTCGCGATTTCACCTTTGACAAGAACATTGAGACGGTCCCTAGTTGGTGGCAAATTGCACATAATCCGTTCAATGGTTTCGGGTCAAAGTCACCATAGATACCGACCAATTTACCATCACGCGGTGCGACGATGTACTTCTTTTGACTGCCATTATCATTCCAGCCCAGATAGGTCATTTCATGACGGTCTAAGTTCTCCCATTTTGGTTCAGGTAGTTTTTTCACCTTTTTGAACAGCTTACCAAGTTGGTTTGAGCTTAGCTCCGGGAAAGGCGTCACTAATTCCGCTAGCTGCTTAAATGCATGTTCGGCACGCTGCTTAGAGGTTGCAATTTCAGGTAATTGATTCAGGAAATCAGTGGCAATTTCAGTGTCTGGCAAAATACTTTTAACTGTTTCAACAACATCAGCCTGAACGACAGCTTTTACATTCTTATCATTAACTGAATTGAACGCTTTATTCAGGATGATGACTTGTTCTTTAATTGCGACGAATTCGTGCGGTTGTAGTTGTTTGTCCATGTTTATGCTCCAATTTTAGAGTACACATCGCACAGACTTTAGCCGGCGATGTTATGCTTGAGAATTAACTTTCGTTCGGCGTACAGATAATGATCCAAATTCTGGCATCTTTATCATCTCCATTCGTGTTTGATAGTTTAATTAGTATATAGAAAATATTGTAAGTAAGCAAATTGCCCGGATGAATTAACCATTCATCCGGGCAATTTATCAATTTATTCAGTCAATTCAAGCACCGCAACGTAAGGCAAATTACGATGATGATTATTGAAGTCCATCCCGTACCCGACGAGGAACTCGTTAGGTACCTTCGCGCCAATAAAGTCTGGTGTAATGCCACCAGCTGAGACGTCTTCACGCTTATCAACGGCGACCGCAATCAAGACCTGTTCAGCCCCACGCTCTTCGAAATCATGTTTCAGATAGCGCAATGTTAATCCTGAATCGATTACTTCATCGAGGATAACGACCGTGCGACCAGTCAAATCGACTTTCAAATCACGCTGAATGGTAATACGTCCAGTCGACGCATCCCCATCATAACTTGACACATCAATGTAGTCCGTTTCAACATCGCGACCAACCGCTCGTAGCAAATCAGCCATCCAGATGTACGCACCCTTCATCACGCCCACAAATACAGGACGCTCAACGTCTGCCGTTGCGGCGTTGATTTCAGCGGCGACGCGTTCCACCATTGCCGCAATTTCTTCAGTTCCTAAAACAGTCCGTTGTAACGTCATTGTTGGCATGCTTTATCCCTCGTTCCAGATATCAAATAGAATAATCGTTTGTTCGTTTGATGGCCCAACCGCAAAGGTATAGAGTGGCACACCAATCAATTCTTCCACGCGCTTCAAGTAAGCTTCCGCATTTGCTGGCAACTCTTCACGTGTCTTAACTTGTGTAATATCTTCATCCCAGCCAGGTAACTCTTCATAAACCGGCGTCACACGACGGACATCCGCCAAGCTCGCTGGATAATGTTCAATACGTTGACCATCTAATTCGTACGCGACGGCAATCTTAAGCGTCTTCAGGCCTGACAAAACATCTAATGAATTCAAAGACAAGTGCGTGAAACCACCAATGCGGGCCGCGTGTCGTAGTACCACCGTGTCCAACCAGCCAATTCGACGTGGTCGCTTGGTCACAACACCATACTCATGACCCACTTCACGAATTGTGGCCCCGACTTCATCAAACAGTTCCGTTGGGAATGGGCCATCCCCAACACGTGATGTGTAGGCCTTGGCAACCCCTACAACACGATCAATCTTGGTTGGCCCGATACCGGCACCAATCGTTGCACCACCACCAACTGGTGATGATGATGTCACATAGGGATACGTCCCGTGGTCAATGTCCAACATTGCGCCTTGCGCCCCTTCAAGAAGCACTCGCTTATCCGCATCCAAATATTCATTCACGATAACCGTCGTGTCTGTAATGTATGGCCGTAATGCGTCACCATAACCCGAGAATTCGGCAACCAATTCATCCAAATCTAATGGCGCATGGTTATAAATCTTCTCAAGAAGTTCATTCTTCTCAGCCAAGACGATCGTTAAGCGTTCGCGAAGCACGTCTTCATCAAGCAAATCCACGACACGAATTCCTGTACGTGCAGCCTTATCCATGTAAGCTGGCCCAATACCACGACCCGTTGTCCCAATTTTACCGTCACCCTTCTTAGCATCAGCTAGTTGATCAATCAAAATGTGGTATGGAAAAATGACGTGCGCACGGTCTGAAATGCGCAGGTTGTCAGTTGTAACGCCCTTATCTTGAATAGCGCGCAATTCCTCCAAGAGCGCCTTAGGGTTCACAACTGAACCATTACCAATTACCGCCAAACGAGCTGGGTTAAAGATTCCTGATGGAATTGCTGATAATTCAAATTTTTGTCCATTCACGTAAATCGTGTGGCCAGCGTTGTTTCCACCTTGGTAACGAACAACCATGTCTGATTCCTGTGCGATGAAGTTCGTGATCTTACCCTTTCCTTCATCTCCCCATTGACTACCAACTACTACGATTCCTGCCATGATGGCCTCCCTTTTGCGTTAAACACTCGAAAACACGAACATTTAAAAACGTTTTATCACAAAAACTATTGTATCAACTAACATTTTTGTTTTCAATGCTTTCACGACACAAAGTTCGACTTTTATTTAAATAAGTCGTCACTGAATAGTTTTTTATTCGTCTTTTTAATTAACACTGCTTACTTATTTAAAATAAAAAGACGATATACCGAAGTATATCGTCTAATCGTTATTGTATTTTACGATTGTTCATCTTGATTACTTCCCAAATAATATTCGGAATTATCGACAGAATAATCGTCAATAGCCATTGGCCAACCGTCAACGGCATAAAGTGGAAGATGTCTTGGGTTACGGGTACCGTTACAACTAAAATAGTTAACACCAATGACAGAAGCGCCATCATCACCAAACTCCGGTTAGCTGAAAACTTCACGCGGAACATCGAAGCATCACTGCGAATATTAAAGACGTGCAAGATTGATGAAATCGACAAGACGATAAACGCCATGGTGTGCCCCGCTGAATTATTGTCTGTGTAAACGCCGTATCCTTGCGCTGCTAATGTCATCAACGCAAACAAAATGGCGTTAAAAGCAATGCGAAGTCCCAATCCGTGGGCAAAGACGCTTGCCCGAGGGTTAACTGGCTTATCCCGCATCACATCACCATGGGGTGGTTCCTTAGCAAGCGCAAAGCCTGGTAATCCATCGGCCACCAAATTAATGAACAACAGTTGGGCGGCCATCAATGGACTACCCCAACCCAAAATCATGGCAACCACAATGACAATAATTTCGGACATATTGGCACTCATCAAGAAGTTAATTGTCTTACGGATATTGCCATAAATACCGCGACCTTCTTCAACCGCATGTACAATGGTTGCGAAATTATCATCAGTCAAGACGATATCAGCGGCTTCACGGGCAACGTCAGTCCCGGTTTGTCCCATTGCAATCCCGACGTTAGCGGCATTCAAGGCTGGTGCATCATTCACGCCATCACCGGTCATCGCCACAATATCACCGCGTTTCTGCCACGCCTTGACGATGCGAATCTTGTCTTCAGGCGTCACCCGGGCGTACACGGCATAGTCTTGCACAGTATCATCCAATTCAGCGTCTGACATATCGTGCAATTCAGCCCCGGTCAGGGCCTTGTCGGTTGGTAACAAAATGCCGATTTCTTTGGCAATTGCACTCGCTGTGGCGACGTGATCCCCGGTAATCATCACTGTTTTAATGCCAGCCGCCCGGGCTTCCGCGACGGCTTGAGCTGACTCAGGACGCGGCGGATCAATAATGCCGACCAAGCCTAATAGTTGCAAGTTTTGCTCAAGTTCTTCAGCGGTTGGTTCTGCTGATAGTGTGGGCAACTTTGCAATCGCAACGGTGATCACACGTAACGCCTGATTGCCAAACGTTTGATTAACCGCTTTTGCACGTTCTTGCAAATCCAGTGGCAACTTGGGGAGCAGCACATCAAAAGCCCCTTTCGTAATCGCCAAATAGCCATCAGCCACCCGATGAACCGTTGTCATGCGCTTACGCGTTGAGTTAAATGGAATCTCATAGACCTTCGGATATTCGGCTTGCAAGGCCTCGTATGCTGAATAGCCACCGATCCCACCAACCAAAGCCATCTCAGTTGGTAACCCCGCTAGTGTGCCGTCTTGCTCAGTAACGTTCGTTGACAATGCCCCGAATTTCAAAGCATCCGGCAAGGCCTCAGCCTCATCAACTGCCATAATTGTATCAGTCGTGGCATCCCAAACCTGACGGGCTGTCATTTTATTCTGAGTTAAAGTCCCCGTCTTATCCGAGGCAATCACACTCGCCGAACCCAGCGTTTCAACTGCTGGTAGTCGACGCACAATTGCGTGCCGAGCTGCCATCCGTTGCACACCTAGCGCTAATGTAATTGTGACAATCACCATCAAGGTTTCTGGTACCACGGCCACGGCCAACGATACAGCCGTCATAAACAGCTCCATCAGTGGATCACCTTGCATAATTCCCAAAATCATCACAATAATTGCCGCGATAATTGCGACGACAGTCAATTGACGGCCTAATTGGGCCAAACGTTTCTGCATTGGCGTCATTTCGCGCTCTTCACGGCCTAACAAACCGGCGATTTTACCCATTTCGGTATTCATCCCCGTTGCCACAACCAACGCTTCACCGCGGCCATTCACAATCGTCGTGCCACGGTAAACCATGTTTCGACGATCACCCAATGGCACTTCTTCGCCAGTAATAAAATCTTCATCCTTCTCAATCGGATGACTTTCACCAGTCAGTGGTGATTCTTCCACCCGTAAATCTGCAGTCGTCAACAAACGTGCGTCCGCTGGAATCTTCACTCCATTCTCAAGTACCAAAATATCCCCGACCACGATATCCGTCATCGGAATAAATTGTATGTCACCGTCACGTCGGACCTTTGCTTCTTCGCGCTCCAACCCTTTTAATGAATCAAGCGCTTTTTCAGCCCGGCCCTCTTGCACAATCGATAAGACGGAATTGATCACAACAATCGCAATAATCAGAAAACTCTCAAAATAATCGCCATGGCCTTGAATGACCGTCGTAATTAGTGAAATGATGGCAGCGATAATCAAAATAATTGTTGTAATATCGCTTAGACTGCGTAACACCCGTTTTATCAAACCCTCTTTTGGCGGTTCAACAAACTGGTTATCCCCATTTGCTTGGCGGGATTGTACCACCTGTTCTTGCGTTAACCCGTAATCGGGTTGGCTCTGTAATTTTTCAATTACCTTCGTTAACATTTCTTGATATATCATATGTCGGCTCCCCTCTGTTTGCTGTCGGCATATCTTTACCTAGTTAAAGTTTAACAATTTTCGTTACTGAAGCCAAAAATTCTGCTTACAATGACTCAACGGGAAAATAACGTTCGTTTTTTACGTATGTTAAAACTTACAAAACGTAATTTGTTCGGTTTTTGGGTTGACGTTTGAAACTTAATCCCCTAAACTATGAAACGTTAGGAAGAACTTATTATTTTTTTACATTTAAGGGGGCACAGATGAATTCTGTTGCAAAATACTTCCGCTTTGATGAACTCGGGACTAATTTCCGAACTGAAATCATTGCCGGTTTAACAACTTTCGTTTCAATGGCCTACATTTTGTTTGTTAACCCAACCGTTTTGGGTGCAGCAGGTATGGACAAAGGGGCTGTCTTCACCGCTACTGGTGTCGCCACAGCAATCGCCACAATTTTCATGGGCCTAGTCGCGCGCTATCCAATTGCTATCGCGCCTGGCTTAGGGGTTAATGCATTTTTCGCATATTCTGTTGTCATCGGGATGAAGGTTCCTTGGCAAACAGCAATGGCCGGGGTCTTGGTCGCTGCCATTATCTTCTTGTTGCTCACATTCTTTAAAATCCGTGAAACCATCATTAACATGATTCCACAAGATTTAAAGGTCGCCATCGCCGCTGGAATCGGTCTGTTCATTGCCTTTATCGGGTTAGCTAACGCTGGCTTGATTGTGGCCAATGACTCAACAATGGTCTCATTAGGGCATCTAACATCAGGTACCTCATTACTCTCAATCTTTGGGATTATCGTGACCTTTATCTTAATTGCCACGCGCGTACCAGCTGCAATTTTTATTGGGATGGTTATTACGGCAATTGTCGGAATTATTTCTGGTTTAATTGATCTGCCATCACACTTGATTTCGTCAGCTCCATCGTTGGCCCCAACCTTTGGTGAGTCAATTAACCACATTACGGATATCAATACATTTCAATTATTTACCGTTGTCTTGACGTTCCTGATTGTGACATTCTTTGACACTGCCGGTACGATGATTGGTTTGGCCACGCAAGCTGGGTTCATGAAGGACGGCAAGATGCCTCGTGCCGGTAAGGCTTTGATGGCTGACGCCGTTGGTATGACAGCTGGTGCGGTATTGGGAACGTCACCTACATCAGCTTACGTTGAGTCTTCTGCCGGAATGGCGGTGGGTGGCCGTTCAGGTTTGACGTCAGTTACGACTGGTATTTTGTTCGTTTTCGCCCTACTATTTTCACCATTGTTGTCGGTTGTTACCTCACAAGTAACCGCACCGGCTTTGATTGTGGTCGGGGTTTTGATGGCCGAAAACTTGCGCAATATTAATTGGGATGATTTTGCAATTGCCGCACCGGCTTTCTTGATTGTGATTGGTATGCCACTAACATACTCAATTTCAGATGGTATTGCCCTTGGCTTCATCTTGTACCCAATTATGATGATTGCCACTAAGCGAGCTGGTAAGGTACACCCACTGATGTACGCTCTGGCAGCTATCTTCTTGATTTTCTTATTTATTGTCGCCCATTAATTATTAATCAACACAAAAGCCGCCAATCCTCCGATTTTGAATCGGGAGATTGGCGGCTTTTAAACGTCTTACGTCTCAATATCTTTTTCTACTGATTGCTTTTCAACTCTTGAACAGCGGCAACCAATTCTGGCTTCGCTTCTTCCAACCAATTTGGATCGCGCAATTCAGTCAGCGCAATAACCGACGTCACCAACTTCAATGATTCCGTCATCCCCGTTGTTTCATAGCTAACCAGGCGTTCGATTGATGTTGTATCAAAATGATCATCCATCATCTTAGCCAATTCAAGCAAAAATTCATGTGTCATATTTTCTTTCCCCGTGAAATGTAGATTTCATATACATCATATCAAATATGATTAATTTGATACCCTATCCTGTTTTCATTATGCCAACAAAAAAAGACCAAACTTTGAACAAAGCGTGGTCTAATTTTAAATTCGTATTATTTGTTAGTGCAGCTCACCTTGGACAGCATTCGTGTGCTTACCCGGAATCGCCAAACCATAGCGGGTGTTGCCTAATGCTTGGTCAACCGTCATGCCGCCAAACGTATCATTGAACGCTTTGACTGCGGCGTCCAAATCATCAGCCTTCACAAAAGCATCAACCGCAGCGGCTCCGTGAACGCCCATGCGCACAATATCCTTCAGACGGGCCACTGTAATACCACCCATCGCAACAACTGGCAACGTGCTGTTTTGAACAACAGTCGTTAAACCAGCCAAGTGCTCAATTGGTTGCGACTCATCAACGTGCGCGCTTGGGTAAACTGGGCTAACACTATAAAAAGCTAAGCCTGCTGGCACATCTTCCAACAATTCTGTCCGGTTGTTAATTGACACGCCGGTGTACAAACCTGCCGCCACAGCTGCTGCTGAAATTTCAGCGACTTGGTGACGATCACTCACGTACACACCATCTGCAGCAACTGCTTCAGCCAACTTCACATCATCAGCAATCAGGAAGGCAACTTGCTTGGCACGCGTAATGTCACGAATGTATTGCGCTAAGTTTTGCTTTTCAACGCCTTCTAAACGAGTTTCATTTAAAATAATCATCGTCACACCGGCATTCACAGCCTTATCTGCAAATCCTGCAACATCTGCAACGCAGTCTGAACCGATAATCAACGTACTTGCTAATTGTTCTGCCTTAAATTCCATGATTTCTGCCTCCGAAGCCCTGCTTTATTTATTGCTTTAAGTGTAGTCGTTTACCTATGCACTTACAATAAAAAAGGAACTCGTCCAAAATTAAAGACGCCTTGTTAACAGCCGTAACAAGGCGTCTCAGATTGGACGATGTCTTTAATTTTGTTCAGAAAATTCAGCTTGCAATGTTGCCTGTTCTTGACGATAGGCATTGATAATCCGTGACGTCGTCTCAGGTTCAACCTGATCCAAAACACTGCCGAGTGTCGTCATGGCTCGCACGTAATCATAATCTGTTTCATAGTAGTAACGCGCTTGTTGCGTCGCTTGCACAACTTCTGCGTTATCCCGATATGACAGTGCCTTACGGACCAAACGTTCCGTAACTGACGCCGCTTCAACTAAATTATCTGTATTCTCTTGCAATGTGTCTAAGTCAGCTGTAACAATGCTCAGTTGACGTAAAACATCATCAACATTGATGCGTGACAAATCAAGTTGTTGCTTTAAACGACCAAGCTCATCGTTCACCGCAAAGAAGAAGTCCATGTAATCCTTTGGCAAGCCAGGCAAGCCTTGACGCTCAAATGACCGTTGGATTTGGCGAATTTTATCGGAAAGTAAGGTCACACGATTGCGTGATTGCTGTACAGCAACTGGCAATTCCTTAAGGTCTTGCCACATGGCAACCTGCTCATGCTCAACGCGTTCCAATTCTTCACGAAGCGCCGTTTGCTTGTCAGCCAAAGTTGAAAAGACAACTTCATGCTTCGCAATCGCTTCCTTTAGTTCTTCCAAACCAACCGAAACATTTGATAATTGCATCTCCCAGCTACGCACTTGCCCAACTTCGTCCTTCGTAAAGACAAAATCTTGATTCAATCGATCTAGCTCGATATATAAGTCATGATTTTGACGCTTATTGTGAACCACATATGCTGTCAACTGCTCGTTATTTTCCCAAACTTGTTGTGCAGCGGTTGCTTCACCTTCGAAAGTTTCGTACAACACTTCTGTGCGGCTTTCCATTTGCGCAATTGACTCACTCACCTTCTTCAAGGTTAATTCAGCTAAATCATCAACCGTTGCAACGCGTTGTGCTTCAATATCCGCTAGTTCAGCAGCAATATCCGTTTCAAATTGGAACCCTTCTGCGTCCATCTTGTCGTAGGCATCTTGTAATTCAGCCAGTTGGCCAGGAATCGTATCATCCAATGATTGATACAACGCCGGAATCTGTTCAATACGTTGTTCTAGTTGGTTAGTTTCCATCCCCAACGTCTCATAAATCCCAGCCGCCGTTGCGTGATCACCCGCTTCAGTCAAACGGGCAAACTCTGCAAAATCATCTTCCAACGATCCCAGAATTTCTTCTAGTTTATCAATCGCTGGTCCAAAACTGAAGTTCTGTGACAAGAGCGTCTTACGCAACTCTTGGTACTTACCTTCTAGTTCCTTAACAGCGGCCTTGTGCGCCTCATCTAACTTTTCTAAGTCAGCCAAGCCCTGCTTCACAACTTCAATGGTCGTTTCAGCATCACGAATTTGTTGTTGCAACTCTTTCAGCTCTTGCGCCGTCTTCACAAAGTTTAATCCTTGTGATTCAAACAAAACCGCATTCGCTTGCTCTTCAATATCCTTAAACCCAGTCGTTTCTAGGTGTCCATATTTGCCTTCCAACAATTGGAACTGCTTCAAAGATTGGCCAGTCAAACTTAATTGACGTCCCTTCACAAGTCGATCACGCATTGGAATTTCAGCGAGTTTTTCTTTCTTGCGAAGTAATTTGGCAACTTTACGTGCAGTCAATCGTTGCGAGACAAAGATAATCAAGTAAATGGCCGCTACTACAACGATAAGGCCAATTACGATATGTCCAATCTGTGTCATGCTTTATCACCCTGGTGAATCCACTATTCACCAAACTCCTTACTATCGGGAATTATCTACCTACTAGATTATCACGGTAACGACCATTAACTCTAAAAACAAGACAGGCTTTAGGGTTTACTTGGGGTTCTTTAACCTTTTTTAATCGCATTTAGGGTTTATTGGCGTGACAACATTAACCGCTTACAAACACGACCTCATTTATCCACCAAAATGGGCTAAATTGCGTATTTAACTTTTCCACATTTCCACAGGTGGGTTTTTCATAATTATCTGCTTTGTGGATAACCTGTTAATAACTACATTAAATTATGAGAAAACAATGAGTTTATGAATGTGTGTTTTCCACAACTTATCCACAATCAGTCCACATACTTATGAACAAGTTTTCCACAGAGCGACCGACTGCATACGAACAAAAACTTGCTTCGCCTTTAATTTCTACGACAAAAATAAAGAGATTCACGTTTTGTAAGCTAGTTATCCACAAAAAAACGGTTTTGCCGCCAACTCAAGCGTCAAAACCGTTAGAAATTAAAATAATTCACCATCTGCAATCTCTGCCAGCTTATCTCGTGATGGCACGAAGAATAATTGACCGGACTGAATGGTCGAGAATGTTAATAAGTAGTCAGACATATCCACCATCTGTTGTAACATCGCTTTGGTAACCGACCAGTATCGTGAATAGCCAATAAAGTACGTCCCTGTTTTACCGCTGGCTGGATCTGAGAACGGCACATTCATCCGCACAATCTTTTGTTCCTCACCATCAATTTCAACTTTGGCGGCAACATTGTGTGCGTTGTGGAACTTCTCATCATCTTCAAGTTCCAAATCATCAAACTTATGACGGCCAACAGCCTTTTCCTGTTCTTCAGTCTTCAACTTGCCCCAGAAGTCCATATCGTGTAACCACTTTTGTGCAAAGGCATACGACCCATTCTCATACGCTGGGTCTTCATCCCCGACCAAGGCATAGTCTGCCGCATCATATTCTCCCGGCGCTTCTGTCCCATCGATAAAACCAATAATGGCACGCCCTTCAAAGTAACGGAAGCCTTTCGTTTCATCAACCACCGTTGCAATCGGTTCTAAAAAGACCATCAATTGACGAACAACTTCATAAACCGCCGCCTCAGAACCGGCGCGTACGTGCAAAAAGATATCACCCTCAGACGCCGGCATGTTGTACTTCGGTCCCTGCAATGTGGTATAAGTTTCTAACTGCTTGGGCACCGGAACACTTGGAAATAAATAATCCCACGCCGTGCGACTAAACCCAATTGACACCTTCAATTGGTCATCAGCCGCCCGAATGTGCATTGAGCGGATAATTGCCTGCGAGCGATCTGCAAATTCCGCAATGGCCGCCTGGTCACTTGCTAAATTCTCTCGTCGCAACTTTAACACAACGAACGACACGTTCTTCCCGACGTCCTTCCAAACATCCTGCGCTTTAACTGGTTCTATTGCCATAATTTTGTCCCCCCGCAAAAATCTAATTTTAGTATAGACCTAATATGCGAAGATTCTTAAACATCAGAAAAAACGGACGCTTCAAATCGAAATGTCCGTTTCAAAGAAACTAGTTAATACGGCGTAATAAGACGACGACTAAAACAGCCACCCCACCGATTATGGCGCCAACTAATGGCAACATCCGCAAACCAGCATAACTCATCACCGCATTACCAACAAACGATCCGCCAGCAATGCCAAAATTCAACGCTGCCACATTTAATGCAGATGCAACATCCGTATGCGCCGGCGCTAACTCGGTTGTCGTCATAATAATACGACTTTGTAGCGAGGCATTCCCCATGAAAGCCACCAGCCCAAGTAACGAAATTCCCAACAGATACCAACCTTGCCGTGGCAACAGGAGCAGTTGTAATAATTGCACCACAATTTGCGCAGCCAGAATACCAGCGACAACCCCTAGCGCTTGTCGATTCGCTAACCGACCACCAATCACGTTTCCGATGGTCACGAAAGCACCATATAGGACCAAGACTCCGACGACACCTGCGGTACTAACACCCGTCACTTGTTGCAAATACGGCCGAATATAGGTGTATAGCACAAACGATGATCCAAAGCCTAGCGTGGCCATTAATAATGTTAACGAAATTTTGGGATGACGAACCACCGTGATAATCCCTGCTAATTGATTATCGGTCACTAGCGGTGCAGCTGTTTTAGGCACTTGTGTTAGCACCCCAAGCCACCCAAAGACACCCAACAAACCAACGACAGCAAACGTGGCACGCCAACCAACCGCTTCACCCAAATAGGTTCCAAACGGCACCCCGAAGACTGTTGCAACCGTCAAACCACCAAATAACCAAGAAGCGGCCTCACCTTTTTTATCAATGGGCGCTAACTTGGTCAAATACACCGATGCCGTAGCGAAAAATACGCCGTGCACGACAGCCGTTAAAGCACGTGTCACCAGCAAAATGCCATACGTTGGTGCGATTGCTGATAACAAATTCAACACTGCAAAGGCCATCATCAGCCAAGCAAACAATTGTCGTCGTGCGATTCGCCCGACAAAGCTAGTTGCAATGGGCGCGCCTATTGCCTGGGCAATCGCGTAACCCGTAACCAGCAGACCAATCATTCCCGTTGATACATGCATGTCCTGCGCAATATCAGTTAACATACCCACTGGCACAAATTCAGTTGTCCCTATCGCGAAGGTCGACACCGCCAACGCTATCGCAATTTTATAATACTTACTCATCTCAACACCTCACATAAAGTAACCACTTTAACGTATTTTGGCATTGTACGCCAGTGTTTCCACTATATGATTCTTTACAACTGCACCAAAAAAGCACAAGACATAAGCCCTGTGCTTCTTTGTGAACAACAAGTCCGAAATAATTAAAATTATCCCAACTTGTTGTAGTATTCAACGATAAGGTTTTCGTTGTAATCGTGGTCCAATTCTGAACGCTCTGGCAAGCGAACCAATGAACCCTTCATCTCGTCCTTGTTGAACTCAACGAATGGCAACGTTCCAGCTTGTGCTTCCAATGAAGCTTGGATGTAAACGTTCTTTTGTGACTTCTCACGAACTGAGATCTCTTGACCTACAGTAACTTCGTATGAAGGAATGTCAACACGCTTACCATCAACCAAGATGTGGCCGTGGTTAACCAATTGACGTGCTTGTTGACGCGTTGAGGCCAAGCCCAAACGGTAAACAATGTTGTCCAAACGACGCTCCAACAATACGATGAAGTTTTCACCGTGAGTACCCTTACGGATCTTACCAGCCTTGTTAAACAAGTTGTGGAATTGGCGCTCAGTCAAACCGTACGTGAAACGTACCTTTTGCTTTTCAGCCAATTGCATACCGTAATCAGAGATCTTTGCACGACGGCCGGCACCGTGATCTCCAGGGGCGTAGTTACGACGAGCAATTTCCTTACCAGTACCTGACAAAGAAACACCCAAACGACGTGAAACACGGAACTTAGGTCCAGTATAACGTGACATATTAAATGTCCTCCAGAATTTTATTATTGTTGAATTCTAGAGAATTGCCTCACATTCGTGCAATTCACCCAAACTTTCACCGCTGCAGCGCGGGTACTGGTGTGTTCTCCGCCATAATTGAAACGGGTCGGTAAATTGTTGACGAGCTTGCGGACAATCCGCTGCAGTTTTCAACACTTCCAATAGTTTAACAAAAAGGAAGGACAGTTACAAGCTGTTCTTCCTTACTTCATCTCTTTAATTTTGCTTTGAGAGCGCGTCAACCAAGACACGGCCAAGAACACCAACGATAAAGATACCCGCAAGCATCGCCCCAGCAATTTGCAACGGCATCGTGCCAAACTTCGCTGGGCCACCATTCAAGCTTAAGACAACGATTGAAATGGCCCAACCAGTTAGCCAAGCAGCCGTATCAACCCAGTT
Organism: Weissella sp. MSCH1; assembly: GCF_045799135.1. NCBI lineage: Bacteria > Bacillati > Bacillota > Bacilli > Lactobacillales > Lactobacillaceae > Weissella > Weissella sp. MSCH1. Next base: position 64,756 of record NZ_JBJMBA010000032.1, on the reverse strand, counting down.
ACGAATCCCTGGCATTGATGAAATCAAGACTGCCAAGCCACCAAGTACGAACAACGTGACGTACAGCGTCAACTTAGGCCAGCCTGTCAAACCTGGGAACGTGACAGCCATCATCCCCCATGGAATACCAAGCCACATGCCAAACAACAAACGCCACTTGTTCTTTGGGTCATTACCAGAGGCCACAAAGAAGCCCCCAACAATCAACGTTGCAGCGCCAACAGTTACGCCAATAAAGGGTGCAACGACTGCCCATAATGATGGAATCGCTGCGACAAATAATGCCAATGCAATCGTTGGATTTAACTTATGCATCTCTCAATTCTCCTTACAAAAAGTAAACTTTTATAAAACCAAAATTTATTATACACCTTTCAACGGCTTGTGCAAATTTTAGTTCTAACTCAAAAAAACGCCTATATATAGGCGTTTTCCTTGTGATTATTTTTCCAAAAAGAACTCAAATCTTGACCCAACATATTGCGTACGAACATACTCAAACGGCTTACCAGCTGTATCGAATGTCAATTGGCGCATGACCAAAACTGGGTCCCCACGCTTGATAGCTAGGTATTCAGCAACCCGCTCCGTGACGGCAGCAGCCGTCACAGTCTGTTGTGCATGCCCAATCCGTAAGCCCCGTTGTTCCGACAATGTGCGGTACAAAGAATTGGTCAAACTTTCACGAGCCAACCCATCAACCAGACTAGCCGGAATTGAGGCAACTTCAAATGCAATTGGTTCGTCATTACCATAACGCACACGTTCCATGCGTAACACTTGATCGTCGTCACCTAATTGCAGTTGTTCTTGTTCTGAATTAGATGCTTTCCCAATGTGGAAAGAAATCGTACGTGACGTGGCAACCTTACCGGCCGCCGCCATCATTTCTGTAAATGACGTCACACCGTTCAACTGTTCCTGCACTTTACGTTCTGCGACATAAGTTCCTGATCCGACACGTCGTTCCAGAATGCCTTCATCGACTAACATCATGACTGCTTGGCGCAAGGTCATGCGTGAGACACCGAATTGTTCAGCTAATTCACGTTCAGCCGGGATTTTATCTCCTGGGACCCAGCGCCCAGCTTCAATAGCTTCATGAATTTCGTCATGAATTTGAATGTAAACAGGTGCTGCCATACATTATGCCTCCGCAGTCGGTGCGTCCGCCTTTGAGAAATGACGTCCTAGACTATAGGTTGCTTCCAACGCTGACAAATCAGCGCTAAAGACGTTCAAGTCAGCGTCTTTGCCAATCCGCAACGTGCCCTTTGTATCAAGCCCAAACTCGACGGCTTGGTTAACTGAGGCCATTTGGATAGCTTCTTCAATCGATGCACCTGTGAAGGCCATGATATTACGGAAGGCGTCATCAAACTCAAGCACAGATCCAGCTAACGTGCCGTCAGCCAAACGGGCTTGCTTGTCCTTAACCCAAACCTTCTGGCCTCCCAATTCTGATTCACCGTCACCAAGTCCCTTGGCACGCATTGAATCAGTAATCAAATCAATCCGGTTAGCTGTCTTAAGCTTGTAAGCCACGTTGACCATATCTGGGTAAACGTGGAAACCATCTACAATCAACTCCGTGCGAATGTTGTCTTCTAACATCGCGTGGCCTGTAACCCCTGGTTCACGATGAGACATTGGTCGTTGTGCATTATATAGGTGGGTAATGTGGCTCGCCTTTGAATTGTGCTGTAAGAAATCACGGGTTGCATTTGAGTGACCCACTGAACCAATGATGTTGTTATCTGCCAAATAATCTTCGAAGGCCCGAACGTCCGCTGCTTGTTCGGGCGCATACGTAATCAAACGAACACGGTTACCTGACAATTCATGCCAGCGCTTCACCAAGTCAATGCTTGGTGCAATAATGTGTTCTTCTGGTTGGGCCCCCTTAAAGTGCGGGTTGATGAATGGTCCTTCCAAGTGCACACCAACAATAGCTGGTTCTTGTTGAGCCGCCTCATTAACAGCCGTCATCGACTTTGAGATATTCTCAACTGATTGGGTCATGGTTGTTGGGAAAACAGCCGTAATTCCCTCTGAAATTTGCCCATGCACCATCTTAATGATATCTTCTGTCACACCGTCCATGGTATCAAAGCCATAGGCACCGTGCGTGTGGACATCAATAAAGCCAGGCACAATAACTTTACGATCGGCCCGGACAACGTCATCCGTTGCCGTCAAAACCAATTCAGCCATTGGTCCCATTGCTTCAATTTGCTTATCAAAACGGATGTAAGCATCCTTGATAACTGGATTTTCTTGTTCCCCGGTATAGATGGTGGCGTGGGTCAAAACTGTGCTCATGATTAACTCCCCTTTAAGTGACATACTAAATTGGTACAGGCGGTCATTAGCCGTCTCTATCATGTTCTTATCGCTTACAAGTTTACACGGTCTAGGTCACTTTTTCCAGTAACAGTTAAAAGCCACCCTCCCTTGTACATCGACCAGGGAGGGTGGCTTTTAAAGTTAACTATTAATCTGCTGACAAAGCATCAATTGGGTTCAACTTTGCTGCACGACGAGCTGGCAACAAGGCTGCCAAGAATGAAATAACCAAAGCTAAGATCAACGTCATCACGACATTGCCCAATGAGATTTGAATCATATCAAACTTCGCGATTTGGTAAAGGGCACTGTTCAAACCAGCCCCAATACCGAATGCCAAAATCACTGCCAGAATGAAACTTGCCAATCCAATCAACAATGATTCTGACGTGAACAAGTTACGCACGTCCTTCTTGCTTTCACCCAAGGCGCGCAAGATACCAATTTCCTTCGTTCGTTCTGAAACGGACATGAACATCGTCACAATAATCATCAAAGCTGACACAATCAATGAGATAGCTGCAATCGCTGCCAACACATTTGTTGCCAATGACACAATTGTGTTAATCGTATCCAAGATTGAACCAACCGTTACCGCTTGGTACAAACGCTTGCCATCTGCATCCTTCATCTTGTTAACTGCCTTTTGGAAGGCCTTCACATCATCAGTGTGCTTCACGCGCACCGTCACGAACAACGCACGCGTATCCGCACCAGCTTCCTTGTAGGCATCTTCGATGGTGCCAGCCGTTGTTACGTTAGCTGTACCGGCTTGGCCAGCATCAATAACACCAGCAACCTTGAACGTCTTGTTAATTTCAACTGGTGTCATGCCGTCTGACTTAACTGTCATCCACTTAACCGTCATCGTCTTACCGACAACTGATTGCCAATCCTTGGTATTGAACTTCTTTGCAACCGTCTTCTTATCGACCAAGATTTCGTTCTTGCCAGGCACATGACCAGCCTTGATCAACTTCTTTTGGTAAGTTGCTGACCACGTTTGCACTGTTCCAAGTGAGTAAGCCTTACCATCCAAAGTTGCTTGCACGTTACCGGCTTGATAACCCTTTTGCAACGTCTTCACGTACTTGTTGGCCTTAATCTTCTTGATTTGGTCATCTGAAATCGTCGTCTTATCCATATCGACGCCGGCTGTGGCCCCAGAAGTTTGACCCACACCGCCGTTATCACCTTGATGACGGGCAACCGTTACAGCCGTTGGATTAGCCAACGAATTGACCTGGTCATTAATGTAGGCTTTAACGCCATTTCCTAACCCGGTAAACAGCATCACAGCAAACAATCCAATCGCTGTTCCAATCATAATCAATGAATTACGCCAGAAGTTATACGTTAAGTGCTTAAAGGCATTACGGAATGACGCTGCCGCTGGCAATGGTCGGTCAGCTAAACGCGTGTCATCAGCTGGTAGTTCGAATGCTGGTCGCAAACGTTGGTCGTCATCAATTTGACCATCCGCCAAGTGGACAATTCGCGTCCCATGGTTCGCCACGTCTTGTGAGTGCGTTACCGCGATAACCAGCTTCCCCTCCTTGGCAATATCTTCTAGAATTTCCAAAACTTCAGCCGTGTTCTTACCGTCCAACGCACCTGTTGGCTCATCGGCAATAATCACCTTAGGGTCTGAAGCCAAGGCACGGGCAATTGCCACACGTTGCTTTTGTCCACCCGACAATTGGTTAGGGTGCTTCTTAATTTGTTCTTGTAGACCAACCTTAGTCAGCAATTCAGTTGCGCGGGCCACTTTCTCCTTTTGGCTCAACGTCGTCATCTCTAATGAGACCAATACATTTTCCAAAACCGTCAAGTGACTAATCAAATTATAGGCTTGGTAGATGTAACCGATTGTGCCACGACGGTAAGCATCAAGCTGCTTTTCCTTTTTGTGGTCCAAAACCTGACCGTCAATGGTAACTTGACCCTCAAATTCACGATCCAGTCCACCGATGATATTCATCAGCGTTGACTTACCACCACCTGATTCACCAAGAATTGAAACAAACTCGCCCAATTCAAAGTCCAAGTCAATCCCCTTCAAAACTGGGAACTCTTCTTTACCCAAAAAGTATGACTTGCGGATATTTTGTAATTCCAAAAATGCCATTGTTCTTCCTCCGGCCTTTCATATTCATATTTTCATTAAGTTAAATATAAGTGTACCGCCACCCCATACCCACGTCAAGAAAAGTTTAATAAGACACTTGTCGATTAAACTTTTTGTGGTATATTAAAATTAAATCAAGGAGGTACATCATGAACCGAGAAACTAAAAAGGCACTCACGAAACAACAATTAATCGCGAGCGCAACGGCTTTGTTCCGTGAGAACGGCATTCACAATACTGACTTAAAAAGTATCGCAACTGATGCCGGTGTTTCAGTGGTGACCTTTTACAAGTATTTCGATAGTAAGGATGCCCTTATCCGGGAAATTGCTAACGATGAACTAAATAACCTTTTTGACCGTATCATGGCGATTACAGATTCACCTGACCTAACGATTTTAGATAAGATAAAGGCTTTTGCCACAATCACGGCAACTGCCCAAAAGAAAATTGCCACCACATACGGGCCAGAAATGATTACCTTGCTTGAGACAGACGATTCACACATTCGGGCGGTTGCTGACACACGCCGGGATACTTTTTTTACGACCATTATCGAACAGGGACGATCTGAAGGCTTCTTCAGTGCTGACGTTAGCACCGCTGCTATTCGCGTATACATCGATATGTTCATGTCGTATGATCGCCAAACAACCATCGCTCTTGCTCAGGGTGAAATCGATATCAAAACAATTGATCAGCAACTTGAACAACTCTTTTTCTACGGCTTAATGGGTTATATCAACGTTGACAAGCGCGCCCAACTAGACCAAATTCGCCAACAAAATAAGGGATGAGCGCAGGCTCATCCCTTATTTTTTCTACACTCATATTAATTCTTGCCAGGTTCGCAACACACCGTCGTGATTATTATCCGCGACAGCGATGGCATAATCATACGCGAATAATCGCTGATCGGCATTCGGCATAATAATTGGTCGCTCTGCGATTGCCAGCATTTCTAAATCGTTCATACCATCCCCAAAGACAGCTAATTCTGCTGGCGTACCACCAAGTGTCGCCAATAATCGTTGGAGGCTAGCCGCTTTATTAACACCTGGCGCCATGACATCAACGACACCATTTCCGGGTGTCGTTGCATGCACATCGGCCTGATTTTGGCGGACTTGGGTCACAAATGTTTCGCTTTCGGCTAACGTCCAAAACACCGTCACCTTCATAACTGGTACATCAACTTGCATTAACGAATCCACAAAGCGCAGCTGCCCATATAAGCTAGCCATCATCGTTAAAAAGCCACTTGGTATGGATCCGTAATTACGCACAACTAATAACTCATCCGGACTGAACACTAGGATACCACCATGCGGTTTAACTGACATACGATCGATTTCGTGTTGTAGACTACTTAATTGTTCTTGCGTCATCATGTGCCGTTCTTGAATCTGACCGTCAGCAGACATGATTGTTGCGCCGTTATCTGCCACAATATTCACCCGGTCTAAGAAACCACCAAATAACATTTGGACGTGTTTTAGATCGCGACCACTCGCCACGATGAATTCCCCGCCCGTTGCTTCATATTCTTTTAGGACTTGCGCAAATAAATCCCGATTAAATCGTTTCTGATCATTTAAAAACGTCCCATCTAAATCAGTTGCCACAAATTTTGTTTGCTTCATCATGTCACCTCGCTCAAAAATTAATCTAACACAGAATTTTGAAGTTGGTGTTCAAATGCGAGTAAGTTTTGCTTCCAAGTCACACCAGCCCGATAATTTCCCAATGCGCCATCTTGGCGGACGATGCGATGACAAGCGCCTAAAATCAGTAATGGATTTTTCGCAACCGCTGTGGCAATGGCCCGGATAGCATTAGGTCGCCCAATCGCCGTGGCCAACGCTTGATAACTCATCGTCGTACCCGTCGGAATAGTTTGCAAATATTGCCAAACTTGCCGTTGTAAATCGGTGCCATGCGATTGCCAGTCCACCTGATATGGTGGTAATGTCCGTCCTGCTAAATACGCGGCCACTAGATTTGCATAGCGCTGCTTAATGGCTGGCATTGGCTGACCGGTTGGATACCAAGCTTGATATTCAGCAACCGGGTCATCGGCCAAAGAGACAAATTGCACGCCCGTTGTTGAATAGAATAGCGTAATTGTGCCATGCAACAATGGATAACTTTCATAATTAATCATCAGCTAATCCCCCCTACGCATAAGTTTAGCAAAAAGGAGCGAACCCGCGCTCGCTCCTTTTATCGGTTAAATAATTGTTTCCAGCGTTGCCAGGACGCCATCATGTTCATTATCAAATAGTGCCTCACGGTAGCCACGGCCAAAGAGACGTTCATCTGAATTTGGCATGATGTATACTTCGCCCGCCAACTGCATCATTTCCAAGTCATTCATGCCATCTCCAAAGACCGTCAAATCTTCAGGCGCTAATTGTAATTCGGCAATCATCGCCGATAGACTAGTCGCTTTATTGACACCTGCTGCTAAAATATCAACCGCGCCATATCCTGACGTCGTTGGGTGCAAAGGCAATGGTGTCGCTTGAATGCGGGCGATCGCCTCATTTGAATGAACGACATCAAAAATCGCCGTCACACTGGCCAAAGGTTGTGGAATATCGCGTAGGTGATCAACCATATGAATTTCGCCATAAACCTGTGTCATATAGTCTTGCAAATCAGCGCGTAGCTCGCCATACCCATTCAAGCGGTACATGCTGTCGGCAGAAAAGGCAATAATACCGTCCTTTGGTGAAACATCCACCAAAATTTGTTCCAACTCAGTTAGTGTGGCTGGGTCAATCGTGCGCAATGTCGTCGTTTCCGTCCCACGCACGTGCCATGCAGCACCGTTATTGGTCACCAGATGAACACGGTCAGCTAAAGCACCAAACTTTGTGCGCACCCACTTCGCTTCTCGCCCAGTAGCAATGGCAAATTGGTCGCCTTGCGCATCCAACTTATCCAAAATAGTCGTAAAACGATCAGCATCAAACGTCTTATCCTCGTGTAAGAAAGTTTGATCTAAGTCAGTTACGTACAATCGTGTCATCTATGTTCACCTCTACTTATCATTTGTCACTTACAGTGTATCAAAGGTATTTGGGGATAGATACCCAAAAGTACAAAAGACAGCCAACTTCATTGCACAGTTAGCTGTCTCAACAACATCTATTATTTATTTTTAGTCACACCAAGATTATCGCACCAAGCCGTGCGCATTATACGCGTCTTGCGATGGTCGAAGCATGAACAGGCTGATTAACAAAAGTGGTCCAAAATACATTACCAACTCATGCCAGGGCATCATTGTAGCCGTACCACCACTATAATCACCTGTAAAATCAGTTAGGATGTGCAGGATAATTCCTGGCCACATTGAGCCCGTACGATAATAAAGCGCCGCAAACGCCAAACCGATGATAAAAGCGTAAATAACTTGCTGGATTGTTGCTTCCAGTGTTTGTCCACCGGCTAAGTTAATGAAGTGCAGACTACCAAACACAAGGCTTGAGATAACCGCCGCTTTCAGCGCTCTTGTTCCCGAGGCGTTTAAAGCATACAGTAAAATTGCAAGTAGGCCACCTCGAATTAAGATTTCCTCAAAAGTTCCGGGTAAAATACCATTCAGTAAGTGTCCAAAATTTCTAGAAAGACTTTCATGCCCCACTGACTTAAACGTATCAACTGTCTGATCAAAAAGCACCCAGCCATATGCTAAAACTAGGGGGATTAACGCCACCCAGCGTACATCCTCTCGTAAGGTAAACCGAATTCGGAAAGGTACCCATCGCTTGACTAGCCATACGGTTAACACAGCCAACAGAATTCCCCACACATTATATACAACGCCGCCCCAAACTGTTGCCACGTTACCATGCACTAAGTGAAGGGCCTTACCGGCAACAGAAAACACACCCTCTCGCGCAACTACAACAATTACAATAATCAAGTATGCCAGGATACTAATTCCTGTTAACTTCAAAAAGTGTTTCATGTGACCTTCTCCAATCTCTATGGTTATGTCAGTATAGACAATGCGATTGTAGCCCTTATGTAAAAAATGACGATGCTTGTCAAAATTTACTTTCCAATCAGCTAAACAACAAAAAAGGCGATTGCTTTCGCAATCGCCTTTTTAATCAGTATAGCTCATCAGGGAGTCGAACCCTGGATGCCGGTGTGAAAAACCGGAGTCTTAACCGCTTGACCAATGAGCCATTATGTCGCTTCGTTGCCTCAACAACATAATATATATTACCAGGATAATTATCTCTTGGCAACCCTTTTTTTAAATTAATTTTCGCCCCATGTACGTGCCGTTTTATTGATCACTAAAACACCCCGCCCTGGTACTGTGATTGTTGACAGTTGATCACAATCTTCAAATTGTGACAGAGCCGTCACCCAAATTGCCGCATCTGTTAAGTCTGGCAGCATCACTGCCGCTACCCCATCGATTAATTCATGCGTTGCAATGGCCCCCGAATGAATCGGTACTTCTAGATACGGATCGACATCATCCGTCTTATCAAAAACTTCAAACGTCCAAAACCAATCTTGATCCTCCGGCTTCGTCTCAACGCGACGCATGCCGCCACCTTCCAATGAGACGGCCGTGACTTCGGGTAGCGCCAGCAACGGTCGCAAATGTTGTTCAAACGCCTGCTCAACTGCCCAGCCCTGCACTAATGCACCTGGATGATAATTTGGCATTTCACCAGCAGCATATAACTGATTAGTCATCTGCTCCCCATAAGTTGCCGCTGCTAATACCGTCCGAAATTGGGGCGACACCTCATGAATCGACAGTTCACCTGCATTGAATCGATTCAAAGTCGACATTGGTCGCTTTTCTGAAAACTCACGAAAGACCCAGTCAAACCAATACTGCATTTGCACTTCGGCCAAATTGCCGTGCTCAGCAATCGCTTGTCGGGCCGGTTCACCACCTTTAAACGCTATCTTCGCCTCATACATGACACCGTCTTTTTCCACTGACAAACCCGCAAGCCAATACTTTGCATTAATTGGTTGTACAAACATTTGGTAGCCCCCTTCATTTGGTTACTAAAAGTTTAGCTGTTCAGGCTTAACCCCACCTTGATTTAAACTTACCGGTTCTTCACGTATAATGAAATAGACAAGAGGATAAACAATATGACAACTAAACAATTAGCTCATCCGAAGCTACTGCTATTCTTTGAGACGTTGACGGCTATCGGGGTCGTCGTTGCACTATTACGTTTTCTCGCCAGTATCATTAATGCGATTTATAAGCATACAACTGGCAATGAATTAACGTTTGTCACAACTATTCGTGATAATGCCTGGCAAAATTATTTAACGCTAGCGCTATTAATCATTGGTATTATTGGCACTCGCATCTTAAAGCGCCGTTTCAAGTAAAATAAAGCCGCAACCTCATCTGAAGTTGCGGCTTTGTTTTATTCAAATTCAGCATTCTTTTTCATGGTTGCTTGAATAGCGTCAGCCACCAACCCATTTAAGTTGCCTTGTTCAAGTGTTTCCCAACCAGCTGCTGTAGAACCACCCGGTGTCATCACTTCATGGGCCAAGGTCATGGGATCCTTCTTTAAATCACCCATGTGACGAGCCGTACCAACAACCGTTTGTTCTGCCAAACGTGCGGCTGTATCCGGTGCGATACCAGCCTGAATACCCGCTTGCGTCATTGCTTCCGCAAACGCTGCAACAAAGGCTGGTCCCGAACCTGCTAATGCGCTAACAGCGCCAAACTGTTCTTCTGGCAATTCGTCTGTCCGACCCAACTCCAGGAACAACGCTGCGATTGCGCCCTTCACATCTTGATCCATATCCGTATCAAAGGCCAACGCTGTGTAGCCATACTTCAATGCCACATTCACATTTGGTAACGTGCGTGCGACCATAACGTGCTCACCAAAGGCTGCATGCAAGGTTGCCAATGACACACCACCCAACACAGATGCCACAATCACACTTGGCTTCATCATAATCCCAAGTTGCAACTCTTTTGCGACAGATTCAAGTTGCGCAGGCGGTATAGCCAACACGACCATATCTGATTCAGCCCAGACATCTAAGGCCGATTGTTTCGCTTCCAAGCCTAATTCCGCAGCCACTTGGGCACCGGAATTAGGTGAATAAACTACTTGACGAATATCTGCATTGCCTGACCAGCCTTGCATCATCGCTTTGGCCATATTACCTGCGCCAATAAAACCGATTGTTAACATCTCACACCTCATTTATCACATTGTTATTAGTCATATCATAACATAGCCAAATCACTCGCATCGGCTCAAAATAGTTTTAAAATTTCGGATAAAGAAAAAGGTCTAGCAATTGCCAGACCTTTATTATTGACTCTATGAGAAACCTTGTCGTTCTGATAATGAGAATGACCGGTTATGATAACGCATCGACATTATCAGACCGATACCAATCATATTTCCGACTAACGCCGAACCACCTTGCGAAATGAATGGCAATGGAATACCCGTCAATGGTACCAATCCAATGTTCATCCCAATATTTTCGAAAATGTGGAAGAGTAGCATCATCACAACACCAGCTGCAATATAAGCATAGAATTGGTTTGATGTATCGTAAACAACTTGGAAGATTTGGTAAATCAACAAGAAGTACAAAATCAATAACAAGATGCTTCCCACGAAACCGAAGTTTTCTCCAATAACTGAGAAAATCATATCAGATTCACGCACTGGCACAGCCACGTGTGATACGTTAAAACCTGTACCACTCAAGCCACCCGAACCAATTGCTTTCATTGATTGCCACAACTGATAAGCGCTGTTTGATGTATCGCCAGATGGCTTCAACCAAGCATCGACACGTGCAAACTGGTACGCTTCAAATCCTACCTTTTCCAGAATATGGCGTCCCCAGGTTTGGGTAACGAACAAAATTGCTGTCGTTCCCAACGCTCCAGCAACCCCGATGATTGGTCCAAGGATTTTCCAACTCAAACCAGATACAAGCGTCATACCAAAAACGATTGCCAAGAACACCATCATGGTTCCAAAGTCGTGTTGGGCAAGCACCAAAACAACTACCGGTGCCGACCAAGCAATGATTTTTAAGAGCAACATCTTATCTGAACGCCAATCGTGAACTGGATTATTCAGATTGTGTTGCGAAATAACGCGGGCCAACATCACGATGAAGGCCGGCTTCATAAATTCAGCTGGTTGAAAAGTTAACGGTCCAAAGGCGAACCACATACCACCAGTCCTTGCATAATACGCACGTGAATAAAACACCAACACGGCCAACATCAAGAAAACACCAAATCCAAAGATGTAAGGTGCTACTCGCCATAGCTGTTCCGAGTCAAAGCGCATAATAATCATGACGACAACAATACCTGCAAAATAGTAGGCCGCCTGCATAATCACCATTCGCGTCACGTTCACACCAACTGTATCGTGTGTTCCCGCCACATATAAGGATGCCAAACCAATCAACGCTAGCATCATGACAACGAAGATGATCGACCAGTCGACCTCACCTTCGTGTGCAAAAAAGCGTTTGATCATGTTTTACCTCTTAACCTGCAATTAGTGGTGCAAATTGAATTCTGCAATCAACATTTCCATTGCATCATCAAAGTCCTTAGCCGTTACTGAACGGTTATCAGAAAAACGCACCGTCAATGGCGTCGTTGATTCATCAATCGTTCCCAAACGAACCTTGTTAATCTTTACTTCTGAGAGGTTATCTCCCATATCGTTAATTTCTACTGAAACTGGCTTATTATTCCGTGACATAATTACTTCCCTTGTGATCCGTGCATGTGTTCTAGCAACTTTCCAGCACCCTTGGCAACATTATCCAATGGGCTTTCTGAAATCATAACGGGTACGCCTAAGTGATCTGAAATCAACTTATCCATCCCGCGTAGGAGGGCACCACCACCAGTTAGCACGATACCACGATCAATGATATCAGAAGCTAATTCTGGTTGAATGCGAGCCAATACTTGGTGTGCCGCATCGACGATTTGCGCCAATGCATCGTGCATCGCCGCCTCAACTTCATTAGCATTCAACGTAATCGTACGTGGCATACCTGAGAAGTTATCACGTCCACGGACTTCCATCTCTTCTGGCTCGTCTAATGGTGTTGCCGTCCCAATCTTAATCTTAATTGTTTCAGCTGTACGCTCACCGATTTGCAAACCGTGGTCTCGCTTGACCATGTTGGCAATGTCTGCGTTCATCTTATCACCGGCAACGCGAATTGATTCAGATGCCACGATATCACCAAGTGACAACACGGCAATATCAGACGTACCACCACCCATGTCGATAACCATTGACGCAATTGGTGAGAAGATATCCAAACCAGCACCAACCGCCGCAACCTTTGGCTCGTACTCTAGGTAGACCTTACCACCACCAGACTTTTCGGCAGCACCGATAATCGCCTTACGCTCAATTTCTGTGATATTCGTTGGGGCGCACACCATAATGTTTGGTCGTGACATGATGCCCTTTGCGTTCAACTTTGACATAAAGTATGACAACATCGCTTCCGTCATATCGAAGTCTGAAATAACACCATCCTTCAATGGACGAACTGCGCGAATGTTACCTGGCGTACGACCAACCATTTGGTAGGCTTCAGTTCCCACAGCCAAAACCTTATCTGTTTTGGTATCAATTGCGACAACAGAAGGTTCGTTAAGGACGATTCCTTCACCCTCAACATAAATTAGGACGTTTGCCGTTCCTAAATCAACGCCGATTTCCTTGGCCATGATTTTCCACCTCTTATTTTACTTGCGCATACTCGCTTTAATTCTTAAATATGTATCTTTAATAGTATACAACAAAATCCGCCTTAAATTGACCCCAGTTTGCTTTCCAGCGTAAAATAGGGGTGACAAAAAATAAAGGACATTATTACCTATGAAACTGACATTGCAAGAAATGGCAACGGCCATCAACGCGGAAATTATCAACGCGGCCGATGTCGCTGTTACCAGTACCACATTCGACTCACGTAAAGCTGAGGCCGGTAGTTTATTCGTCCCCCTTGTTGCTGCAAATGACGGTCACGATTACGTTGCTAGCGCTGTTGCTAATGGTGCCACAGTTACCTTATGGCAAGCTGACCACCCTAACGTACCAACTGACGTGCCAACATTGGTCGTGGCCGATACCCTCGTGGCCTTCCAACAATTAGCCGTCTACTACTTAAAGCAAGTTCAACCAAAAGTTGTTGCGATTTCAGGTTCAAACGGTAAGACAACGACAAAAGATTTTGTTGCTGCAATCGGCGCCTCGACATTCAAAACCGTCAAAACGCCAGCCAACTTCAACAACGAAATCGGCGTCCCTACGACCATCCTATCGATGCCCGCAGATACTGAATTGTTAGTCATCGAATTTGGGATGGATCGTCCGGGCGACTTAACCTTCCTTTCTGAAATGGTCCACCCCGACATCGCCGTCTTGACGATGATTGGTGAGGCCCACATTGAATTCTTCAAAACACGTGAACGCATCGCTGACGGTAAGATGGAAATCATTGCTGGGTTGCAATCTAATGGCGTCCTTGTGTACAACGGTGACGAACCATTGCTTCGTGAGCGTGCAGGTCAGCATGCCTTCTTACACACCGCCACCTTTGGCCTCAATACTGACAACGATTTGTATGCGTCAACAATTGCTATGAATCCCGTCGGTGCAACTTTCCAAACGGATAAATCAGCAATGACTTATCACATTCCATTGACAGGTCGCTACAACGTTTCTAACGCCTTGGCCGCCATTTCAGTCGGCATCTTGTTGGGAATTTCAGACGACAAGATTGCACAAGCCCTTGCCGAAGCCCCAATCACTGAAAACCGTACTGAATGGTTAGCTGGTAATTTTGGCGGTAAGATTTTGTCTGATGTTTACAACTCAAATCCAACTGCTGCTAAGGAGGTCTTGCACTTCTTTGCTGAGACACCTGTCGCAGGCCGCCGTATTGCTGTTTTGGGTGATATGCTCGAACTTGGTGAAGCTGGTCCGGACTTACATGCCAGTCTCGCTGAAAAGCTTGATCCAACAACGATTCAACACGTTTACCTCGTGGGTGACATCATGGCCAGCCTCGAAGATGCCTTAAAGACTAACTACCCAGCTGGTACCGTTAAACGCTACAGCAAAGATGACAAAGCAACCCTGATTGCTGATCTCCAAGCTGATTTAACGGCTGATGATGCGGTCCTGCTGAAAGGGTCACATGGCATTCACCTTGAAGAAGTGGTAACTGCCTTGGTTTAATCCAACAATAATAAAAAGCGATGCAGACATTCGAATGTCGCATCGCTTTTTATTATTGTCATTAGACTGACTTAATATAGTTCACACCGTCTGCCGCTGGGGCCTTTGACTTGGCGAAGAAGACAACCAAAATCAAAACCGTGAAGACGTATGGCGCAACTTGTAGGTAAACCGCTGGCACTTGGTTCAACAATGGCAATTGTGCACCGACGATCGCCATTGATTGTGAGAAGCCGAAGAACAACGCGGCCGCCATGGCACCAACTGGATTCCAACGACCAAAAATCATGGCCGCCATCGACATAAATCCTTGTCCAACAATTGTTGATGCTGAGAAGTTACCCGCGATTGATTGGGCGAACAACGCCCCACCAATTCCACCAAGGACACCTGAAATCAGCACACCGGTATAACGCAAAGCATAAACATTCAAACCAAGCGTATCCGCAGCTTGTGGGTTTTCACCAACTGAACGCAAGCGCAACCCAAAGCGGGTCTTAAACAATACCCATGAAGCTACAAAGGCTACGATAATCGCAACCCACGCTGTGGCAGAAGTCTTCGTGAAGAAGATTGTGCCGATAACTGGGATCTTTGCCAAACCAGGTACATTCCAGTAACCAAAGTTTTCAGCAATCATTGATGTTTGACCCTTACCGTACATCAACTTAATCAAGTAAACACCCAAAGCTGGGGCCATCAAGTTCATCACCGTACCTGACACAATGTGGTCAGCACGCAAAGTCACCGTTGCGACCGCGTGTAGCAATGAGAAAATCAAGCCAATGACTGCACCAGCAATCAAACCAAGCCATGGCGTCAAAGCCCCAAATTGGCTTGCAAACGTTAAATTAAAGACAACGCCGGCAAAAGCGCCCATAATCATGGTTCCTTCTAACCCAACGTTAACAACTCCAGCACGTTCTGAGAACGTACCCCCTAATGCAGTGAAAATCAAAGGCGCTGAGTAAACCAACGTACTTGAAATCACCAATTGCAAGATCGTTTCCAAACTCATGGTTACTCTGCCTCCTTCTCTACTTTCTTGTCTTTACGACCCTTTTTCTGAGGGCCGGCCAATTTCTTGGCTTTTTGCTTTGCATCATCTTCATCGATCTTAACCAAAATCAAACGAATCAAGTAGTTCGCACCGATAAAGAAGATAATTGATGCTGTCACAACAGAAACCAATTCAGTTGGGACACCAGAAGCCAATGGCATTCCTAATCCACCAACAGACAAAATAGAGAACAACAAGGCAGCAAAGAAGATACCCAAGAATGAACCTGATGCCAACAAGGCAACCGCCATACCATCGTATCCAACTTGTGGTGCACCAGTTTGCGAGAAGATGTTCAAGTACGTTCCCAAACCTTCAGTTGCACCAGCTAACCCAGCTAACAAGCCGGAAATCGTCATGGCTGTCACTGCTGTGCGCTTTGCCGACATCCCCGCATAACGAGCTGCGTCGGGGTTCAAACCAACCGCACGGATTTCAAAACCAAGCGTTGTCCGCTTCATAATGAACCAAATGGCTACCAGCGCCACAATCGCAATGATAAACCCAATGTTCAAACGTGACCCACCCGTTAAGTTCGCAAGCAAGTCCCAACGTAGTGAATCTTCCGTTGGTAACGTAACTGTCATATCAGTTGTCGTCATCAACTTCTTAGGCAACCCTTGCACAAAGGCGTTTCCACCATATAAAGCAATGTAATTCAACATGATTGTTGTAATAACTTCCGATGCACCAAACTGGGCTCGCAGCCACCCTGGCAAGGCACCCATCAAAGCACCAGCAAGGGCTCCGATGATAACTGCCAACGGAATTGACAACCATGGTGTCATTGATTGGTTAACCAACACAAACCACGTTGATGCAATCCAACCAACCCAAACTTGACCAGCAAGTCCGATGTTGAAGAAACCAGCTGATTGCGCAACCAAGAAACCAGCTGCCGTTAGAATCAGCGGTGTCATTGATCGCAACACTTCACCGATATTCAATGATGACCCAAGTGCGGATTGCACCAAGCTCACATAACCAGTCACTGGATTAAACCCAGAGACCAACATGATGATCGCACCGACCATCAATCCAAAGAAGACAGCCAGGCCTGCAACGAGACCTGTACCGTATGAATTAATTTTATTCACCAGTCTACTCCCCCGCTAATTGCGCACGCGCTTCAGCCAATGACATTCCTGCCATCAACAATCCAAGCTCATTCTTTGACGTTTCATTTGCGTCAACGACACCTGTAATCTCACCATGTGAAATAACGGCGATGCGGTCAGCGACATTCAAAATTTCGTCCAATTCAAAGCTAACCAACATGACAGCTTTACCAGCATCACGTTGATTAATGAGTTGCTGGTGAATATATTCAATTGCACCAACGTCCAAACCACGCGTTGGCTGAGCCGCGATTACGAAATCAGCATCACGGTCCAACTCACGAGCGATAATTGCCTTTTGTTGGTTACCACCTGACAAAGCACTAGCCGGCACTAATTCGTTCACTGTACGAACGTCGAACTTTTCAATCAACTCACGAGCGTGGGCATTGATTTTGTCATAATCCAGCACACCCGCCTTTGACATCGGTGCCTTGTAGTACGTTTGTAGCGCAATGTTCTCAGCCAGCGTCATATCCAATTCCAACCCAAAACGGTGACGGTCTTCTGGAATGTGACCAACACCACTCTCGGTGATTTGGCGAGGCTTCTTATTGGTAATATCCTTACCCTTAAGTGTCACTTTACCTGACGCTGATGGCATTAATCCAGTCAAAGCAGAAATAAATTCTGATTGTCCGTTACCATCAATACCCGCGATACCCACAACTTCACCAGCGCGGAAATCCAAGCTCAAGTTTTTCACAACTTCAACACCACGAGCGTCCTTAACCGTCAAATCCGACACAGACAAAATCGTGTCAGTTGGGTGAGCAGGCTCCTTTTCAGTTGAGAAGAGTGATACTGAGCGACCAACCATGATATCAGCCAGTTCTTGTGATGACACACCAGCAACAGGGAATGAGTCAATTGACTTTCCTCGACGGATAACCGTCACTTGGTCAGCCACCGCCTTGATTTCATCAAGCTTGTGCGTAATCAAAATGACTGACTTACCTTCAGCGGCTAAGCCCTTCAAAATCGTCATCAACTCATCAATTTCTTGGGGCGTCAACACGGCTGTTGGCTCATCAAAAATCAAAATATCAGCGCCACGGTACAACGTCTTCAAAATTTCTACACGTTGTTGCATACCGACCGAAATGTCCCCTGCCAAGGCGTTCGGATCAACATCCAGCCCATATTGTTCAGATAACTTTTTAATTTCAGTCGCGGCAGCTTTCGTATTTAACTTCAACCCATTAACGGGCTCTGAGCCCAAAATAATGTTTTCTGTAACTGTAAATGCATCAATCAACATAAAGTGTTGGTGCACCATTCCGATTCCTAATTCAGCGGCTTTGGAAGGGCTATCAACAATAACCTTTTGACCGTTAATCAAAATATCGCCGGCAGTCGGTTGTAGTAACCCTGACAATTGATTCATCAGCGTTGACTTTCCAGCTCCGTTTTCCCCTAACAAGGCATGAATTTGGCCTCGCTTCACTTGCAAATTAATTTGATCATTCGCACGGAATTCACCAAATTGCTTCACAATGTCGCGCATTTCTAGCACGATTGGCTGATCTGCCATAGCACATTTCTCCCAGACATTTTTCTCGTCACATCTTCATCAAGACTATGACGTAATAGGTATATTTTACCTACTTTTTACTAAATTTTCTAGTCTATGCAATCGTTATTATTCGTCTATTAACATGGTTGTAATACAAAAATCGATTAACTAGAATTTTTCAACACATAAAAACAGGACGTTCGTTCAAATGTCCTGTTTTAAGTTCGTTTTTTAAACGTTTTACTTCATTGTGCTTGGCACAGTCACATCACCAGACTTGATTGCCTTTTCGGCCTTCTCAACTGCAGACTTCTCTTCAGCATCCAAGTTCTTCTTTGTGATTGCGACACCGCCATCCTTCAAACCGTAAGTCGTCGTCTTACCACCAGGGAACTTACCGTCCATTGATTGGTTAGCAACCTTTTCGATTGAGCTAGCAATTTCCTTAATTGCTGACGTCAATGTGAAGTTGTCGCTCTTGCCATCCTTCGTCTTGTAGTTACCTTGGTCGTTTTGATCCATATCAACACCGATGACCCAAGCCTTATCCTTTGAACCAGCATTCAATCCCGTGTTAATGTCCTTGGCAGCCGTAAACACAGCGTTACCTGCAGGGCCAGCAGCTTGGAAGATAACGTGTGCGCCTGACGTGTAAATGGCGCTAGCGATTGTCTTAGCCTTAGCCGTATCAGTAAATGACTCCGCAAATTGGGCATCAACCTTCATATTTGGGTCAACTGACTTTACACCGGCGATGTAACCCGCCTCAAATGATTGAATAACCGCTGAATTCATACCACCGATGAACCCAACCTTGCTGTCACCCAACTCCTTGGCCTTCGTTGCCGCAGCAACACCAGCTAGATATGATGCTTCTTGTTGCTTAAACGTCAATGAAGCGATGTTCTTATATTGCTTTGATGCCACGTCGTCGACCAACACGTAGTCAGTCTTTGGGTTTTGCTTAGCTGATGCAACCAATGCATCATTCGTCGCGTAGCCCACACCAATCAACATGCTGTACTTTGCTGATACACCTTGTTGGAAATTCGTCGCAAAATCAGCATTTGTCTTTGATGCAAAGTAGTCATAACCATTTGCACCCTTCTTCAAATCGTGTGACTTTCCCCAAGCTTTCACACCATTCCAAGCTGACTCGTTAAATGACTTATCGTCGACACCACCAACGTCAGTAACCATCGCTACTGAGAAATTCTTCTTGTTTGAATCTGATCCGTTGTTTCCGGCGACTGCGGCCCCAATACCCACAGCAGCAACAACAACGACACCACCAATAATCAAATTACGACGTGAAACCATTTCTCATATCCTCCAAAGTAACAAACTGTATGTTCCTAGTTTAATCGCTTGGTTAACAAAACGTTTAACTGTTAACCTGACTTGCTGTGATTAGTATATAAGGTTCTTTTAATAAAAACAATGAACAAAGTGTGAATTTCGTTCGTTTACACCCCAAAAAGTTAAACGTTTTACCTCATTTCGGGACCATTATACACAAAATACACGAACGATAAATCCAAAAATTAATAAAACGTTTTTGGTAAAAACGTTTTACTTTTAAATTATCCATTGGTTAAATGACTTATTTTCGTCACAATTTCTTCTTTACAATTTAATTACAAAAAAACTATCTCACGTATACGCAACGCGAGATAGCTTTTTATCGTTAATGTTATTTGAAGTTCACTTTACTGAAACCCATTCAAGTTATCGTCACCATCAACAGTGTTATGATCGATAGCTTTACCAGCCGCACGCTTGGCTTCAGCGATTACACCCATCTCACCCAATCGGTTTGCCACTGAGTATGGCAAATTGATTTCTGATTCGAAGTACGTGTCCAGGAATGCTAATTCTGTAACCGTTAGCCCTGAAGAAACTGCGTGTGACAATGTGGTAATCACTTCAGCTGCCGCTGGCGCGTTAGTTGAAATTTGCGCACCATACACGATGCCTGACTCATAGTCATAAATCAGCGATGCCACAATGTCCGTTTGTTCACCCAACGCATGAATTGTGGCGGGCGTGTGAATATCGAGACGCTCGATGTGATCACCGATACGCTCCTTCGCTGCTTCAACGGTCAACCCTGTCTTATAGAAGAAGCGATCAAAAACCGAGAATCCGATTGTACGCAAGATTGGTTGGATCTTAACGTCCAAGCCAGCCACCGCATAACCAGCCACGCGGCCCATCTTCAATGCAGCTGACATCAATGGGAAGTATTGATCAAACTTACCATCAACCACAGCCGAATCACCGATAGCGTAAATATCAGGGTTTGATGACTTCATTGTGTCGTCGACCACAATCGCGCCGTTTTCACGCATATCGACCTGACCAGCTAACAACATCGTATTAGGCTGCAAACCGGCCGCGATGGCCATGAAGTCGAACACTTCCGACGTACCATTGTTAAAGTTAACTTCAATCTTCTTACCTTGATTATCAACTGAAACGACTTCTTGGCCCTTGCGCAAGACAACCTTGTTATCAGTCAACGTCTTTTCCAAGTCCTCTTGAATTGCTTGGTCAAAGTAGCGCGTCATTAAACGCTTTGAGCGGGTCACAAATGTGACATGAACCCCTGAATGCGCCAACGCGGCCGCCAATTCAGTTGAAACTGGTCCACCACCGTAAACCAAGGCCCGCTTGCGGAAACCCTTAGCAAACTTATTGATATCCACGGCATCTTGCTCGTCTTTCACGAAGACAACCCGGTCCAAATCAGCCCCCACAAATGATGGTACGCGTGCTGATGACCCCAAGGCATAAATCAACTTATCGTATTATTCCTCGATAATTGAACCATTATCAATGGTACGAGCATAAACTTTCTTAGTTGCGGCATCAACTCGTTCAACTAAAACGCCTGAGCGATATGTTGTATTGGGTTGACCCTCAAAATGCTCAAAATTCACTTGTTCAGCACTTGTCACGCGGCCATTCAACGCCAACTTGATTCCCGCCGAAATAAATGGTCGTTCGCGTAAATTCTTTTCTAAGATGACAACTTCATCTGTTTCATTCACTTGACGGAACGCATTGACGGCCGATAAGCCAGCGTGCGCGCCTCCAATCACAACAATTTTCATACTTAATATCTTCCCTTTTAACCAATTCTACCTATTAACTTAAACACGCTTTTCGGGGAAACTTGCCCCAAACAATCGGAACCACTCTGACGCAAACAATGATTGACGACGTGTACGTTGCAACATCAATTGCGTATCCAAGCGACGTTCAATCTCAACCCATGAAATTTCAGGTTCAGCCACAACCATCTCGTGCGCTTCTGCCAATAATTGCTTATCAATTAAGCGCGCGTCCAATGGTATCGCGTCCAAAAATGGCGCTGATAATAATGACCGAATTTCTGTATCCATGCGTGAAATTTTCGTATCAACCGGTTGTAACCGCTTTTTGACCCACTTCTGTCGTGAAAAACGATCACGATTCAAAATTGAGTAATAAATCAATAAGTACAGCGTCGTAAAGAACGCCACCGCAGTTCCCACAACATAGGCTATAATCTTATCAATTGGCAAGAATGGCAAGCCAAAAAATGCCAAAACAGCTGCAAGCGCCGTCAACACGAATGAGAGAATAAACGTCACTGTATTCTTGAGTTGGCCCAAACGAACGCGACGTTCAGCACGCAGCCGTCGGCGCCGTGCTGACAATCGGGTAAGCGTATCATTCAGCTGGCGCAAGTGCTCCAGCAAAACAAGCTTTTCGTTATTGCCATCCATAACTCAAACAATCCTCATCTCACTATAATTCAACATACTATAAGGTAGTATAGCGGGTTTATTTAACAAAAACCACCATAACGGCTTCTTTCGCTTACTTTTAATGTGTGCATTTTTACGAACGAATGCGGTAAACTATGAAGTATGGAATTATCAGAAGAAATATTTTTAAAAGAGCAAGAGGCTCTCAAAATCGCCAAACTCCTCGCCAATGATTTGCGTCTGCAAATTCTTTGCCTATTGCAGGAAAACGGTGCTGCTACTGTCACTGAAATCATGACTGCTTTGCATGCTGAACAATCCCGGGTGTCACACCAATTATCAGCTTTACGTGAGTATCAGATGATTTCTGCCACTCGAGAAGGTCGCACTATCACATACGCTTTAACTGACCCGCACATGATGGAATTGCTCCAAGATTTGCTTGATCACGCTAATCACGTGCGCCTTCACCGCAATCATAATGACATTTAAAGCGTAGCCATGGGTTGCGCTTTTTTTGTGATTTGTGACTATAATAGTAGAAACCACAAAAAGGAAGTAACAATGAAAGAAGTCAAAGCGTTTATTTTGCGCAATGATGTCCAGCGGTATATCGCCCTGGCCTTTATCGTGCTCTTATTGTTTATTGTCCATGACCTTATCAGCATCTTGTTGCTAACCGCCATTCTCGGCTATCTCGCTGTCAAGGGTGCTAATAACGTCCAACGGTGGACTAAAATCCCCTACGGATTCTCAGTGTTAATCGTGTACCTATTGAGTATCTTCGTGGTTGTGATGGCATTTGTCTACATCGTACCAGCTTTGGTCGATCAATTTGCCGTCATCCCCAACGAGGTCAACAAGCTCATCAAAGAGTATCCCGTCATTAAGCAGTACTTCAATGAAACCTATCAAAAGCTAGACCTGCTGAGTGAATTTTCAAAAAATTGGAAATCCCTTTTGGCTAGCGGATGGGATACTATCAGCACTGTCGTGACCGCATTCTCACAAATCATCCTATCGATTTTCTTGAGCTTCGTGCTGGCATTGACTTGGCAACGCCTACGCGTCTTTGGATCACAATTTCTCCACTCAAGCTACCCTAAGTTTTTCAAGAATGTCTATGAACTTGGTAGCACGTTCGTTCTCATTTTAGGTAGCGTCATCGAGGTCCAATTACTAATCGCCTTCATCAACACAATCTTAATGATGATCGGTTTGAGCATTCTGGGCGTGCCAAGTGTCTTGGTAATGGGGTTGATGATTTTCATCCTAGGCTTAATTCCAATTGCCGGTGTGATTATCTCACTACTACCGCTCAGTGTTATGGCTTTCGCAGCTCTCGGCTGGATCGGCATGATTGAGGTCTGGATTCTAATCGCTGTTATTCACATGTTTGAATCTTATTTTTTACACCCACGTTTGATGGCTAGCCGAACAGAGTTACCAGTGTTCTTCACATTTGCAACAATCATCGTGATGGAGCATCTGCTTGGCGCCTGGGGCTTGATTATTGGTGTCCCAATCGTCGCCTTTATCTTGAGCGTCCTTGGCGTGCAAGATGCTAACATTACCCGTAGTGCAAAATCTGAATAATCAAAAAAGCAGCGCATCAATTTGCGCTGCTTTTTTGATTAGTTATGATTAAATACCAAATGTGCCACCATGAACCTCGTGGACATTGGTCGTCACAATAAACGCATTCTGGTCAATATCATGCACGCGGCGTAACATACGACCGTAATTCGCGTTATCCACCATTACCATAAGCATTTCTTTGTTGTTATCAGTGTAGCCACCACGTACATCAAAGACGGTTAAACTCTGATCTTCTTGGAGCAACATCGTTTGAATGTCAGCCAATCGTTCATTACTCATAATCGTTACCTGGTGCTTTAAATCAAGCCCAGTCTCAATATAACGCATCACAATCGACGTAATGACCAATGAAAAGGCAGCCAAAAAGAACGCATTGGTGCCTGAAACCAACAAATTAAACAAAGTCACTACCATATCAATAGCTAACAATGACAAAGCGGAATTAATTTTAAAATACTTTTTCAAAATCATTGGCGGTACGGTTGTACCACCACTTGACGCTTCAAGCCGGTATAAAATGGCGATGCCCGATGCAAAAACAGCGCCACCAATAATGACCGCTAGTACCGCATCTTCAACAAGCCGATGACTAGGCGTAATGTACATTAATACCGGTAATAAAAAGCTACCAAATGCAATATTTCGCACCGTACTTTTATCTAAGAAAATCGCGGCTAAAATAATCATGGCAATATTAATGACCAACACCGTTAGCGCTCGGTTAATACCAAACGCAGCATCCAGCAAAATGGCGACCCCGGTTGCGCCACCAGCAGCAACGTTAATCGGGGCATAGAAAAAGTTAATAGATAGTGCAATAATTTCAAGCGTAATCACAAGCATGAGCACTCGAAACCAGCCCTGTTGACTCAGTCTTCTCGGCATATGGGTCTCCTTTGGGTTGGAAATGTATATCTGTTACCTTTCTAGCATACCATTTAACGATATTTCATGTATGACACTTGTGTGAATTCATTCCGTTTCGGCATACCATTCATCTACCAGTTGCGTTCGGAGCGGCAAAAAATGCGCTTCATCACGTTGCCCAACTGACTCACCGTCGATAGAGACAACCCGACCAGCCATCATCGTTGAACTCGTGATGAACACCTCGTCAGCCGTTTTTAACTCCGCCACCGTGAAGGCGCGTTCCTCAACTGGCATCCCCAATGAACGGGCGGCCTGCAATAAATGTTGCCGAGCAATGCCCGGTAAAATCAACTTATCCGTTGGTGCCGTAATTAGCTTGCCCGCCTTAATCATATGGACATTCGTTTTAGAACCTTCAGTCACTCGGGTGTCACCGTCCTCAGTCATCCGGTAAAAAACAGTTTCATCAACCGATTCTTGCATCGCCCGCTGCGCGGCAAGCACATTCGGTAGTAAGTTAATCGTCTTCACATGCGTTAGCCCTGAGCGAATATCCAATTCGGTCCGTAAACGGTATGGACGTTCTTGTTTGCCCCGATCTAACGACATAGGCGTTATCATCACTGCCAAATTAGGCGTCGCATCCAGTGGGAAACTATGGCTACGTCGCCCCGTTCCTCGGGTTACCTGCCAATAAATCATATAAGCTTCCCCTGTCACGTTGGTGAGTAAATCATTCAAAATGTTGGTTAACTCTTCACGCGTAAAGTTAGGCGTTATCATCACTGCAGTCATACTCCGCCAAAAACGATATAAGTGCTCATCTAACGCAAAAATCTTTTGATTGCGCGCCATGGTCGCATCGTAAACACCATCACCAAACGTAAAACCACGGTCAGTCATCGGAATCATCATGTCATCGATTTCCGATATCTTACCGTTATAGTAAGCTACAGTTTCCATACTATCCCCACCGTTCCTAATCTTTTACTCATAATAGCACCTTTTTGCGCACAAAAAACGCCCGAAGTGCAATTAGCATTCGGACGTTCATTAACTATTTCTTTTGCAACTTAACAGCCGTACCGTAAGCAGCCACCATGTTCATATCAGCACCCATTGATCCTGAATCAAAACGCATCATAATCACTGCATCGGCACCCATTTTAGCCGCGTTATCACGTAACCGTTCCAAAGATGAATTACGTGTCTCTTCAAGCAATGACGTATAGGCTTTGATTTCACCACCCACGATGGTCTTTAAACCCGCTCCAATATCTGCAACAACGTTCTTTGAACGTGTCGTTAGGCCGAAGACCTCACCTAGTGTTTCCACCACTTCATAACCCGCAATATTTTCTGTCGTCGCAATGATAATATCATTTGCATTTGCCATGTTTGTTTATCCCCCTTGGTGTCATGACTTGATTATACCCGAAATGTTATGTTTTAACTGGTAATAGCTATTTACTTTGTAGCCGCGAGCGCACGTTCAATATCCTTAACCATCTTGCTTGGCGCTGTCGTCGGCGCATAGCGTGCGATGAGTTGGCCATCGCGTCCAACCAAAAATTTCGTGTAATTCCACTTGATACGACCGTGACCAGACTCAGCCTTCAAGTAGTCGAACAACGGTGCTGTCTCATCCCCGTTAACTGCCATCATTTCTGTCATTGGAAATGTGACGCCATAATTTTTTTGGCAAAATGCGCCAATTTCAGAAGCATCATCCAATTCTTGTTTGAATTGATTAGATGGGCAACCAATAATCGTAAAGCCTTCATCCTGATATTGATCATACAGCGCTTGGAGCTCTGTTAATTGCGGTGCTAGTCCACACTTGCTTGCCGTATTAACAATCACCATCACGTCCCCTGCAAATTGTTGCAAGTCTAGTTCTTGGCCCCCTTGGGTACGTTCTTTAAAATCGTAAACAGTCGTCATATTATTTCCCCCATATAATCATTCCTGTGCAATCGCTTCTACAATTATTGTAACCGTTTTCCTTTGGCAGATTTATTATATTTTTGGCGCCATTATTAAATAATGTAGATTAAAAAAAGACGCCATCAACATCACTGTCGATAGCGTCTTTTTCAATTACTTATTAAGCTTCTGGCTTCAAAACCTTCTTTGAAACAACTGACAAACCATCTGCCAAGTCGTATACCAAAGGCTCACCGTTAGCGATTTCAACACCCAAGATATCATCATCTGAGATACCTTCGATGTGCTTTACCAAGGCACGCAATGAGTTACCGTGGGCGGCAATCACAACGTTCTTACCTGCTGCCAAGTCCTTTGAGATGTTTGACTCCCAGAATGGCAATACACGTTCCAAAGTAACCTTTAAGTTTTCGCCGAATGGCAATTCACCTTCAGGTACATCAGCGTAACGACGGTCGAAGGCTGGGTATTCCTTACCCAAAACTTCAACAGTCTCCGTTTGCTCTTCTAGCAATGGAGGCAAAACGTCGTATGAACGACGCCATTGCAAAACTTGCTCGTCGCCCCACTTTTCAGCGGCGTCGGCCTTGTTCAAACCTTGCAAAGCACCGTAGTGACGCTCGTTCAAACGCCATGACTTCATTTCAGGAATCCACAATTGACCAGCTTCTTCCAAAGCGTAGTGCAATGTCGTGATCGCACGCGTCAAAACTGACGTGTATGCTTGGTCGAATTGGATGCCTTCCTTAGCCAACAATTCACCTGCAGTACGAGCTTGGGCAATACCCTTGTCGCTCAACTTCGTGTCTACCCAACCATTGAACAAGTTCAATGCGTTCCATTCACTTTGACCGTGACGGATCAAAACCAACTTTGCCATTGGTGATACCTCTTTTGTATTAGAATATTTCGTTACTATTGTAACAAAATTTCAGCATAATTAGTAGTGATTAATTAGTCCCCACCAGAATCTTGACTAGCATAAACATCATAGGCACCGCATACACACCGGCAATCCACATCATCACGCGCATTGACTTATCGACACTTTTACTCAACGAATCTACCTTGTCAGTCAGGTGATCAATTCGCAAATTAACCGCCTTTAATTCACCTCGAACTTCTTCACGAAAACTGACAAACTCTACTTGCAACTCACGCACATCGACTTGGAGTTCACGTACATCGACCTGTAGCTCACGAACATCCGAGCGTAGTGCTTCAAACTCACCATCGCGAAATGCTTGAAACTCTAATTTTGTGACGTACTTTTCATCCATTTTGATTCCTCCGTTAATTGGTTAACATTGGTAACATTTCCCCTAATACGACAACAGAGGTACCGCATAGTTGCGATACCTCTGTTAAAAATCGTTTTAATTGTTACGTCCAATATACCGGATTACAGACCAATTAACAAGCTTTTAGCGCTTGATTTCACCATTCTCAATAACCAAACCTGATGAGTGAACAGGACCTTGGCGATCTGGGTAGATACGCTTGATAATACTGTTCACAGCCGTTGGCACTTCACCAAAACCAGTTGCAATCAATTCCGCCTTACCAGGGTATTCGGCCACATCACCAACCGCAAACAAACCTGGCACCGTCGTTTCCATCTCTTGGCTAACCGTGAACTTCTGACGTTCGACTTCAGGTTGGACAGTCCAGCCAGCAACAATCTTGTTCTCTGATGTAAAGCCGTAGTTGACCATCAAATCATCAACATTCAAAACCTTCTTTTCATCTTCACGGACCTTAGCCAAAGTCACATTCAATGAACCATCTTCAGCCTTTTCAACCGTTTCGATGTTATATGGTGTCTCAATAGCAACGCGTGACTTTTGCAACTCAGATACAGCGTGCTCCATCGCACGGAACTTATCACGGCGGTGCGTCAAGTGAACCTCTGCTGCAACTGTATCCAACAATGTTGACATATCAACAGCTGAATCTCCACCACCAGCAACCAGCACGCGGTGATCACGGAAGTCTTCAACGTCGTTCAAGAAGTAGTGGATGCCTTGACCTTCAAGACCATTTTCAACTGCTTCTGGCAAACGGCGTGGCTCAAATGCGCCCTTACCGGTTGCAACAATCACAGACTTCGTGTGGAATGATCCCTTATCAGTCGTAATATCAAATTCAGTCCCATTAGGCTGAACATCAATAACCGTTGTATCAAGATACAAATCTTGTGGGAATTGACGCATTTGCTTGTCCAATTCCTTGATAATCTCAGCACCGGTTGTGTTCACATAACCAGCGATATCCAAAATCGTCTTTTGTGGGTAAAGGTTAGCAACTTGGCCACCAACACTCTCCAAGCTTTCGATAACTGTAACATCCAATTCACGCAAACCAGCGTAAAAGGCGGCAAACATTCCTACTGGTCCCGCACCAATAATTGTTAAATCTGTATCCTTAAATTCCGTCATGATTGTTTCCGTTCCGTTTCTATCGGTTTCATTATTTTTCTTAATTACGAGTGTTATTATACGCCAACAAAAAATCCCCTGCACGGTATAAAGGAACCAGCAGGGGCATTTCAATTACAAATTCCGGTCGTACAAACTCGTGAATTCTGACAAATCCACGTCAAAATCAGCTGCCGCGACAATATCGACCGCACTGCCTTCTTCGCCAGCCTTCTCTTCAAACGCCTTAGCAAAACGTGGGTATAATTCTTGGAATGCATCCTTGTCAGGACCATCCACGACCAACAAATAATTAGCTGCGTTTGTCGCCCCATTCGTCAACCACAACAAGTGCATGTGCTCTACTGCACCCATGGCGTCATCTGCTAAACCAATCAATTCGTAACGCAATGGCGTTGGAATGATGTCTTCAGCAGATGCAATTTGCATCTCGGCATCGCCATCCCCTTCTTGCGCTGCCACCATGCCGGCAATGTAAGCCAGGTTATCACGAGTGATTGGCATACCATTCGTGAATGGGTTCAAGGCCAAACCTTCAATATTCTCTGAATCATCGTTTTGCAACAATGGCAAGTAATCAGCCAATGACATCGCCCAAGGGTGTACCGGATCTTCTGAGTCAATTGGACCGGCATTGAAGGCATCCAAATCCGTAAAGATTGGGAATACCGAGTGGCCGTTTTCCATCTCAAACGTCAACAAGCGCATCTCTGATCCTTCTGGAATCTCAACGTCACCGTTTTCCTTAATAATTGGTGCTTCAGTGAAGTTAACTGGCGCAACAAAAACTGCCTCTACAAGCCCTTGAACAAATGCTTGTTCATTAGCTGGATTTTGTTCTTCGCGGAAAGCTTCCAACGCAGCTAAAAGCTCGTCGTTACGCAATACTTCTTCTTGGTTATCCATTGTCGTACTACCCCTATCAGTTCTCGTTATTTGTTACTAAGTATAACGGATATTCACCCCTTTGTCAGTGAAATCCGATGGCTAACAAAAAACCGCATCTCAAGCGGATGCGGTTTTTGTATCAATTAGTTAGCCTTGTTGTAAATTGGCGTGAAGGCGGCTGCACGTGGGTAACCGATTTCTTCAACGCTCAATACATTTGAAAATGCTGGGGCATTGTTAATCGTTGCAAATGCAAAGAATTGTGCCTTAGCTTCTTCTGGATCACCTTCAGTGTGGATCACGTAAATCAATGTACGTTCTGGTGCACGAACCAACCTTACGATTCATGACTAACCCCTATTTTGTAAAATAAATTAATTGAAAGTTCGTGTTTTGCGCTAATTAAACGTTTTAATTAACCAACTCCACAATGATAACCCGAACAAAACGTTTTGTAAACATAATCATTCGTTTTTAGGCGATAAATTCCAGGATAAAACATAGCAAACAGTGTAAAATACGAATAAAAAGCACTCATCACGCCTTATGATGAGTGATTTTCGAACTTTAAATTACTTCGCAGGTACTTCTACCTTACCGTCGATGATTTGCTTCTTAGCCGCTTGAACAGCATCCCAAGTTGCTGCCGACATGTGACCACGAGTCACGGCAACACCCTTATCGTCTAGCCCGTAAACCAAGTGCTCACCACCAGGGAACTTATCCTTAGCTGCCTTTTCAGTGACATCAACAACAGCCTTGCCAACCTTCTTTACTGATGACGTCAACGTAAAGTTTGACTTGCCATCCTTAGCCGTGTAAGCACCGTCTGCGTTTTGATCACGGTCAACACCGATAACCCAAACCTTATCAGCCGCCTTCTTTTCACTGTTCAAATCCTTAGCTTCTGTGAAGACACCGGCACCAGCTCCACCAGCCGCTGCGAAAATAACATCAGCGCCGTTTTGGTACATTGATGCGGCAATCGTCTTACCCTTACCGGCATCAGTAAAGCTACCAACGTATTGCGCATCGACCTGAATGTCCGGGTTAACTGACTTCGCTCCAGCCGTAAAACCAGCTTCGAAAGTCTTCACTACGGCTGATTCCATGCCACCGACGAATCCTAACTTATTCGTCTTAGTTGTCTTGGCGGCTGCAACACCAGCCAAGTATGATGACTGTTCAGACTTGAACGTTACTGACACCACATTCTTTTGCGTCTTCGCAACATCATCGACAATCATATAGTTTGTCTTGGGGTGCTTCTTAGCTTCCTCATTAATGGTTGACGTCAATTGGAAGCCAATCCCATAAATATTTTTGAATCCGGCTGCTGCCGCTTGATCGTAGTTCGTCTTGAAGTCAGCGTTCGTCTTTGACTGGTAGTATGTGTAACCACCCTTGCCTTGCTTAACGCCGTTCTCCTTACCCCACTTTTTCAAGCCTTCCCAAGCTGATTGTTGGAAAGACTTGTCATCGACACCCCCACCATCAGTTACCAAAGCCACTGATGTCTTGTCGGATTCGCCTGAAGCTGACTTGTTTCCAGATAGAGCGGCATAGGCGCCACCAGCAATAACCAGCACCGCAGCACCAGCAAGCAACATCTTTACGTTTGAAGCCATGTTTATTATTCCCCTTTATGAATAAAACCCTATAATTTTCGATAACTTTGTCATCTGTGTGAATAATATAACTGACTTTCGTGACCTTGTAAACCCTTTCGTTCGTGTTTTATCCAAATATAACGTATTTACTTTTTGTAATGTTCATTTTTAAAAGGTTAAACGTTTAAATATCGAATGTTCGTTCGTTAAATGAACATTTAACGAGAACAAAAAAGAAGCAATCATATCTGACTGCTTCTCTATGACTTAATTTACAAGTCGCACCATATACGTTTCGGGCACAAAGCCACGTACAGCATTGTAAATCCGCTTTGCACGCGACGCTTTATCGGTAATTGCGAAAACGGTCGGCCCAGTACCTGACATTTGAACCGCTTCAGCCCCAAATTTAAGCATTTTTTCTTTTAATTTGATAATTTCCGGATACTTCGAGGCAGTAACCGGTTCAAGCACATTGAACATGTTATGAAAAGCCGTCTTAAAGTCACCAGCTTCAACCGCTGCCATTAAGCCGCCCATATCACCATGCACCAAACTATCATAATCAATCATTTTCAAAATTTTCGGTGTTGAAACACTTACAGCAGGTTTCGAGACCACCAGCCAAAGTGGCGGGAATTTTTGCGTTAGCGGATCGACCACTTCACCACGGCCGGTCACTCGGGCAGGGCGCGAGTAGACACAAAAGGGCACATCGGCATCAATCTTTAAACCGATTTCGGCTAACTGGGCTTCTGTTAAGCCCAGTTGCCAAATTTTATTGAGCCCTCTTAAGACAGCGGCTGCATCTGAAGAACCACCGCCCATTCCTGCCGCAACTGGAATATGCTTATCGATATGAATTTCCACACCGTCCGCAACGCCAGCCCGCTGCCGCATCAGTTCTGCCGCTTGATAGGCCAGGTTTTTCTCATTCAACGGCAACAAGCCACTTGTCGAATCGACGATGATATTCGTATGCGCCGTAGTCGTTCTGATTGTCACCGTATCGGCCAAATCAATTGCGACCATCAACATGTCCCACTCTTGTTCACCGTCTGCGTGGGCAAACGGGGTATCAAGGCTAATATTGAGCTTTGCGTAGGCACGTTCCAATATCTCCATGGTCATGGCATCCTTTCGAGTCTTTTGTTTCATTATAGCAACTTTATAAGGGTTTGCGAAATTCTACCGTACCGGTCGATTTTCCCTTTTGTCGGACTGTTATCCTTGCTATACTGAAACTACTATCCAAAAGGACATTGATTTATGCGCTATTTATACATATTGGCTGGTCTGATTACCTTTGGCATCGGAACCGTCACAATTTGGGTGCCTGGGATACCAACCACCCCATTTTACTTACTAACCGCCTTCTTTTGGGGTCGTTCATCAGAGCGGCTACACAGCTGGCTGATTAACAATAAACACTATAAGACGTACATTCATGAAGGTATCTATCAACGCAAACTCTCACAACGAGGACGCATTGTGATTTACTTGGTGACCGCCGCGATGATGAGCATTCCGTTCTTTACATCTGGTAAACTATGGCTCCAAATCACCTTGGTTCTTGCCTCATTGTCACAGATTATTTCCATGGAAGGTTTCTACCGTGGTTGGTGGATGAACAACTGGTTCCTTGTGAAAGAGGACGACGAAGCTTAAAAAGCCGTGTCATTACGACACGGCTTTTTAAGTTAGCCTTACATATCAAAGCGACTCTTTAAACTAGTCACCACATCAGGCGTCAATCGCATACTATTTTGTTGGATAAACTGTTGCACATCCGCAAACGTATCAAATCGTTGTCTAACTGGTTGTACCAAGTCAGCTTGCAACAATGCTTCCGCGAACTGGACATCAGCCATATTAATTGTTGTCATCCCCCAGGGTTGTGATAACAATAAATCTTCCCAAGCCCCCTTAATTAACGCTTCCGCCCGTTCATAACGACGGTCCTTATTAATAAATGATCGTAAATCAATGGGGTTCAAATCAGTTTCGGCCATCAGTCCACTCCTTTATCCAAGCAACGGCGTCATCGCTTAGCCATTGCTGATTTGTTTCTAAAAATTCTGCTGACGTATCGCGCAATGCCGCTTCCGCAACCAAATCAGCATCAAGCAAAGCAGTTGCAAATTGCGCATCATCAAGTGCAATTGTCGTTGGTGAAATCGGATGACTGACGACAAACCGATTCCACTCGTTCCATAATAGCGCTACTGCACGTTCGTATTGTGGTGCTCGTAAAATGACGGCACGCAACATTAATGGATCTAACACACTAGTCCTCCCACTTTGTTAATCGCACGACCTGACCGAACGGTTCGGTCAATGATAAGTCCACGCCCTCGGGCAGCACCCAGACCAAACGGCGATACTTCGGCTGTGCCATTTCATGCTCGCCATCACCATCGGTAAATATCACGACAACCGTACTTTCAGGACGATAACGATCTTGTTGCAGTTGTTCAAATATCGGTGCAAATGCAGTACCACCACCCGCACGGCGTTGACCCTTGGCCAGCCATTGTTTATCAATTGGTGTTGCAACTGTATCAAAGGCATAAAAATGGACACTCGCCGCCAATTGCTTCTGCATTTGAGTAACTTCAGCCATAAAACGCATCGCCGTCTCGTCTGAAATTGACGCTGAATTATCAATAAATACAACGACATTTGTTTGTGTGGCATCAATTTTTCCGGCCAGTTCCATCCGATATGGTTGACGACGATTAAATCGCGCGCGGCTATCTTGTTTATCTGCCGGCACATTACTAATAGCCTTCCGCAATAAGCCTCGCCAATTACGACGCGGTGCTAATAGTTGCTCGATTTGCCGTTCAACTTCGCCTGACATCGTCCCACGACCAGCAACCAAGGCATCATGATTAGCATCTGCAACAACATTCCGCAAGGCGGCTTCTGCTTCTTCGCCAGCCTCAGCCCCGGTTGACCATCCCTTATGATCATCACCTGGCAACTGCGAACTTGCACCTTCATTATCAATTGTATCCATCAACGGATGCAACAAATTGTAATAGGTGCTTGAATCTGCATATTCCGGCAGTTGCAAGTCAATCATATCTGTCACCTCTTGCAAGGTATGCGCCCCCGGGAACCCACCACGGATATATTGGTTAACCGCTAAGTCAGTTGCTAGACCAACCATTTTGGCTTCAGCTGCGTTCTCATTCATTTTATCTGCATATCGAATTGGGTGTTCCCACACCATGTGTAGCACCTGATGCGTGAGGGCCCCCTTTACTTCGGCAACCGTATGATAAACTTCTTCAAATAAAATCGGATTAATTCGCAATTCCCAAAACGGCGCCTGCCATGACAAACCCATCGTGCCCCCAACTGTTTCATCGTAGACCCGATTTAATCGCAAGACGACTTCACCATAAAATCGGCTTTCATCAAGCAATTTCATTGTGGCTTTCTGAACCAATTCATCAATCTTCTGATAAGTCATAGGCCGCAACCTTCGTAATCAATTGATACAACGCCTTCGCTGATTCATCATCTGCGCCATAAAGTTTTTCTAAGACATCACCAGCAGCCAATTGCTTCACAATCGCATACTGACCATCCTTGGCTGTTGCCGTTAAAATTTGTGCGAATCGCCCGGCATTATCTGGCTGGGCAACATCAATTGCGACCAAAGTTGACTTAAGCAAGGCCAACTTTTGCACTTCTGGTAAACCTTGGTACGTTTGCATCACCTTTTCGGGCACTACCGGACCCCAAGGTTGACTCACAAAAATATCCATTGGCGTCAATGTTTCTTGATTGGTTTGCATGAATTGCACAAAACGTTGCGCTGCAACTTCACCCAAATCACCCGCGACCAAATCAAAAACCAAAGCTTGTTGCGTCTCCTCCGGCAATACCAGCAACTCAAACAAATTATCCGAGACACGCTGCCAAGCACGAGGGGTTGGATTCAAATCGTCTCCTCGCTCAACAGGATACAATTGGGTCGCATCCTCTTGGAGATAACGTTGTATCAAATCATGAATATGTGGACGTTGCTTTTGTGCATCTTCTTCAGCAGCCCAGGCAAGCCAATCGGCTACATCAACCTTCATCACCAATCGCACCGTACGATCCTTGATCGCTGCATCACCAGCAACAACCCCATAATCTGCATTTTCAAATCCAGTCATCGTTTCATCCGGGTTCTCAGCAATCACTAACTTTACTTCCTCAGGCAACACCAACGAATTGATTTGCCGTTGCAACACTAGATTCATCAATTCACTTTGCACCGCTTGTGACCCACGATTAAATTCATCCAAGAACCACAAAATTGGGCGACCTGGGTGCGCTTGTGCGGTTTCAATAATTTCAATCAATGTGTGAGTGTAGCCATACTGCACATCGGCTAACGAACCATACTTTTCTGTTTCGACATAAGCCTCGCTTGTCAAAGGTGGCACAGGAATTGCCAAGTCACCTTTTTCTGACAATGACACAACCGTCGTAAACAAAGTTGCCCCCATTTGACGGGCCACTTCAGCAACTAAGGCTGACTTACCAATTCCTGCTTCACCGACAATATTTGGAACGTTACCACCCCGCAATACCACAGGTACTGCCGTCAATAACTCTTTAAATGATAATGCCATTTGTGCCACCTCAACCCTTTTAATCTTGCTTCTAGTTTACGCTGTTTAATCGGCTTTTGCTTATGAAAAGTTATTCGGTCGATTGTAGTTTGTATCGGTCGTCGCGTTGCGACGAAGCATGGTGGGCGGGGTGTGACTTCGCCAAAGATTGGCCGGCGGAGTTTCCCACTGTCATCTTTGTCGGAGCCAATCCCCCACGCCCACGCGTCGTGCGCTAGCACGACACCACCAACGCCACATCCAACAAAAAAACCAGCAAACGTCTAGCTGGCGTTTGCTGGTTACCATGGTGTTTCGGTTGTCTTTCAGTCTGCAATCGCTTAATCATTCACCAAGAACAAGGACACAGGTTCGTCCATCTGTTC
This sequence comes from Weissella sp. MSCH1, assembly GCF_045799135.1. Lineage (NCBI taxonomy): Bacteria > Bacillati > Bacillota > Bacilli > Lactobacillales > Lactobacillaceae > Weissella > Weissella sp. MSCH1. Next base: position 28,196 of record NZ_JBJMBA010000032.1, on the reverse strand, counting down.
GCTTCTTATCCAAGGAAGGCCTCGTCTCGGTAAATAATTAGGTTTAGGCACTCACGTTTGCGCGTTTGGTGTGAGTGGCTGACATATCGATTGGCAATCAAAGCATCAATTCATAAATGAATTATACAGACCCCATCCATATTCGCCTATCAAAAAGGGAACTTATTGGAGATATTGTTTTGCAATTGCTTCGTAGAGGCCAACCATATCCAAATATGCTTGGCGTTCAACGTACTCATCAGCCTTATGTGCTGTCGCGTTACCTGGTCCGATGACAGCAAGTTCTAAGTTCGGATTGGCTTTGATAAACTGTGAAGCGTCCGTTCCCAAAGATACCGCAATGGCTGGTGCAGCCATTGGTTCAGGCAAGTAGTCTGGCACCAACCGTTGAATCAATTGAATCAGTTGACTATCTTTTGGTGTCACCACCGCATCATCATAAGCGCTCACATGCAAGGCCAATTGCATGGTTTCATCAGTTGCATTTACATCCGCAACCAGTTGCTCTAATCGTGCAATCAATTCTTTTGGCGGTAACTCTGGAATGATTCGGGTTAACACCGTTAAAGTTGCTGAGTCAGGCACTGAATTCTGTTGTTGCCCACCCCGAATGACATCCGGCCCGTACAACGTCCGATCCAACACTGGACTAACCTCTGGCAAGGCGTCGTAGAATGCCTTCTCGGCTAAGTAGTAGGTTACCAAGTGGTCAATCGCATTCACGCCGAGCTTGGGCATTGAACTGTGTGCAGCTTTTCCCGTCGCCGTTACTTCATACGCCAAAAAGCCCTTGTGCGCGTGAAAGATGAAGTGTTGCTCCGGTGCTGTCGCAGTTGCAATCGCTGCTTGCAATTCCGTCAAGGTCGCTTCATCAATTACTGCACCACCACTTTGGAAATAGTCTGTAATATCTGGCAAAGCAACCCCTGTCGGCTCGGCGATGACCATCGCATCGATATCATCCGCATAACCCCGCTCAGCTAACAGGCGTGCACCGGCTTCAGTCTTTTCCTCATCAACCGTCACTAACAAACGTAACGTGCCATGGAGTGGGACAGCTTGTTCATGCAGTTCAATCATCGCAATCACATATTCTGCCAAACCACCCTTCATATCAGTCGTACCACGACCATATAAACGGCCGTCTTGTTCAACCAGCGTAAACGGATCTGTTGACCAGGTCGTTAAATCACCTTAGTGAACCGTATCTGCGTGGCCAGCAAATGCCAATACCGGTCCTTGACCATCCCCAATTTCGGCCACCAAATTGGCACGCTTCGTATTATCGTCTGTCACCAATTGTGCATCAATCCCATTCTTACGCAATAGGTCCTGTAAATAGATTGCAACCGATGTTTCATTATCCGCAACTGTATTTAGCGCAATCAAATCACGCAAAATGGTTAACTTATCTTGTTCCCGCATACTTGTATCCCCACACACTTAGTTTTCTCATGTAATTCTAATATAAGTTGCGGTAATATGCAAAAAAAGCCTGGATTAACAACCCATTCAGGTCACTAAGCCAGACTTTTCGATCATCATTTTTTACTATGCCGTTGGCGATCAGCCAAATCAGCCGCAATCGTAGCTGCGTCACGCGGATGAACGCCAATGTTCATCACAATTGCAATCACGGTACCTAAGAACGTATCAAAGACACGTTCAATAGCATACATATAGCTGGCTCCTTCAGGAATCGTTAACGAAATCATCAAGAAGGCCGCTACAGAACCAATTAATCCCTTATTGTTATTCAAGCCATCATTAATTGAAATCAATAGCATCAATAATAGCGGTACCACGATAATTGTGACCCACTGCGATTCATGCAGTAAATCAAAAACGAAAAAATAGGTAATCGCAAAAATACCACCAATGGCGTTTCCGATTACACGCGACTTACCAAATTCTAACGTTGTTTCAAAGTCCTGTCGCAATGAAAATACGGCAGCCAATGAGGCAATCATCGGATTACCACGATGTAAAAACGCAAACAAAGCGATGATAACCATCACCGATAGTCCCGTTTTAAACGTCCGCATCCCCAATCGGAACATCCCTAATTTCATTGCAGACCCTCACTTTATTCATATTGCGTGGCGTGGCGATAGCCGATCATTATCATGATCGCTACCCCAATAAAGGCAATAAACACAACGCCTGCTCCACCATAGAACATAGTACCATATCCGCTTTGTTCTATGACAGCACCACCAATCAACGGTCCCACTGCGCGACCAACAGATGGGGCGGCAGCCGTCATCCCCTGATAACGCCCCTTCAACTCTATTGGCGATAACTCATTAACTAATGCTGGAATCATTGGGAAGGCCGTTGCTTCACCAATGGTTGTCACAACCATTGCAATCGCAAAGCCAGTAAACGTCTTTGCAAACGGCAAAATCATAAAGGCAAGGCCAAACATAATCAGCCCGGCATAAATCTGAATGAACATTGATTTACGGTTTGCCGATAGGTTCAGGGCATTCATTCCCAATTGAATAATTGCAATCAAAATACCGTTAATGGTCCACAGCATTGAATACTGCCAAACCGGCAGTTTCAGGATGCTCGACATGTAAATTGACAGATTTCCCTGCCACTGCGAATAAGAAATCCACAAAACGCCTAACCCAATAACACCCGTGTAAATTAAGCGGACATTCCACTTAGGCAAGCGCAGGGTTTGTTTTTGCTCAGTTTGTTGGGTACGCGCCACCTTAATTTTGAAGGTAAACTGTACAATTGCCATTAGTACTAAATACATGACGAGCGCCAACCAGAATAGCCAGGTAATGCCAAAATTATAAATTGGCCCAACTGCAGCGGTCGCAAACACCATCCCAAAATTACTAATAAAGTACAACATATTGAAGACAAAACGGCCATCATGACTCCGTACATATGTCCCGTAAGAATTAATCGTTGCCGTATTCCAACCACCGAAGAAACCGGCTAACGTCAAAATAACGGCATAACTTGGCCAGCCATGGAAGAAGATGAAGAGCAAATTAATGACAATCATCATCAGCGTACCGAACTGCATCAATTTACGGGGTTCAAATCGGTCAAACAATCGGCCACTTACTAGTGAACCAACCGCCTGGCCAATCGCGTTAGCCATCATGACCCAACCGATAACAACCAAGGTCTGATACAGTTGGTCATGTAGATAAATTGAAGTTAAGGGCCAGATAAATCCATAAGCCACGTTATTAATAAAACTTGCCGTTAATAACCAGCGAAGTGACATGCCGGCTTGTTGTGTTTGCATGATAACTGTATCTCCTTTTTTCCAAAAATAAGAACGAGGTTACCAAGTTGGTAACCCCGTTAATAACCGATATTGTTTAACCGAATCCGCCCGGTTCTTCAGCGTGGAACTCAATGTTTGAGAACTTATTGTATGACTTAACAAACAATAAGCGTGCCGTTCCACGCGCACCAGAACGGTTCTTTTCCAAGATAACTTCAATTTCTCCCACGTCCTGTTGTTCTTCATCGCGCGGGTCATTGGGGTTATCTGAATCATCGTTGGCCTTCTCATAGTAGTCTTCACGATACAAGAAAGCAACGATGTCGGCGTCCTGCTCGATTGATCCAGATTCACGAATATCTGACAGCATTGGGCGCTTATCTTGACGCTGTTCCACACTACGTGACAACTGCGATAGCGCAATAATCGGCACATCCATTTCCATCGCCATCATCTTAATGGCACGTGAAATGGCTGACACTTCTTGCTGACGACCTTCACTACCCGTTCCTTCAATCAGCTGCAAGTAATCAATAATGACCAATCCCAGCTTACCTTCACGCTTATAAAGACGGCGTAACTTTGAACGAATTTCCGTTACCTTAATTCCAGCCGTATCATCGATATAGATTTTTGTATTCGCCAACGATCCCATCGCGACCGCCAAAGCATTCCATTCTTCAGAATCAAGTTGACCGGTACGCATATGCTGTGAATTAATATTTCCTTCAGCCGCCAGCATACGATTAACCAGTGACGTATCCGGCATTTCCAGTGAGAACACAACAACTGGTAAATCTGGATCAGCCACAGCCACCTTCTGGGCGATGTTCAAGACGAACGCGGTCTTACCAACGGCAGGACGCGCAGCCACGATAATCATTTCACCACCGTGAAAACCAGTTGTTAGATTATCCAAAGCCGGATAACCGGACGCCAATCCCGTCACCGTTTCTGTCGTGCGGGAGTTTTGTTCAATTTGTTCAAATGACTTCTCAACCACGTCCGCGATATTCTTAAAGTCAGCGCTCTTTTCGCCACCGTTAATCATATCCAACTTGGTTGATAATTCGGCAACCGCGTCATCGACCGAATCAGCGCCTTCATACGTTTGCGTCAAACTGCTTTGCAACGTATCAATCATATTGCGACGAATTGACTTCTCACGGACAATTCGGGCGTAGTACAACGCATTACCAGCAACCGGCACCGTCGAGGCCAGCTCCGCCAGATAGGCCATTCCACCAACGTTCTCGACTTGATTGTCTTTATTCAATTCATCGACAATTGTCAATATATCGATTGCGCGTTGCGATTCATCAAGCTTCAAAATTGCCGCATAAATCAAACGATGGGCCGTGCGATAGAAATCAGACGGTTCCAAAATCGTCATCAAATCGGCAATTAAATCTTGCGGATCTGTCGACAATAAAATTGATCCCAACACTGCCTGTTCAGCTGTGATATCTTGTGGCACGCTCAACGCGACAGTTTCTGTTTCATCTGCCATGGAATGACCTCCTTTTTTTATCAGTACTAACTATTGTAACAGATATCGCCACATCTATCCGCGTTAACATCAAGAAAAAAGCACCGAGGCCGTTTAGCCCAGTGCTTTTTCATGTTTCTTACAATTCGTCGGTGTGGATACGAATCTTGGCGTCAACGTCGTGGTGCAACTTCACCGTCACGTTACGGTAGCCCAAGGCACGAATTGGTTCCTTCATATCCATCTTACGCTTATCGATTTTCAAACCGAATTGGTCGTTCAAAGCTTCAACAACTTGCTTTGATGAGATGGCCCCAAACAAACGACCGTCAGTTCCGGCCTTTGCCTTCAACTCAACCACCGTCTTATCATCTTCCAACTTCATCTTCAATGCTTCAGCCGCAGCCTTCTCTTCGGCTGCTTCGCGATCAGCAGCCTTCTTTTGGCCACGCATTGCTGATACATTCGCATTTGTTGCTGGTTCAGCCTTCTTGTTTTTAATCAAAAAGTTGTTCGCATAGCCATCAGGAACTTCTTTAACTTCGCCCTTCTTACCGCGACCCTTAACATCTTCTAAGAAAATAACCTTCATGATTATCGACCTCTACTTTATTAATTTTCTTCTGCTTCACTATCGTCTGATGCTTCAAGTATCGACAATAGTTGGCTGTAAACATCGTTTGTTGCGACGTCTGCAACCTGGGTAGCTGCGTTACTTAAGTGACCGCCACCACCCATTGCTTCCATTACTAATTGTACATTAACTGACCCAGTTGAGCGCGCTGAAACGGCAACCATTTTATCATCGCGTCGCGTAATGACGTATGATGACTCAATACCAATCATCTGCAATAATGCGTCAGCCGCTTGAGCTGCCACCACTGAGTCATATTGTACATCATTCTCACCAACAACAATCGCTGCGGTGTCATGAATCTCTGCCCGTTCAATCAAGTGGGCCCGCTTACGATACGATGACACAGTTTCTTTCATAAAGTCCTGTAACATCTTACCATCAGCGCCCACCGAACGTAGGTAACTAGCCGCGTCAAACGTACGCGTACCAGAACGTAGGGTAAAGGACTTTGTATCCACTTGAATACCAGCCAGCATAGCTGTTGATTCAATCTTCGACAAGCCCTTTGCCCGACGAGGCTGGTACTCAAACAATTCCGTAACTAATTCTGACGTTGATGATGCATAAGATTCAATGTAAACCAATTGTGGCTCTTCAGGGAATTCCTCGCCCCGACGGTGGTGATCAATAATCACCACTCGACCGGCCAAATGGTTGTACACATCCCGCGATTCAGAAATTGATGGCTTCGAGTGATCCACCATCACCAGCAAACTGCGCTCAGTCGCTTCGGTAATCACTTGGCTTGGCGTCATCATCGCCGTCTCGTCAGCGGGGTCATGCTTTAACTCATGTAGCAACAACTGAATATCTGAGTGCTCATGACCAGTCTCTTCGTACACAACCCATGCTGGCTTACCTAGCATCTGGGCCAAACGACGCACACCCAAGGCCGCCCCAAACGAGTCCATATCAGACCGTTTGTGACCCATGATAAGGATTTGATCTGCTTGCGTCATCAAATCCGCCAACGCCTGAGAAATCACACGCGCTCGAACACGCGTACGCTTCGCCATTGGATTAGTATTACCACCATAGAAGCGAGCATCCCCCGTTGGTGACTTGACCACAACCTGATCACCACCACGGCCCAATGCCAAGTCCAAATTTGCTTGGGCATTTTCAGCTAGCACACTAATCGCCTCTTCTTTATAGGCAATGCCGATACTCAACGTAATCGGTGCGTTTTGCATTGACGTCGCTTCACGGACTGTCGTCAGGACATTAAACTTATCTGACTCTGCAGCTCGTAGGCCACTACGGTAACCAATCAACATATAACGATCCACCGATAAACGGCGTACATATATCGCATGGTCAGACATCCAATCTGAAAGGGTCTTCGTTACGAATGTACGCAACGCTGACGCATCTGAATCGCTCATGCCTTCAGTCACTTCATCATAATTATCCAGCGACACAATTCCCACAAAGAGACGGTGCGCTTCATAATCTGATGATAATTGCACAGATGACGTCGCATCAAGCAAATAGACCGCCCGTAATTCAGGCTGAACTTGCACATCAAAAGTGCGGTCTAACCAAGTTAGGCGGGTTACCCGCTTATCTTCATCAGGCCAACGCTTAATCACATCAGCAAGCTTAGCCGAAACATCTGTTAGCGTGCGACCAACAATGATTTCTTCCCCAAGATAACTCTGCAGATATGGATTAACCCAATCAATCTCGGCTTGTTCATTAAACAAAATCACCCCAAGTGGCATTTGAATAATGGCTTCTTGTTCACCACGATTAACTCGGTAAGACAAATTTTCAATATAATGCGCGGTATCTTCCCCAATAATTTGCAACGTTTTAAAGATGACGATTAAGGCAAAGACTACCAACCCTAACCAGACTAATCCAATTAGCCAATTGACCATGAACCCTAATATCGCGCCCATCAATGCCATCAATGAAACTAAGACGGCAACCCAAGCAAGGCGCCGATTTTGAAAGAATGCCGGCAAAGCATCCAACTTTTTCACGTGATTCACCTAACCTAACTCCGTTTAATTTAATACTTTCTTAAGTATACCATGAACGACCATAGGACTTATACCGCTATTCAATGAGTTTTCCATGTTTAATTGATGGATAAGAAAAACGATTCGATGCTCGCTGTCATCGAATCGTTTTGCTAGTTAATCAATCAAGCCGGCCTCACGGGCACGATCTTGATACATTTGAATTTCATTTTCCGCCGCCCAAACAAAGTGGTCAGGTGCGATTTCAACCATCGTACGGTCGCGACCATCCATCTCATCAGTTGGGTCATAAACAATTGGCTCACGGGCCGTTTCAACTGATGGATCTGGTACTGGAATCGCACTCAACAATGAGCGCGTGTAATCGTGCAACGGTTGGTTATAAACCTCATCCGCTGGTCCGATTTCAACCATCTTGCCCCAGTGCATCACCCCAATACGGTCTGAGATGTACTTCACCATCGACAAGTCGTGAGCAATGAATAGGTATGTTAAGCCCTTATCCTTTTGCAGTTGCTTCATCAAGTTAACAACTTGCGCCTGGATAGAAACGTCCAATGCCGAGATTGGTTCGTCAGCGATAATAAACTTAGGTTGCACTGCCAAAGCACGTGCAATACCGATACGTTGCCGTTGCCCACCTGAGAATTCGTGTGGGTATCGATTTGAGTGGTCACGGTTCAAGCCAACGATTTCAAGCAAGTCTTCAACTCGTTGTGAGCGTTCCGCATCCGACTTAGCCAAATGGTTCACATCAATTCCCTCGGCAACAATGTCCTTAACCTTCATACGGAGATTCAATGATGCTTGTGGATCTTGAAAAATCATTTGCACGTTTTGCCGGAAGTTTGACAAGTCACTCTTCTTTTTCAACTTCGCAATATCTTGCCCGTCGAACAATACCTCACCGGCAGATGGATCATACAACTTCATAATCGTACGTCCAATTGTCGTCTTACCTGAACCTGACTCACCGACCAAGCCAAACGTTTCACCTTCGTAAATATCCAAAGTGGCATTTTGAACGGCTTTCGTCTCATTACTACGGCCCTTGTTAAAAGTGATATCAAGTCCTTTGATTTCAACTAACTTCTTCTTTGCTTCAGCCATTAGTTGTTGTCCTCCGTTCCAAGAACTGCCGTTGCGTCGACGGCGACTGCCTGCTTACGGTCAGCCTCTGGGTGCGCCGCTTGATAACGGGCCCAACGCTTTTGTACTTCCAATGGTGGCACAACTTCTGGTGCTCGTGCATCCAACAACCACGTTGCCGCAAAGTGTGTTGGTGACAATTGGAAGAATGGTGGCTTCTGCTCTTCGTCGATTGCCAAAGCATACTTGTTACGTGCCGCAAACGGATCACCAACAGGTGGCTCCAACAAATCTGGTGGCGTACCAGGAATTGCTTCCAATTCGCCACGTTCCGTCTCTGTCGTTGGCATTGAGTTTAGCAAGCCCCATGTATATGGGTGTTGTGGGAAGTTAAACACTTCATCCACTGTACCAATTTCAATAATCTGGCCCGCATACATAACCGCAACACGATCAGCCATACCGGCCACCACACCCAAATCGTGGGTAATAAAGATAATTGATGAATTGATTTCCTTTTGAACCTTCTTCATCAAGTCCAAGATTTGTGCTTGAATCGTCACGTCCAACGCGGTCGTTGGCTCGTCGGCAATCAACACTTCAGGGCGGTTAATCATCGCAATTGCAATCACGATACGTTGACGCATACCACCTGAGAATTGGTGTGGGTAGTCATTGATGTGAGCCTCGGCATTTGGAATACCAACTAGCTTCATCATTTCCAACGCCTCGCCCCAAGCTTCCTTCTTGCTCATCTTCTTGTGCTTGATAAGCGGCTCCGCAATTTGTTGGCCAATCTTCATCGTTGGATCCAATGATGTCATTGGGTCTTGGAAAATCATCGCAATTTCAGCCCCACGCAACTTTTGCATTTGGTCTTCTGACTTACCGATAATTTCATCGCCACGGAACTTAATTGAACCGTGCTCCACTTCCGCATTCTTGGCCAACAAGCCCATTAGTGAACGTGTCGTGACAGACTTACCTGACCCAGACTCACCAACGATAGCCAATGTCTCACCCTTGTACAAATCAAATGAAATGTCGCGGATGGCTTGCACCTTACCGTTGTAAGTCCTGAAATTAATTTTTAGGTCTTCAACCTCAAGAATTTTTTCTGCCATTTGCTAACTCTCTTTCATTAATCCTTTGTACGAGGATCAAAGGCATCACGCAATCCATCACCCAACAAGTTAAAGGCAATCATAATAACCGCCAAAATTACCGCTGGAATAACCAATTGATATGGATAGAATTGTAGCGCCTTTTGACCATCGTTAAGCAACGTTCCCAAAGATGCCATTGGCACTGGAATTCCCAACCCAATAAATGACAAGAGGGCCTCGAAGAAGATTGCTGATGGAATCGTGAACATCAATTGCACGATAATGGTTGAACTCAAATTTGGCACCAAGTGACGTAAACCGATACGCCATGCTGACGAGCCCAGTGTGCGGGCAGCCAAGATGTAATCTTGCTCTTTAATCGTCAACACCTGCGCTCGAATCAAACGCGCCATTGATGTCCAAGATGTCATGGCAATTCCCAAAGCAATTGAGAACATACCGGGCTTCAAAATCAAAATCAACAAGACGAACACAACCAGGTTCGGAATTGATGAGATGATTTCGATGATTCGTTGCATCACAACATCAGTCTTACCACCGCGCCAGCCGGAAATGATTCCGTATGTCACACCGAAGACCAAGTCCATTGCAGCCGCAATCAACGCCACTTGCAATGAGATACGTGTACCGTACAACACACGCTTGAAGATATCACGACCAAATTGGTCAGTTCCAAACCAGAAGTTCTTCTTCTTTGAAACACCCGCTGAGTCATATGAATCAATCTTCACACCATCTAACTTTGCGTGCCCCGTAAATCCTGGAATATCACCCAAAACACCTGGCAAACGTGGTGGTAGGTTTTGCAGTGTCACATCTTGATGAGATGTGGCTTTTGAATTTGCAATTGGTGTTGAACCAAAAGCAACAACGAACACAGCAACCAGTACCCACAATGAGATAAAGGCACCCTTGTTCTTCTTTAGTCGACGCCAAGCGTCTTTTGCGAAGCTCAATGAAGGCTTCATAATTTTTTCGTTATCAACATGACGATCAGCTGGGAGCAGCTTAAAATCATCTGCCGTCAAATTTACTTGTTCAGCCATGCGCTTCTCCTTACTTAGCCAAACGGATACGTGGATCAATCAATCCATACAAGATATCCGTAATCAACAACACAACCATCAACATCATGGCGTAGACGATCGTTGTTCCCATAATGATTTGATAATCATTCGTCAAGATTGAGCTAACGAATTGACTACCAATTCCAGGAATTGAAAAGATTTGCTCGATAACAATTGAACCCGTCATCAAGTTAACTGCCATCGGACCAATCAATGTTACCAATGGGATCAATGAATTACGCATTGCGTGCTTCCAAATAATTTCACGTTTTGACAATCCCTTGGCACGTGCCAATTCGATGTAATCAGATCCCAAGACATCAACCATTTCAGTTCGAATGAATCGCGCTGACACAGCCAATGGGCTCATCCCCAAAGCAATTGTTGGCAAAATAGTTGATGCAAAGCCCTTCCAACCGGCGATTGGCAACCAACCCAACTTCAAACCAATCCAGTATTGGAGCAATGCAGCGAAAACGAATGATGGAATTGAAATTCCCAAGACGGCCAAGATTGACAACGCCGTATCCGTCTTTGTGTTACGACGTACCGCCGCAGCTGAACCCAAACCGATTCCGGCAATCACACCGAAAATCAAAGCTTGGATACCCAATTGTGCTGAAGGTCCCATACGTTGTGCAATCAACGTTGAAACTTCTTGGTTAGCAAATTGGAATGAGACCCCAAAGTCGAAGTGCAAGGCATCCCACAAGTATGTGACGTATTGAATGAAGATTGGCTTATCCAAGCCGTATTGTGCTTCAATCAACTTTCGTTGCGCTTCAGACAAGCGCTCGGCGTTAGCCAATGGTGATCCTGGCATCAACTTCATCAAGAAAAATGTCGCTGAGATAACCAGCACCAGCGTCAGCAAGATGATTGCTAGACGCTTTAGAATATATTTGATCATAGCGATGACCTTCCCCTACTATTTTGCTTTCTACTTCTAATATGAAAGAATCAAGTTGCTTATGAGATATAAGCGTTTGGTTTCTTACAAAACTTGTAGCTTTTATTAGACTTTTATCATTTTAACAGAGATATCTACAATGTAAAAGGCTTTGTCAGCTAATATCACATGAGACTCTCATTTTCTTAATAATTTTGAAGTTGTTTGCGTTTACATACGTTCGATATCACAAAAACATTCATTCTTTGTAGTGGGCTAGATTTGTGTGTCGTCGCGTTGCAACGAGGCATGGTGGGTGCGACTTCGCCAAAGATTGGCCGGGGTAAACTCCGCCGGCGTGAGCACCGGCTAGTGCCCAAATAATTGTGCGAAGAGCCAAGGTCCGTAACGTCTTATCTAACCGGCGGTCGGCCGAACTTGTGAGTTCCCCCCAGCCAATCACTACGTCACACCCCACCCACCATGCCAGTAGCCGAGATATTCTCAATTCGTTTGATAGACATCGTTAAGTTAGCTGTTGCATGTTGTCCTACCGTTATATTTAGTAGCACGACCAAACACTAAAAGAAATCACATCGCAGCAAATGCTACGATGTGATTTCTAATGGATTTAGTTCTTGTATGCCCACTTCCAGTCGTATGGTGCACCAGCTGGGTTTGTGACAACACCCTTAACTGATGTACGGAACAACGTTGCATATGAACGGTAGTACAATGGCGCCACACCGACTTCCTTGTCGATGATTTGCTCTGCTTGCTTGTAATCGTCATAACGCTTCTTTTCATCGTTCACGTCAGTCGTCTTAGCAGCTGACATCAACTTGTTGTATTCAGCGTTATCCCATGAACCGTTGTTGAATGAAGAATCCTTCGTGTACAAGTCCAAGAACGTTGATGGATCACCGTAATCGGCACCCCAAGCAGTGATTACCAAATCAAACTTCTTGTCTTGTGACAAAGCCAAACGTTGCTTAAATGGTACGACCTTAACGTCGATATCCAAGCCGTCCAACTTTTCCATTTGTGATTGCAAGAATTGTGCTGAACGCTTAGCTGCATCACTGTCATCAGTGACCATTTGCAACTTCAACTTCTTCTCGCCAACTTCCTTCATACCTTCCTTGAACAACTTCTTAGCCTTAGCCTTGTCGTAGGCAATGGCACCCTTTACTTCAGCTGCCTTAGCAAAGTCCTTGCCAGTGTTAGGATCTTGCGCCAACTTAGTTGAAGTAAACGTTGTCGCAGGTGTAGCCGTTCCCGTCAAAATCTTATCTGACAACGTCTTACGGTCGATTGAGTATGACAAAGCTTGACGAATCTTTGTGTTGGCCAACGCCTTCACCTTCTTCTCGTTAAACTCCATGTAGAACGTTGAAGCTTGTGGGATAACCTTATAAGCCTTGTTCTTCTTTGAAGCCTTCACTTGATCAGGTGACAAGTTCGTAAAGTCAACCTTGCCTGACTTGTACAAGTTGTAGCCCGTGTTTTGGTCCTTGATAGTTTCCACAACAACCTTAGGCGTCTTCACAACCTTAGCATCATAGTACTTGTCGTTCTTAACCAATGAGTACTTGTTGTTTGACCCAGTCCAGCCCTTCAAGATGAATGGACCTGAAGACAACGTGTACTTTGCAGCGGTACCGTACTTCTTACCTGACTTCTCCACAAACTTTTGGTTTTGTGGGTAGAAAGGTGCCATCGTCAAAACTGATTCAAGTTGTGGCATTGGCTTTTCCAACGTCACTTCCAACGTTGTATTGTCAACGGCGTTAACACCCAACGTTGACAAGTCCTTTTCTTCACCAGATTGAATGGCATCTGCATTCTTAATTCCTGAGAACAAGTAGGCATATTGTGATGCCGTCTTAGGGTCATTCGTACGTTGCCAACCATAAACAAAATCGTGCGCTGTCAAAGCGTCACCGTTTGACCACTTCAAACCAGAACGCAACTTGAACGTGTATGACAACCCATCATCAGACTTTTCAACTGATTCAGCCAAAGCAAGCGCAGGCTTGTTTGACTTATCATTACGGTACAAACCGTCACCAGTTGCTTGCAATGCGTCAAAATCAACCGCAGCCGTAGACTTTGATGGATCCATCGTGCCCAAATCAGCCCCTTCAGTCCAGTTGATCGTCTTGTACTTGGCTGCGTCAGCCGTAATTGGTGCCAACGTTGAGCCCAAAATCAACGCTGTCGACAACAATGCTGATGTCTTCAATACCTTATTCATAAAAAACTCCCCATTTCGAAAATAGTAAATAATGCCTTTCAATGTTTAGTATCATAGCCTGGACAAAAATGAGAAGCAACGCCATTTTTTAATACAAACTGTGAACTAAATTTGAACACGAGCCATTAAAACGTTTAAACCATGCGTTTTTCTACGTTTCTTAAAATGAGAGTTTCACTCATTTACAGGCAAAAAAACCAGGAAACCATCCGCATTTTTCTTACTGTTAACCGGTTCTGCTTTGCGTCTCACAAATAATCTAAAACCGCTCGGCTGCCGACATGAGTGTGGGGGAGTGGCGTAGCGATGACAGCTGGGGAACTCACAAGTTCGGCCGACCGCCGGTTAGATAAGACGTACGGACCCAGATTCTTAATCCCATTAGTTGGGTGCTAGCCGGTGCTCGCGCCGGCGAAGTTTCCCAGCTGTCATCTTTGTCGGAGCCACTCCCCCACACTCATGTCTCGTGCGATAGCACGACACACACCAACACAACAAAAAACCACCAGCACAAAAGTACTGGTGGTTTAGTCAGTTTAAATTAAGCTGCCATTCGACGGTCCAAAATACGACCAATCTTTGAAATCACGTAATTCAACGCGAAGTACAACACGGCCAATGCGAAGAACATCGCCACAATGGCATTTGGCTCTTGCGCATAAATGATTTGTGCACGGTATGTCACTTCTGGCAACATGATAATCGTTGCCAAAGACGTATCCTTAATCAATGACACAAATTGTGACACGATTGGTGGAATCATCTTCTTGTAAGCCTGTGGCAAAATAATGTGCCACAAGGCTTGCTTAAAGCTCAATCCGTTCGACAAAGCACCTTCTAATTGCCCCTTTGGTACGGCGACAATTCCTGATCGAATAACTTCTGCCAACATCGCTGACTCAAAAATCGTCAATGCGAAAATCGTTGACGTCATAACGCCCAAGTGAATGCCAATCTTTGGCAATGCAAAGTACGTAAAGAAGATAATCAACAACAGTGGTAGGTTACGAATCACGTCAATGATAAAACCAACAATGCGTGATAGATATGGAATCTTGACGTAACGGATAACCCCAAGTAATGAACCAATAATAAAACTCAAAATGACCGAGACAACCGCTACTTCGATAGTGACCCATAGTCCCATCAACAAGAAGCGGATGTTAATCCATGAGAACGCTGATAAGAATTCTGCCATGATTATCCCTCCTTATTCAACTTGGTTTCCAAGTAGCGCATGTAGTAACTCATTGGCATCGTCAAAATCAAATAGAAGATAGCAACGATGATAAATGGCCCAAACGTATCAAATGTTTCTTGCGAAATCATATTTGCTTGGTACATCAAATCCATGCCGGCCACGAAAGCTAGCACTGATGAGTTCTTAATCAAATTAATAAATTGGTTTCCAAGTGGTGGAATAACCAGCTTAAACGCCTGTGGCAATACCACGTAACGCATTCCTTGCCACCAAGACAAGCCATTGGAAAGTGCACCCTCCAATTGACCATGTGGCACAGCGTTAATTCCCGCGCGCACTGTCTCAGCAATAAAGGCTGACGTATATAGTGTTAGTCCCAACGTTCCAGCTGCAAACCCGCTAATTTTTACAACGTTTGCAATTACCACATAGAAGAACATCGTAATAACCAACAATGGAATATTACGAAGTACTTCAATATAAATACGCCCAATAATATTGGCCGCCTTATTTGGCACAACTTCCATCAAAGCAAAAACAGTTCCCAGAATCAGTGAACCAATCAATGCCAACACTGACGAGGCGATTGTCCAACCAAATCCAGTTAGGAAGTCATGAGCGTGTGTTTGAAATAATGACAACATTACTTAGCCAACTCCTTCCAATCCATTCCCTTAACACCAGCGAACCACTTCTTGGCTAGCTTGGCGTAAGTCCCGTCTGATTTGATATCATCAATCGCCTTATTAACAGCCTTGACTAACTTAGGGTTGTTTTCATCCATAGCAACGCCATATGGTTCCTTAGTAAAGGGACCACCGACAACTTCCAAACTCTTCGAGCCGGCCGCCATACCATACAAGATACCATTATCAGTCGTCAATGCATCTCCTTGACCGGCCTTTAATGCTGTTAAAGCAGTTGCATAATCAGACAAAGCAACAACCTTAGCCTTAGGCGCGAACTTCTTAACAACCACCGCTGACGTCGAACCAGCAACGGCCAAAATACGTGCTCCCGGCTTGTTCAAATCGTAGATATCCTTAATGCCACTACCCTTTTTAACCAAGATAGCTTGCCCAGCATTAAAGTAAGGCTTTGAAAAATCAACAACCTTCTCACGATCTGGCGTAATTGACATCGTAGCAATAATCGCATCAATATTACCGTTCAACAACATCGGAATACGTGTTCCAGATGTAATTTGCGTCAATTCAACCTTCGCTTTTGGATTAACACGCTTCGTAATTTGCTTCGCCATATCAACGTCGAAGCCTTCCAACTTACCAGTCTTGATGTTCATCAAGCCCATTAACTTTGTATCACCCTTAACACCCCAGACCATCTTGTCTGACTTCATGATACGATTGTAAGCTTCGTTTTTCTTATCGCTGGCATGCACTGGGGTGGCAACCACACTCCCTGCTAGCAAAGCGACGGCGGCACCAGCAAGAACCGCACGCCAAGTACGCTTAAACTTGCGACTCATACTCCGCACCTCCTAGTGAATGATTTGTGACAAGAATTGACGTGCACGTGGCTCCTTAGGATTTGCAAAGAATTCTTCGGTAGGAGAATCTTCCAAAATTTGACCATCTGCCATAAAAATAACACGATCGGCAACTTGCTTAGCAAAGCCCATTTCGTGTGTCACAACCAACATTGTCATACTTGAATCTGCCGCGATTTCGCGCATAATCTTCAAAACGTCGTTAACCATTTCTGGGTCCAAAGCTGACGTTGGTTCATCAAACAACAAGGCCTTTGGCTTCATTGCCAATGAACGTGCAATCGCAATACGTTGTTGTTGCCCACCTGAAAGCGTTGAAGGCATCTTGTCAGCCTTGTCAGCAAGACCAACTCGCTCCAACAATTCCATTGCAATCTTCTTGTTTTCTGCTTCATCACGCTTCAATACCAAACGTGGGGCCAACATAATGTTTTCCAAAACCGTCTTGTTCGCATACAAGTTAAAGTGTTGGAAAACCATGCCAACATTCTTACGCGTACGGTTCATATCAGTTTGTGGGTTAGCCAAGTCTTGACCGTTAACAATTAATTGGCCTTCTTGAACAGGCTCCAAACCATTTACGGTGCGAATCAACGTTGATTTTCCTGAACCAGATGGGCCAAGCAAAACGACCGTTTCACCAGCTTCCACGTCAAGGTTAATATCCTTCAAAGCATGGAAATCTCCATAGTACTTTTCGACGTCCTTAAATTCGATCATCGACATAATGGTGTTCCTCCTTATTGACAATTTCCTCAAAAATCATCATTCAATATAAAATGACCCGTCGCGATTTTTCGTGACGGGTCGCTATGTTTAATAATAGTCTGTAAGTAAGACCGGTGTCAATTATCTTGTCAGGTTTCTTGACAATCACCTGACAGACTTACTTTTGCTTATAAGCTAGCTCAACGGCTAGTTGATAAGGCTTCGTTGTTTCTTGTAGGTTTACGCGACCACGTGCATGGCCAACACCACCCGTAATTACCGCCGATGCAATAAACAAATCATAATTTTCGAGGGCTAACTCAACTGGTTGCAGCCCAACCGTTTTAATCCTGGCAACGCGCTGCGCAAACATCTCGTTCAAGCCACCGTAAACGGCCAAGCCACCACGCTCATGCTCCAAGCGGAAGTATGGCAATGGTGTCCCCGGATGATTAGCATAGATGACCTCGTTACCAGCCGCCAAATAGGCTAACTGATCAGTCTCTGACATGCCGTTATAGTCTTGTTGGAACATCCCACTAGCTTGTAACTGCTCGGCAACTTTCGTTAATTCTGCTTGCATATCAGCGTCAGAAATTGCCGTTGCTGGTAACACATTTTCCTTGGCGTATAATCCGTTTGCTGGTACATAAGGCATTGCTGCTTTAGTAGTCTGACTTTCCTCAGCAGGCTGGCCACCCAAAACCTTTTCAATCTTTGGCGAAATATCCCACTTCACCGTTTTCTTCGTGTAGTAGTACACCATATTCAGAACCGCAAAATAGGCAATCACAATGAAGGCGAGCATCAATACTACCCCACGAAGGTAGGCCCCATTTTCAATGTGCTTTACGCCCAAGTACAAGACATAAAAGTCTCCCGCTGTGGCCAAAATTGAATATACTTGCCCTTTCCACTTGGTATTAACATTAAAGAACCCCAGATAGTGGTTTAACAAATCTAAAATAGTCAGCATTAGTTTGTTGCACCTCCGTTTGCTGTCGATGGTGTCGTTGCTGGCGCAGTTGAACTAGCCGTTGATGAACTCGTTGCGCTTGAGGCCGGGGCACTTGAAGCACTCGACGTGACGGCACTTGAACTGCTTGCCGGGCGACTTGAAACACTCGACGAACTCACTCGACTATCAGTCGTGTCTTTATTTGTTGACGCCGTACTTGCTGATGACGACTCCTCTTGTTTACGAGTCGACTCTGTTGTGGCAGACGAGTCTGTCTGACTATCACTGACAACCCGACTCGTCGACGTTTCAGCAGTGTCAGCGGACTTACTTTCTTCAGACTTAGCTGGTGCACTTGTTGATGTCGATGATGACACGACGCTTGACGAAATTTTTGCACCATTCGATGTATTCGTTGAAACATTAACAATTGCGTTAGCTGCACTCAACGCCAAAATAATTGAAACTAGTGCAACCGGCGTGATAACGGGTGGTGTTCGATATGCCATAATGCTCCTCCTACCGTGGCCAATTATTCTTGGACAACTTGCTTAACAATTTGATTGATTTCTTCTTTGGTGGTTTCCCAATCATCATTAATCACGACGTGGGCAACGCCGCGTAACGCATCAGGCAATGCGGCATCGCGTTGATATTCTTGACTGGCTAAACGCTCCTTAACCGCGGTTACATCATCCCCACGCTTTTCTAAACGCGTTAACAAATCATTTTCTTCGCTAACAGTGAGATAGATAATAACTGCCTCGTCACCCAATTCTTGCGCATATGTCATCGCGCCAGCCGTATCCAACACGATGGTAATGAATGGATTCTTCTCCCACGCCCTAGCTAATCCTTCGTGGGATGACCCATAGTGATAATTTGAATACGTCACACTCTCTAAGTAATGATTTTGTTTAAAACTTGCTTCAGTTTCAAAATAATAATCAACTTGATCAACTTCACCTTCGCGTGGTGCTCGAGTTGTGTGTGTAATAACTTTTGGCATTTCAAAGAATTCATTGAGGTAATTTGCAACAGTGGTTTTGCCAGTACCGGTATTTCCAGTTAGCACAAATACTTTACGATTCATGGGTTTTAACGACTCTCTTTAAACTTAATTATTTCCATTATAAAACCCCGAACTTAAGTTGGCTTAAGTTCGGGGTAAAACGTTAATATTCCTTACCGATTGGGAGACGCATCACCCGACCAATCATCGTCGCCAAAGCAACAACAATGACAACTTTGATTAAAGTTGGAATGATGAAGGCCACCAATCCGGTAGCCATTGCATTCGCCAACGGCATCTTAGCTGCTACTGCCAACCAAACCGTACCGAATCCCAACTGCAAAAACGCTGCAATTAAGTTCCACGCTGTCAACGCATACCACTTGGCGCTCAACTTGATTCCCCACCCAATAATAAGCGGGAACAGAAGCATGCCAATAAGGTAGCCACCCGTTGGCCCAATAACGATACCAACACCAGAGGTCCATCCTGCAAATACAGGCATCCCGACCACCCCTAGCAGTAAGTAAACTGCCACGGCCGACAACGAAATTGGTAGTAATGTCACCGATGCAACTAACGGCACAATCATCGTTTGTAGGGTTAACGGCACAATCCCCGTTGGAATTGACAACGGCGCCAATACCGCAATCATTGCTGCAAAGACGGCTGCCAACACAAGCTGTCGTGTTTTCATGAAATAGTCCATCCTGTCATATTTAATTTCGTGATTTCACCAGAATAGAAAGTTTGTGGGCCAGCGGCTGTTTGCACAAACAAGCCACCATCATCCAGCACATCTTGAACACGCCCCTGGATGGTTTGCTTACCAACAACCAGCTCAACCTGTTGACCGATTACGAGTGATAATTTGCGATAGTCGCGCATCACATCACGGGCATCTAACGAAAAATAGCGAACGAAATAATTTAATAACGATGCCACCAGCTGTTCCCGATCAACTTGTTGATCAGTTAACGCACCGGCCTTTGCTTGGATGTCAACCGGATAATCGGTTGGGTTAATATTCAAACCGATGCCAATAATCAAATGATTACCGACCGATTCAACTAAAATACCGGCCACCTTTTTATGTTGATAGTACAAATCATTGACCCATTTAATACCAACTTGCACACCCAATTCAACTGACAATGCAGTGGCAGCTGCCACCGCCACGCTGGTTGTCACCTGACCAGGGTTGAGTGTTCGACTATCAGCCACTGGCCAAACCAAAGTTAGATAAATACCAACTTGATCTGGCGAAAAATACTGCCGACCATGCCGACCATACCCTGCCGTTTGTTCATCTGCCACAATCGCTACTGGCGCCTTTAATTGTGTATTATCAATCAGCCGTTTTGCAGCAGTATTAGTTGAATCAATCGTGGCATAACTTGTAATTGTCACTGGACTTAAGGTTGTCAATCGTAATTGATCCATGGTCCATCCCTCCAAACTTTCTAGTCCCCATTATCACAGTTAGTCATGGTGTTCTCTACCAGCACAACCAACTGTTCCTATCATACCATGTACGCACACTGGTCAGGTTACCCGCTTTAACCCAAAAGGACTAGCCCAGAAATCTCTGCACTAGTCCTTTTTAGGTTAATTATTCTAATGAAGCTTGTTTTTCATAAAAGCGAACCCGATCGACAATCGGTTGCACTAATTGACGATAACGACCCACTAAATCAATTTGATTTGTTGTCGTTTCCTCTAATTCTTTCACGTGTTCTTCCGCAATCGCGCGACCAATCTTTTTAATCCACCACACCGATAGTCGATGCCAACGCCCCATTTTGTCATGGTTTGTCGCCCCCCGTAGCTGAAAGAAATCAGCATACTGTTGGACAAGGTAATTAAAATTATCAACACAAATGTGTTTAAAATAAGTCGCATCAATCGGATGGAGGCCCACCGTGAACAACAAAATATGCTTATCATACAGCGCCGGAATCAGTGTATTGACTAGGTTAGCAATTTTAACGCGGCCATGAAATACTGGGCCACCAAAAACAATCGTATCGTACGTCGTTAAATCCAACGCGCCGATTTCATCTAGGCGATACAAACTAACCTGCAACTCATTTGCAATCCAGCGGGCATATTTTTCAGTATGCCCGTAGTGACTGTCATAAATCACAACTGCACTCATTCACGTGTCCTCCCCATCTATCTTTCTGCCACTATCATACGAGTTGTAAGTTGGTGACGTGTGCAAAAGTTTCGAAGATAGTGTGAAGTCTGACAAAAATCATTACTTATTCAATAAACCCTTGAAAAAGTTAACAATTGGATTCCAAATGTTCGTGACGAACCAATTAGCGGCTTGCTTAACATCCTCTGAATTCGCAAAATCCTTCGCCTTAGCCATCGCATCTCCAGCTGAGTTTTCAAGCTTATTTGATAGGCTCTTAGCATTATCAACGAAGGTAGATGAGTCAGAAATAGGTGCGTCTGCAACCCCTACCAACGCTTGCGCCATCGTTTGTACCGCCGTATCAGACGTCTTTTCGGCAATACCTTGCTTATCCAAGTTAATATTTAATTGATCAACTGCAATATTAATTGTAATGTTTTGTCCGTCTTGCTTTTTCTCAGCCAGTTCGCTAGCTGTGTTCGTTACCGCTGACGTTAACTTACCTGGGTAGGCCTTATCGTCTTTGTTATCATTCACGGCATCCGTCGTAGCGGCTAGCATGTTATTAGCTGCAGACGTATTTTGTTCGTTCAGCGCAATCCCATCTGTATCCAAAGCCTTATAAACACCAGCCAAGGCTGCTTGCCCAGAAACTTGTTGGTTGGCTGTTACCGTAATAATCACATCTTTTACACCGGCCATCGTGGCTGCCATCGCATACTGTTGTGAGGTCACTTGCGTAATATTATCCTTACCATCAAAGTTCTTAATGTTTACCAATGTGCCCGTACCAGGTTCAGCCGGTGCAATGGCAACAGAACTAATCATCGCACTATCTGCCACTCCCGAAAGGCCAATATATGATGCGTCAGCCCCGGTTGTAGTTAGTTTTTCATAACTGTCTGTCACACCAAGTGTTGTTGCAAGAGCACTTTGATCTGAGGCCCCAGCCCCATAAACAACATACGACTTTGACAAGGCCCGTGTTTGCACATTCGTTGTTGCTGCTTGCACAACGTTCGGTTGCACCAGAACGGTCGCAGTCACCGTTGACGCCCCTAGCAAGGCAGTTGCTAGCAACGTCGTCGTTATAATTTTCTTAGTTTGCATCGTTATTTCCTCCGATACCATCGTTTTCATTGTCACATAATTGTAACATATCGTGCCTTAAACAGAACTTCAAAACGCAACGCGCTTAGTTTGTGAATTTATTGTGAACAGTTTGCACGAAGTTTGTGTATTCCGCTCACAAACAAGGAAGAAAAGAGTACTATTATAAGGTAATATCTCGTTTAGAAAGTGAGGCAATTGTGACATGGCGATTCAAAAATCAAGTTTGTTAACAGCATCCATTTTATTGGCTAGCGTCTTATTCGCTACCCCTGTGTTTGCTGATGACACGGCAACCCCCGCAACAGTATCATCATCCGTCAGTGTCGTTAGTGGCGATACCGCAGACTCTGCGACAAGCACGCCAACGATAGATGAATCAACGCCAGCCACACCAATTGTTTTACCAGCATCAGCCAAGTCTGAAGAAGAAGCCAGCACGGCCAATGAAACAACTGCTACGCCAGAAACGTTAGAGGCGTGCGTACCAAACACACCGGTCGTATTACCTGAAGAAACAATTACCGATTATGTGTCCCCTGTTACCGAAACACCCACTGAAAGCAACACTTCTGATAGTAACAAGGCCAGTGAAGTCGTTTCGTCAGAGTCAGTTGGGCAAGCCACAACGCCAACTGAAACCGACTTGGCTAATAAGGTGACAACTTCAGAAACACCGGTCCAACCTATTACTGACCAATCCGTTACCCAAACACAAAAGGTCACGACTAGTAAAACGTCTGACGCACGGACTGCCACAACTTATCGAACAGCAAGCGCCACTACACAGCGCGCTTCGGTCACTGCACCAACGACAGTCACAACTAGTCAAACTACAAATCAACCAGTTACCGCTGTTAACAGTAGTGATGCAGAAACTGCACAGCCAGTTGCGCAGACCACATCAGTTGCGCAAGAGCCAACCGATGTCGCACCAACAACAAACCAAACGGCACAAGAAATGGCTAGCTCAACAGTTAAAGCGGCTGTTACAACTGCCTCAACGCATGAAGCAGCCACCCTTGGCACACCGTCAGAAAGCCAAGCTAATACCGTTGCGCAAGAGCCAACCACAGCAGCCACAGCAATTCATGAGGTGGCTGTCCGCGCTGGTCAAATGGCTGACGACATGTTGCCGCCTAGTGCTTACCAAATGAACTGGGGCCCGGTTGCAATCACAACATTTTCAGTTGCTTTAGCTTCTTGGATTATTGCCTACTACGCAATCCGCCGACGTCAAGCCGACCGTGAACGTGACATTCTTAGTCATTAATTTTTGAATAACTAATAAAAACCGCAATGATTTTGTCGTCATTGCGGTTTTTATTGTTATTAATCTTCAACGTTAGCCAATTCGTACATTGATTGTCCGAAAATAGCCATCGCACGTGTCAAATCTGACACTGGGTAGAATTCGTCAGCTTGGTGCATCGTGTCAGGCACACCTTCGAACATTGCTCCAAAGGCAACACCACGCTTCAACAAACGTCCAAACGTACCACCACCGATAACTTGCTCACCTGCTGGCAAACCTGTTTGCTCACGGTAAACTTGCAACAACGTCTTAACTAGTGGATCATCACCAGGTACGTAGTGAGGCACTTGTGCGTGACCTTCTTGCTTGGCCGTTGCATCAAAACCAGCAGGCAATGATGCCGCTACGTGACCTTCAATTTCTTCAGCCGTTGTGTTTTGTGGGTAACGGAAGTTAGCATTTACAAAGCCATCTTCGCCATCAGTAAAGCGTTGGATACCAACGTTCATTGACAAGTCGTGCATCAAATCGTCGTGCGTCTTTGCACCAATCTTCTCAGCAACCGTGTCATCGTGCAATTGCGTTCCCAAGAACGTCAAGAAGCCCTTAGCGTTACCGCCAAAGTCTTGGTCTTGCAAGAAGTTAGCCAAGTAAGTACCGGCGTTTTCACCGGTTTCAGGCATCGCACCGTGAACTTGCTTTCCATAGAAAGTAAACGTTACTTGGTTACCATCAACCTTAGCTTCACCCTTAACACGCTTTTCAGCGGCCAAGTAAGCATCCATAGCTGAAACCAAAGCAGCCGTATCTGCAGCCTCAACAACGGCAACAGCAGTTCCAGGTACCATGTTTGGACGTGAACCAGCTGAGAATGAAACCAACTTCAATGAACCACCTTGCGTACCAGCAAAGCGCGTTACGATTGAAACGTTACCCTTCTCACCGTTGATAATTGGGAACTCAGCGTCAGGTGAGAATCCCATCGTTGGCATACCATACTCCTCAAAGAAGTCATCCATACCAGTCCAGTCAGACTCTTCATCAATTCCCATCACCAAAACTAGCTTGCGCTTCAAGTCCAAGTTCAAGTCCTTGATCATCTTCATTGCGTAGTAAGCCGTAAATGAAGGTCCCTTGTCGTCTGATGCACCACGCGCATACAAACGGCCGTCTTCGATAACTGGTGACCATGGATCCTTTGTCCAACCGTCACCAGCTGGCATAACATCCAAGTGACCAATAATGGCAACTGTTTCGTCAGCGTCTTCAGGTCCCAATTCTGCATAGGCAACCAAGTTCTTGTAGTTACCAACACGGAAACCGTCACGCTTTGCGAATTCTTCGAACTTTAGCAAAGCTTCCTTAGGACCAGGTCCCAAAGGTGCGTCCTCAGTCGCTGCCTCATCATCACGAACTGACTTGATGGCCAACATTTCCTTCAAGTCAGTCAACAATGCATCTTCATACTTCAATGCTTCTGCACGCCATTGCGTTGTC
This sequence comes from Weissella sp. MSCH1, assembly GCF_045799135.1. Taxonomy (NCBI): domain Bacteria; kingdom Bacillati; phylum Bacillota; class Bacilli; order Lactobacillales; family Lactobacillaceae; genus Weissella; species Weissella sp. MSCH1. The sequence continues at coordinate 3,000 of NZ_JBJMBA010000032.1, read as the reverse complement.
ATATCTCATTGACCTCCACTGTCATATTGGTTGTAATTATACGCCATTTTACAAATCTTTGCAGAATTTAATCATGATTCGCCTGGTCAACTTCCCTTTTGATAGTCTTATTTTCATCATAGAACAGCTAAAATGTGAACGCTTACAGAACGCTTTGTAAATTCCGGCTTTTTCGTATTTTTTAGTGATATTATGAGCATGCATTAAGCAATTACATTTCTATATTTTGAGGGGTTTGTTCTTATGGATGCAAATACGCAATCTGTTAAAAAGGACGAATTTGCTAAGTTGACATTAATGGATCGTATTGCCTATGGTTTGGGTGATTTTGCCCAAAACTTGGTTTTCGGTACTGTTGGTGGATTCTTGCTATTCTTCCTGACAACTGTTAACGGTATTTCAGCTGCGGCTGGTGCCACTATTTTCTTGGTCGTTCGTTGGATCAACGTTGTGTGGGATCCTTGGGTTGGTGCCACAGTCGACAAAGCACATCCTAAGGGTGGTAAGTACTTGCCATACCTTCGTAACTTCGGTATTCCGCTAGTTATCTTGGCTGCCTGCTTGTTCTTGCCAGTTGGTCAATGGTTCCCTGCTTTCAAGGTGCCATATGCCTTCTTGTCATATATGGCAACAGCCATGGTTTACTCATTCGTTAACATTCCATACGGTGCCTTGAACGCATCATTGACACGTGATAACGATGAAATTGCCAAGTTGACAACGGTTCGTATGACGTTGGCTAACATCGCAAACTTGTTGGTTTACACATGCTTCCCTATCTTCGTGCAATTGGCAACATCAGTTGACCGTTCATCAAAGGATATCGGAATGTTCGGTATCCACATGAACTTGGGTGACTACTCATCAGCACAATCTGCTGGCGCTTGGTTCAAGGTTTATGCCGTCTACATGGTCATCGGATTCATCGCTTTGATGGTAACGTACGCTAAGACGAAGGAACGTGTTTTGCCTGCTGAAGATGAGCCTGAAGTAAAGTACTCAGACTTGTTCGCTGAATTGAAGCGTAACAAGCCTTTGCGAATCTTGGGATTGTTCTTCTTGGTCGGCTTTACATTTATGTTCTTCGGAAACACAGTATGGCCATTCTTCTTGCAATACAACATTGGTCACTCAGAATGGAACGGTTCAATCTCATTGCTTGGATCAATTCCTGGAATCTTCTTGGTCTTCCTTTGGCCTAAGATTCGTGCCAAGGTTGGTAAGAAGCAATTCTTTGCTCTGTTCCTAGCCATCTTCATGGTCGGATCAATTGTCTTGTGGATTTGGACGAAGTCACCTGAAAACATTGCTTTGGGTTACATCGGACGTTTCTTGCAACAATGGGGATTGACTTCAGCCACTGGATTCATTTGGTCATTGGTTCCTGAAGTTGTCTCATACGGTGAATACACTTCTGGTAAGCGTGTTGCTGGTATCATCAACGCCATCATGGGCTTGTTCTTCAAGATTGGTTTGGCTTTGGGTGGTATCATTCCTGGTTACATCAATGCCGCTACTGGCTTCGATGGTACTAAGAAGGTTCAATCTGCTGCCGCTTTGATGGGATTGCAATGGTCAATGATCTGGTTGCCAATTATCATGGCTGTACTTGCTATCTTGGTCATCATGAAGTACCCATTGACTGACGAAGAAGTTAACAAGATGAACCACGAAATTGAGGCTCGTCACAAGTAATTTCAATCGGTTAATCAAAATACCGCCACTCAGTTGCGAGTGACGGTATTTTTTTGTCTATAAGTTGGATTGAATGCGTGCCATGTAGTTTGGCAAAGAATCCGCAATAAATGTTGGCTTCACCACATAACTGTGTCCGGCCATCTCTTGGGCAATAGCTGAATGCGCGTATACCGCCGCCTCAACGGCTTTAGTCGTATTAGCTTTGAATTGACCGGCAAAACCAGCCACAATTCCAGCCAACACATCACCCATTCCCCCAGTCGCCTGGTAAGCCCCACCAATTTGAAGTTGCTTTTGCTCAGTCTCGGTATAAATGAGTGTATGGTGTTGCTTAAGTACTAAGACATTTAGGTTCAAAATCTGTCGTTGAACTTCATTCAGCTGGTGATTGTCTTGGTAATTGAGTTGGACACCACTCAAGCGGGCCCACTCCATTTGATGTGGTGTTGCAACCGTGAAAGTATCGCGGGGGAATGTCAGATTGTGCTCGGCCATCACCGTTAGTGCTGATCCGTCAGCGATTAAAATTTGGTCCTTGCTAACTGATGTCAACACCTTACGCACCAGTTGCGTCGCAAATTCATCCGTGCCCAAGCCAGGCCCAATCAAAATCACATCGTTCGTTTGAATGGCTGTTGTCAATTGCTCATCATTACGCCAATCCACGAACATCGCTTCTGGTGTACGAGAACGCAATGCTGTTAAGTTAATTAAATCCGTGGCCACGGTTGTCAAACCAGCACCTGATCCAACTGTCGCCTGTGTGGCCATCAAAATAGCCCCACCATATTGAATGTTACCGCCAATTAACAGCACCCGGCCAAAATTGCCTTTGTGACTGTCGTCTGGACGGCGCAAGATAACCTCATGTAAAATTTCTGATTTTAGTTCACTAAGCATGGCGCGTCTCCGAATTTATTAATAGTAACTTCATTATACCGCGCGAAACCCGAATTGCGGAACATTCTCCATCCGCTGTAATTCGTCACAAAATAACCAAGGGTTTTTAATTGCAAGCGCTTACATCGAGTGTTATTATAATCATGTACCAAAGGAAAGGCAGGTAATTGAATTGCAGGAAGAATTCATTTCAACCTCTATCATCTCTCTACCTACCAACATCCATGCGGGCGTGTCACAGTAATGACGCAAGATAACAAAACGTATCAATTTAAGAGATAAACACTTTAGTCATGATTTGACATCTCTTGCGGTCATTAGCATCGGTTACTTCGAGGACGTACGATAATCCAATTTGGATGTAAGCCTGTACAGAGTTCGAAGGCTGCTCCCGACACGGTT